>NZ_JBFAHF010000048.1:0-43343 GCF_040654015.1 Nocardia sp. NPDC050799
GCACTCGTCACCGGCCTCACCACCGGTCTCGCCGAGTTCGTTGATGCCGACGGAGCTCTCGAGGAGCGCCTGGATCGTGAAATCGACAGCCTGCTGGATCCTGAAAACCCGCGGCACAGTTCGGTCTTCGTCGTCGAACGCGACGGCATAGCGCACGCGTTCTATGTCACCCAGCTCGACGGTGCCCTCTTTGTCTACGACACCAACGTCCCGCGTATCGCCGACCCCGGTCTGGGCGGCAAACCCCTCGCCCGCATGCGCGACCGGGACACCTGGCAACAATTCTTCCGGCAGTCGTTCCCCCGGATGGACCGAGCCTTCTCCGCCAATTTCGAAAGCACTGCGGGCCGTCTGGTTGCGCTTCCCCACGCCGAACACGCCGAGCTCGGCGGCACGGCGGCACCGGTCCGCGGAAGACCGGACACCACCACCGGCGATCGCGACAACACCGAGGCCCCGGCTCCCACCCCGTGGCAGCAACGCACCGGTGGATCGCCCGCACCCGGCGGCGCCGTCGAATACACCGCTGCTCCCACTCCGTGGCAGCAACGCACCGGTGGATCGCGCAGCGAAACAACACCCGGGGCGGCACAATCGCCCATCCATCCGGCCGAAAACGGCGCCATCGGCAGCCGACCGGGGCGGTCCCCGCAGGATCCGGAAGATGGGCACGGAAACCATCCGGACCGCGCATTCCTCGAGAAACTCCGCGACTGGCGACTCTGGCACCGCGACCGCACACAGCGGACACCGACATCCGAAACCCCGGACCAGCAGAGCGATTCGATCCTGCAACTGCTGCGCAGCAATCTGGATTTCCGCTGGCGCTTTTTCGGCGGCCAGGTCTCGTCCTTCGGGGACGCCGTCATGGAATCGGCTCTGGCGCTCTGGTCGGTCGGCATGTTCGGGGCGGGACCGGCCGGGGCCATCGTCGCGGCTTCTCAGGTCCCCCATATCGGCGCTGCGCTCGTCAGCGGATATGGCGCCGATGCCGATAGGCTGATGAAATTTGCCAAAACCGGCCAGCTGGTCGGTGGCGCCGGGGCAGCCGCTACCGCAGCGGCGATCCTTACCGACGCTCCTCATCTGCCGTACTTCGTCGCCGCGGCGATGTTCGTGGAGGCGATCGCCTACGAACTACGGTCGGTCACCGCCGGGAAGATCAACGAGCTCCTGGTCGGCCGAGAACGCGCGAAATCTTACCAACGGGCCAACACGATGATCGGCCCCACTATCGCGATGAGCGGCACCGCCCTGGGCCCACTCATGCTCGGGTGGTCACCGGCAGCGGTGTTCGGGCTGAATGCCGCGACATTCGGGATCAACTGGTGGACGTTCCACCGGCTCCCCGATATGGCCACCGCGCCGCGCAGAGTTCGCCCGGGCGTTGCCGAAGATCCGGACCGGCGGTTCGTGAGAGTCGTGTTCGAGAGAGTCGTACAGTTCCGGGAAGGTCTCCGGCGATTCCGGGACAGCTACGCCGAGGCGCGCCGGTTCATCAAGCGAAATCCAGTGCTGAACAAACTGGATCGTGGAAACAACGTGATGAACCTGTACCTGGGCTTCCAGGGTCTGTATTTCGCCTCGCTTCTGAACGACCACGACCTGACCAGCACCGAGCAGTCGATCGCCAGCCTGGGAATCCCGGTGGGTACGGTCCTCGGTGGAGTCGCCGGCAAGCTTGCCGACTGGAACAGACTACGCCGGTCCGGCGGAGCCGACGGCGAGCTGCGACGTCGTACGGCCACCAGCGCGACGGCGGCGGAAACCTCACGAACTGTCGGCCTGACCGCAGCGACCGCGCTCGCTGCCACCGAAGCTGCATTCGCCGACCCTGCCATCGCCGCACTGGGTTTGGCTGCCTTCTACACCTCCTCGAGTCTCACCAATACAGTCAGGGGAACGTACGTCCAGCAGGTGATTCCACCGTCCTTCAAAGGCCGTCACCTCGGGCTGTTCCGGGCCACCAGCCGCGCCACCTACATGCTCGGCGGAGCGGTTGCCGGACTGCTGATCCCGGTGGATCCCACCATGGCGGCCTGGACCGCTGCCGCGACCATAGGAACAGCCGCCGGAGCCACCGCCGGCCTGCAACTGGTGCGCGGCAGGGCAGCCGCCCCGGTCGTGGAACCGATCCGCCGATGGGTACGACAGGTCACCGGCATACGTGATCGATACGGAGTCACGACGACGACACCGGGAGAGCTGGCCGATGCCTATCGAGTGCTCGCCTCGACAGCGCCCGACGACCCGATCGCCACCGCGCTCACCACCGCCGGCCCGGCCGCCGTGCGGGCCCACCTGCGGCAGTTGTCACCGATGCAGCAAACTGCGATGGCCACGCTGATCGCTCAGCACGGCAGGCTCGATGACGCCATCCCGGCCCTGGCCGCCGACTCCCCCACGCTGGCCGCCACGGCGGCCCGCACCGCGACCACCGGCGCTCTACACCGGCTCGCGCACATGGTGGCCCGTGCCGACAATCTGCCGGACGCAGACGGCTACCTCACCGACACGGAGTGGGCGATACTGCACGGCACGGCGCTCGGCCGTAACCTCGAAGAGATTGCCGCACAGCTGAGTATCGAAATCGACGGCGCTCTGGAGATCCTCGGCAAGCTGACCGCCGAGCTCGGTGCCATCGATGCCCTCACCCTGGTCGTCGAGGCGACTCGGCGGGGTTATCTCGATATCACCGACCTCACGCCCGCGACTGTGTCCGGTACGCCCGACTTGTCCGGCACTGCGCTCGGGTTACTCCGGTCGATGTCGGAAGGATTGTCCGGCCCCGTCCTTGCTACCACGTATGGTCTCACCACCGCGCAACTCCGCAGTCAGCTCGACGGCCTCGGTGAACAGCTCGGAACCACCTCCCCCGCTGCGGCGGTCGCCGTTGGACTGGGCACCGGCATTCTCGCGCTTCCTACCCGGCCCGCCAACGAACCCGCTCCTCCCGCGAAGTCGCACAGCACTGCCGGTCGACACGATTCCGCAGCAGCGGTCGACAACGAGATACATGCGGCCCTGGTATCCACCCTCGATTCCAACGGTTCCGCCACTGCGGCGGAATGCGGGCGCAGCGCGCTGGACTTCGCCCGCAGATACTTCGCCGGGCCGTATTTCGACCGCGAGCATCCCGGCAGGGATATCAACACCGCTACCAGGGACGAGCTCGACAGTTACACCTTCATCGAAACCCCCGATGACGACGCCGCTCTCATCATGCAGTACACCGGATTCCACCCCAAGGAATTCGCCCAGTACGCACACGGCGCCTACATCGAATACCGAAATACGGATAACTCCACCCCGGACGGAGCCGGCCCCCGGGCCCCCACCCTCGACGAGCTGGCGTCGAACCTCGTAAGCGAGGACTCTCCCACCGCGCTCGCTATTCTGAGTATCACCTATCCCCACCTGGACCACGAGACCGGCGACCGCGAATCCACCATCGACGGGCATCTCGTCACCTTGGCCCGGGACGACAACGGCCGGCTGTGGCTGCATGAACTCCGCCGCAATCCCGACCACACCCTGGCCCGCGATCCCGCCGGGGACGCCATCGAAGTCGACTACCACGGCGAGCGGGCACACCAACGGCTGGCACAGCTCAGACAGGAGGGCACCCGGTTCCACGCCATCTCGTACCGAATAGACGACGACAACAACGAATACCTGGTCCAGCCCGAACACCCCGTCGACCCCGGCACCTGGACCAGCGAGACCTGGCAGCAGACACCACACCCCACCACCCGCCTCGGACGCGAGCGCCCCGACGCCCTCGTGCCGCATATCGAAGCCGACGAAACAATCGGCAGCGCACCGAGTCTGGACCTCACGGGCACGCCCGGTGACCCACAAACGGCCACTCGGCTGCGCCGAACGGCGCGTGGCGCCATGCCGCCCAGCACCGCCGCGCTCGACACGGATCCCCGCAGGGCTGCCCGAGACAGCGGCATCGCCCGAGTGCCCGGCGGTATAACCCCCTGGACGTTCACCCGATTCAACCCCGACGACCAATCCGCGGAGCTTCCGCGCTCCGATGTCGGCCGCAACACCGGCACCGGCGCCGATGAGGTCGCCACTCGGGGCGAGGCACCGGGCCGTGGCGACCCCCCACCCGACGTGACGGAGAGTCGGGACGACCACCTTCCCGTCACCCGATTCCGGCAGGCCCTGATGGCGGCGGTGCCGGCCGGTCGCGACGACTGGGCCGCGGCGCTGCATCAGGCGACTCGGGAACAATTCGAGGCCGGACTGGCCGGATTGACCTCATCGCAGCGGAGACTTCTGGAAATGCAGTTCCGCGACGGCGAAACCGTGGAGGACGTCGCCCGGCAACTGCACCGCACCACAGCACAGGTCCGAAAAGCCACGGCAACCGGCGTCCGGGGGCTGGTCCGCACCCTCCCGGCGGGCGCGACCAGCGGCTCACGCGGCCCCGGCGACTACATTGTCGACCCGGGTGATTCGATCCCCGGCTTGCCGGCAGTGGGCGGCACCCGTTATCTCGGCGGGACAACCGGCACCGATTTGCCGGATCCGGTCGCCCGCGCACTGGCCGATCTCGCGGCACGTAATCAGTCGAAGTCGTTGTCGGCCAACAATAACGACAACATCGTCATCAGCGATGGGCACGGCGGCCATTACATGGTGCGGTTCCGGAAACCCGACGGCGACAACCTGGATACCAAGCTCTTCGACGAGCCCCGGCTGCTGAGCGAACTCGCGACACGCGGTATCGAGCATGTTTCCCGCGTATTCGCCGTGATACCCGATTTCGGTATGCCGGACGGATCGGTCGTCGAAGTACAGATCCACGACTTCATTTTGGACGCGACCACTTTGGCCGGCTCGCCACAAAATGAGATCGAGGTGGCTCAGACGCTGCAACAGCTGCACGCCCGCACGACAGGCCGGCGAAGGAAACCGCGTTCCATGTTTCTCGAACAGTTCATCGCCGAGGAGCGACGCAAGTTTGCCGACGAGGCACCGCGCTCGAGCCCGGTATTCCGCCGTCTCGGCATTCCGGCCGACCTCTTTTCGCCCATACTGGAGCAGATCTACAAGAACTGGTCTATACGCCACCCCATCCAATACTGCATTCTGCACGGTGACGCGAACGATGGGAATCTGCTGATTCGCGATGACGGCTCGATTATTCTGCGCGACTTGGAAATGGCCAGGTTCGGGGACCCGATTTGGGATTTCGCGTGGCGGACCTTCTTGATATCCGATCCCGATGTCCGCTCCGCTGCCCGTGCGCGATTCGAGACAGTCCTGTCCCGAGACCGGAGCTATCGTCCGGCAGTCTTCGACACCTACCTGCTGTTCATGACAATCGACCGGGTCTTCCATGACACAGTTCGACTGTCCCGGCGAGCGGCGAACGGCACGCTCGAGCCGTCGGACCTGCAATTCATCCGGGCCGATTTCCTCGATGCGTTGCGCACCACACACGAGGCGCTGGGTGTGCGGGCGAGCAATCCTATATCCGCCGAGGAGATCTTCCGGGCACTGGGTATATGGGGTAGCGCACCGCAAGCCGGGGACGGCGCGTCCGACGCCAAATACCAGCAGAGAGCGTCCTTTGTGGCGAGACCCCATTTCCCGCACCACCCGTCCCGGTATGCAGTCCGCGCCCCCGACCTACCGGCAACCACCGCACGCGAACTGAACATCTGGGCAGACAACCTCGATATCGACCGTGCGCGGCGCGCGATGATCGACCTCAGAGCGCAAGCCGTCGCGCAACTCGAGGCAATCCGCCGCGGCGAACAACCGGATACGAGGCTGGTTACCGGACCGGCACGCGCCCTCAACGCACTGCTCGGCTCCCTCGGTAACCGCCTGCCGGACTTCCGCTACCTCGCCGATCCCGACTACGTACATCTGCTCGACGACTCGTTGCTGACCGAGACCGCGACCGATGTCACCTCCTGGGCTCCCCTCGCACAGGACATGCGGGCGGTGGCCAAGGTTGTGGTCGATGCCGTCGGAACCATTGTCAGCGGCCGACCGAGGGCCAACCAGCTCTATCCGCTGCTCCGCGATTACGCGGCGACAGCTCGCGCTTTGGAACAGCTGTCGGCATCCCTCCGGCATGCCGAGACAGCCGGCAGCCCGGTATCTCTCGATCCGGTGCGCAGCCGGCTCATCGCTGTGGCCCAGCTCCTCGTCCTGGACGACCGGCTGTCGACCGGATACACAGCCGGTTGGCACGCTATTGCCGACGAGCTGTTGCACATTCGCTCCGGCCAACAGCTCGACCCACAGCTGGTGGCCGTCCGCCGGCGATTGCCGGCACGGGCCGAGGCATTCGCTCGCGCCCGGACTGTGCGCGACAGCGAGGATCTCGTCCCTGCCGGTGTGGCCTTGGCAGCCGATCTGCTGAGCATCGCTGCCCACGAACTCACCCAAACCACCGACTTCGAATCGGGCCTGGCACATCTGCGCGAAGTCGGCGAGATACTCGAAAGTATCGGCCGGCAGACTGGCGATTCCGCGCAGCTGCAGAGAACGGTGACCGCAATCCGCGACCTGAGTGCGCGGCTGAGCGGAGCACTCCGGCTCGAAGAACATGCGCACGTCACGGATAAAAGATTCTACGAGATCGCCGAGTCGGAACTGCTGGGTGACAACTTGATTCGGCGGACGTTGCAGGATCTCGCACCGGGAGCGGTCGGGGAAGACCCCCTGGCCGATGGCTTCTTTACAGTCGCCAGTCGGGTTCGTGCCATTGTCGGCGACCACGGGATCGCGAATCAGATTGTGATCCGGGCCCGAGAGCGGTTCGGTGCCGCAACAGATTTCGATACGCTCGCAGGGGCAGCGCAGGAGCTCGCTGTCGACCATTTGCGCTTCGCCCGCCACCGGCAGGCCGTGCTGTACGCCGTCCTGGGGTCCGGTGATCGCGACGTCGGCGATCCGCTGGTGCGGGCCGTGTATGCAGCGACCCGAGAGCAATGGGAATCCTGCTGCGCCACACTCGAGACCGAGGAGATCGAGCAATTCCGCAGAATCTACTGGGACGGCCTGCCCGGCGACAATGCGATCGCGCGCCGCGCGGCCGAACGACTGGCCGGCAAGCTCGCCGACGAGATGGACACGACGGCCGCGAATCCCGCACCGGCAGCCGGGTCCGGTACCCGAACTCCGGGGTTGCTGCCGCCGCATGAGTACCGCTACCTCGGTGGCACAACCGGCGTGGAGATGCCGGACACTGTCGCGATTGACTTGATCGCAGAGGCACTAACCAATGCCGCTTCCGCCCTCACGGGCAACTATCACCTCAATATTCCGGTCGGCGACCCGGCGACCGGCAGGTTCATGGTCCGCATCGATATCGAGGACAGTGACGGCCTCGATATCAAGACACACGTCGAGCATGACGTGCTCCGGAACATAGCCGAGCACACTGATATCGAAACCCACCGCGTTTTCGCATTACGGACGATCGTTCTGCCCGACGGTCGCAGAGCGCAGGCGCAGATCCTGGGATATATCGAGGGAGCCAGCGCCCGGGATGCGTTGGATGTATCACCGGAACAATTGGCCGAAGCAGTGGCACGAATGCACCGGCAACTGGAAAGTATTCCAGCGGAAGAAGTCGATCCTGGAGATTTCCTCCGCAAAAAGGTAGATGAGCTGAGATCCGTATACGACGCGCACCGCGCAGAATTCGGAGAGTACTTCACGGCATTCGGCATATCCGATGCGACATTCGACAGTCTCATGTGGCTCGCGACACTGGCCGACCCGGGACGTTCGCAATGGATACATGGCGATCTGCATACAGGGAATATTTTGGTCAAAGATGACAAATCCATCATCCCGATCGACTTCGAGCTCGCTACGGTCGGCCCGCGCGAGTACGATAACACCCGTTTCCAGCTATTACTGGGAAATGACGCCGTAGCCGATAAAGAATTCACCTCGTTGTTCTATGTGCAGCGCCTGATATACGACACCATCCGGCTGGCCCGCGCGGCCGCGACGGGAACGCTTACCCCCGAGCAGATCGCATTTATGCGGCAGGAATTTCGTGTTGCGTACACCGCGGTTCGGTTTCGGCAGTTCCAGAGCATTCGCGGGCCTGATCCCTTCCACCGCCTCACACGCGTGTTCGGGATGGACACCCCACCCGCGGCAGTGATCACCACACCGGCGGTCGCACCGGCCGGATTCGCCGGCCGCGGCCCGCGCGTCACCCCGTACTACTCGGCGGAAGCGGCCGCGCCCGACCTGATCGCCGATATGGTGGCCGCTGCCGATCCGGAGATCACCGCTGAACCCGGCGCGCCGACCGCCGAACTGTGCGGAGCATCGTTAGAGGCGCTGCAAAAGCGCATCCGGCAGTGCAGCGACAGCGGCGCCCGGGCGTGGCTCACCGCTGTATGCGCCGAACTCGACGCCCATCTCACCGAGATCCGGGCGGGCCGGCAACCGTCCGCCGATGTCATGCAGACCGCGGCCAGAGTGCTCAATGTGCTGCTCGAGGATCTGCGAGCCCGGGTCGGCGCCGGTATCACCGCCGAACCGGCCGGCGACTACGCCACCGTGTTCGATATCGCACGAACGACCGTGGCACGAGTGCCCACGCTGCGCGTCATGGCCGCGGCAGCGAACACCCTCCTGGACTTTCTCGGGGCGGTGTGCGACGACGAAACCGTGCTCGCACCCGCGGCGCTTACGGCCGAATTTCAGAACGCGCTCGTCGCGCGGGCCGAGCGAGCGCTGCGCTGGGTGCCCTGGGGGCGCGAAGATGATCTCGATCCGGGCGCGGCGCCGATACCAGCCCACGCCGCGCCGGCCCGGCAGCTCCTCGGGATATTGACCTCGAGCCCGCCGCGCATTACCGGTTCCGAGCGCGATCGGCAGTTGCTCCGGTATGCCGCTCGCGGCGCCGATCCGACGGTCGTCGACCTGTTCGACACGATGGAACCGCTTGCGGCCGCCTTCGCCGATGCTCGAATATCCGATACCGGCGATGCGGAATTCGCCGCTGCTGCCGCGCCGTATCTGTCCGCGGTATTCGATGCGGCGGCCTATCACCTCACTCGCTCGCACGATTTCGATACCGGGGTGGAGCTGCTCCGGGTTGCGGGCGAGATCACGAGCACGGTCGCGGACCGGCTGCCGGACATAACGAGTGCTGCGCGCGCCGCCACCGAAGTACTCCGGCTGCACTACAACCTCGCCGAGAACAAACCGGGACAACCCGGGTACCTGCGCCTGCCGCTGCGGCGACAGATTCTCGATATTCTTCCGTCGCACAGCCTGCCCCGGCTGGCGGGCGACACGGTGGCCGACCTCATCCGGCTACATACCCCCGGCGCGGCGCAGACGAGAGCCCGGCATCGAGTGGTCCCGCCGATGTGGCGCCGATTCCCGATCCGGACCGGTATCGAAGTATCGTTGGAAGAGCCGGCTTTCGACGTCGGCCCGACGGATCGGTTGGCTGCCCCACAAACTGCCACCGCAACAGCGAATGCGAACAGCTTCGAAGATGATGAGGATGGCTATATCGTCAATCCCGAACCTGTTGCAGAGGCGTTCCGTCGTCTGCCCTATCGCGCGCACATATTCGACCGCGCCATACGGATCGATTCTTTCCCCGATCTGGCCCGGGCCGCCGCCGGGTACCTCACCGATCTCCGCACCACGGTCACGCACGCCTTCACCGTCGGTGATATCAACGCCGGAACCCTTCATCTGAAATCCGCGGTGTCAGTTCTCACCTCGGTCGGCAGGTCCGCTGATCACCTGGTCCGAATCGAGCTGCAACAGCTGTGTTCGGCCCTGGACACGGCACGCGATGTGGACACCGCCCGGCGCATCGCCAAGAAATTGACCGCCCCGACGCATCTGCACCGCGACTTCGACCGAACCATCACTGCCCTGCGGACCATCGGCGCCGTCACCAGTGTGGTCCGAACCCTCTGGGCACTCGGCAACGAAGAAGGCTTCATCCCACGCCGCTACCTCACCGACTCCACCGCCCTCGGCAATGCGATCGGAACCGAGATCCGCCGGGTACCGCTTGCTCCGCTGGCTACGATCAAGCAGACGTTGCGCAACGATGGGGACACGGCCGTGATCGTCGTCCACAACGCTGCGACCGAAACAGAACACGCATGGTTGTTCCGGAATATCGACGGCGAGCTCTTCGCCATCGACGACCTGATCGCCGACGAGCCGGGCCTACCCCGCATACGTCGGATGGGCGAGTGGAGAACTCCATACAGCGACGACTCCCGACCCGGATTGACCTACTCCGCCACCTATTTCGCCAGCGTAAGGAACGAGTTCCGCCCGGTGCCCGAGAAGGCCGCCCAGTCGGGAAAGACCTGAGTTCGTCGCGACTGCCGGCACCTCTCCCCACGACAACATCGGCGCGCGGCCGCGGTCCGAGCCACCGGCCTCCCGGTTGAATGATCGCGAGGTCCACCGCGGCCACGAACAAGTCCCATCACCTCCCATCGTTTCCGGTCCACAGGGTGACCGCGGCTGCCGCGGGGCAAACGTTCGCCAGTGGTTGCCGCCCTGTCACGGCGGGCGCTGGAGCGGCGCAGACCTGATCAGCTGTTCCAGTTTCTCTCGGGCGAGTCGCGCGGTAGCGTTCGCGTGGTGTCGAAGGTCAAGGTTCTGCTGTGGCTGGGACATGTCGCATTGCCGGCGCTCGGATTGTGGCTGCTGGTAGCCCGCCCCGAACTCGACGTGGACTACGAACACCACGGGACCCACTTCTGGTTGGTGCTCACCACCGCCGCCATCGCGATGGCCCTGGGCATGATACTGTTCCGGGCCGCCCGGATGCGCCGGGACGCCAGACTGATTCTGGTATCGCTGGTATTCCAGTTCAGCGCGGGTTTCCTCGGACTGCACGCGTTGGCGACGCCGGGCGTGATCCTGCATACGCCCAACGCCGGCTTCGTCTATTCGGTACCTGTCGGGCTGGGACTCGGCAGTGTCGCCGCCCTCGTCTCGGCGGTGGAATTCGGGCCCGTCGCGGCCGCCCGGTTGCACCGGTTCGCGTGGCTGTTGTCCGCGCTCCCGACGCTGTTGCTCATAGCATGGGCAGTGGTATCGATGGCACAGTTACCGCCCCTGCATCACGCACCCGATCCGGCGGAGGCCAAGGGACCGCTGGTCGGTGTGGCCTTCATCGGATCAGCGTGCTACCTCGCCGCGGCGTTTCGCTATGGTCACCGGTACGTGCGACGACGGGGCGTGGTGCTGCTCAGTGTGCTCACCGCCTTCGTACTGCTGGCCGAGGCGCTTTTCGCCGTGGGTTTCAGTCGCAGCTGGCATACCTCGTGGTGGGAATGGCATGTGCTGATGCTGGCAGCCTTCGTCCTCATCTCCGGTAGCGCGCACCTGCAATTCCGGCGAGAGGGTTCGGCTCTCGGGCTCTTCGACAGCATCACCCTGCACCAGACCTTGGCCGGGCTGGAGCGCGACTACACGCACGCCCTGAACGAGATGGTCGATGCGCTGCGTGCGCGCGCCGAAGGCGGCGTCGCCCCGGCCGAGCCGCTGGGAGCAGTCGGTGCCCGGCTATCCAAACGTTTCGGGCTCACCGAACGTCAGGTCGCGGTGCTGCAACAGGGCGCCTACGCGCTGGGTAGTGAGCGGGAGCACGTCCGTCGGCTGGGTCTGCTGGCGGCGATCGGTGAGCGGTCGAACGTGATCCGCGGCGAACAGGAACTCCTCGATGAGGCGCTGCGCCTGGTGTCGGAGGCGTTCGAGCGGGATCGATTCCGGCTGGGGCTCGTTCGAGGCCGCGAACTGGCCTTTTCCGATGGCGGATCCGCCGATCCACGGTCGGTGGCGTTCCCCCTGGTCGTCAAGGGAAGTCGTGCCGGAATACTTGAGGCGCAGCGTGCGGGGGGCCGCTTCAGCGATACCGAGTTCGCGCTGCTGCGGTCGTTCGCCGACCGGACGTCGGTCATGCTGGAGAATGCCCGCCTGTATCGGCAGATCGACGGCCTGTTCCGGTCCTATATGTCGCCCACAGTAGCGACCGCACTGATCGCCGACCCGTCCCAGGCCGGGCTGGGCGGCCGGATCGCCGAGGTCAGTGTGCTGATGGCCGACTTGTCAGGATTCACGCCGTTCTCCGAGTCCTCGCCCCCGGAAGCGGTGGTGCACATGCTGAACACGTATTACGGCGTGATCGTGCCGACGATCCTGGATTACGGTGGGACGGTCGTCCAGTTCGTCGGCGACGCGGTGATGGCCCTGTTCAACGCGCCGGCACATCAGCCGGATCATGCGCTGCGGGCGGCCGGCGCAGGGCTCGCACTCCAGCGAGCGGTCGCCGAAACGGCGATTCGACATCCCGGCTGGCCGCGATTCCGGGTCGGGGTCAATACCGGTCCAGCGCTGGTCGGCAATATAGGTGCGCCGCAGATGCGTAATTACACCGCGATCGGCGATACGACGAATCTCGCGGCCCGGCTGGAGAGTCTGGCGGAGCCCGGGACCGTGGTCATCGGCTCGCTGACCTACACACACCTCGGCTCGCGCGCGCGGGTACGCAGCCGTGGCACAGTCACTGTCCGAGGCCGGAGCGAACCGGTGACCTGCTATGTGCTGGATGGATTACAGTGACGACCGATTTCGAGATACTCCGTGGCTTGCACGAGCCGGAACAGCGCGAGATTCTCGCCTCGTGCACACCGCGCCGGTACAAACGGCGAGAAGTTCTCTGCCACGAAGGCGATCCCGGTGACTGTCTGCACTTGATCAAATCCGGCCGGCTCATCGTCCGGGTAGCCACCCCGCTCGGGGATACCGCGACGCTGACCATGCTCGGCCCCGGCCACTCGTTCGGCGAACTGGCGGTGCTCGACAGCCACTCTCGCCGGACCGCGACCGTCGAAGCGGTGGAGAGTGCCGAGACGTTGACGTTCGGTCGCGCACAGCTGACGGCACTGCGTCAGAGATACCCGGAGATCGACCGGGTCCTGATCGACACATTGGCCGCCCAGGTGCGGCGGCTTTCCGCGCAGGTGCTGGAGGCGTTGTATCTACCGGTCGAAACCCGGGTCGTGCGACGTCTGATCGACCTCGCCGCCATCTACGGCGGATCGAGCTCCACTGCCGAGATCCGGCTCAATCAGGAAGATTTGGCGTCCATGGCCGGAACCACCCGGGCGACGACGAACAAGGTGCTGCGCGACCTGCAACAACGCAATATCCTGGCTTTGACCCGTGGCCGGATCACCGTGGTCGACCGGGTGGCGCTGGTTCGTTTCGCCCGCTGAAGCCTATTTCGCGAGTGCCTTGGCGCCGGAGGGCGCGACTGCGAACCAGGTGCCGCCGACGCCCTGACCCCGCAGATCTCCTGGCCGGTGGTCCTTCGAGAAGTGGTACACCGGCCAGCCGCCGATGGTGATCTGGCACGAACCGTCGGCGCGCTCGACGAATCCGACCCGCCCCGGGTCGATACCCACGATGTAGAGCCCCTGCCCCCGGCTCACCAGCAGCGGCGGCCAGGTGACGGCACAGTCACCGTTGCAGTTCGACTGTGACGGTTCTGCGGTGTCCTTGTCGAACCGGTAGAGCGAGCGACCGTCACCATCGGTGACGCGCAGCCCGACCGCCGCGTCGGCGACCGCGGTGAGCTCGACAGCATTCGCACCGTGCGGCGCCCGCCCGTCGTAGATGTTCAGCCATCCCTGCGTTCGCACGGGTCCCTGCGCCGACGTCGCCGGACCAGCCGGCGCCGGATCCGCCGTCGCAGCCGGGGGCGCGGACAAACCCACAACCGCGGCAGCGGCGAACGCGACAGCGGTCGTATTGATCAGGGTGGTGAATCTCGACATGGAATCCTCCGAATGGCCTTCGTTGTTTCAGTGAGCACAATTCTTCGGCTCCGGACCCGAACGGTCTGTCTCCGCACCGACATCCACTGTGTGTCCGAGCCGACACAAGGACTTCGCCGGAGCCGCCCGGAATCCGGCGCACCGGATGAACCGGACGTGGCGGCTCGGCCTGGTGTCCACCGAGCCGCCGCTGCTCATGCCGGCTGCGCGATCGCCGCGCCCGCGTCCCAGCACACTCCGTCGCGGATCTCGAGCCGAGTGCCGCGGAAGCGCTGGCGAATCCGCCGGTCGTGGGTGACCATCACCAGCGCCCCGCGATATCCGGTCAATGCCTCCTCCAGTTCTTCCACCAGCGCCGGGGACAGGTGATTGGTCGGTTCGTCGAGCAGCAGCAGGTCGACCGGATCGCTCACCAGACGCGCCAGCTCGATCCGCCGGCGCTGCCCATAGGACAGGTCACCGACCCGCAGATCCAGGTCGCCGGGGCGGAACAACCCCAACCGCAGCAGCTCGTCGGCGTACTCCTCCGGGTGCCACGGACGACCGGAGGCGAAGGCCTGCAGCACGGTCATCTGCGCAGGCCACGGGAACTCCTCCTGCCGTAGGTGGCCCACGCGGCCGTGCACCCGCACCGATCCGTCACCGGGTTCCAGTTCCCCGGCCAACAGCCGCAGCAGGGTGGTCTTACCAGCACCGTTGGGGCCGGTGACCAGCAATCGCTGGCCGGCAGCCAACGACATCTCGCCGACCTCGAGCCGACCGGTCACCCGCACACCCATCAACTCGGCCACCAGTCCTTCCGGAGTCGGCGTGTGGCCGGCCAGGTCCGGCGTGAAACTCAACGGGTCCGGCGGTGCGGCGACCGGATTATCGGTGAGCCGCTCGAGGCGTTCCTTGGCGTTGCGGATCCGCGCCCGGGCCCCATGGTCGCGGCCGCGCGCCCGGAACGGTCCGGCCGCGAACACCGCCAGCGGCAATTTCCGCGGAATCGCCTCCAGTCGTGCAATATTCGTCTCCGCCGAACATCGACTGCGGGCGAGGTCCTTCTTCCATCGCTGATGCTCCTCCGCCATCCGCCGCCGTTGCGCCGCCTTGGCGCGCAGGTAGCCGTCGTACCCGTCGCCGAACCGCGCGACCTGCCCGTCCGCCACCTCGAGCACCACATTCGTGATCCGCTCCAGGAACACCCGGTCGTGCGTTACCGCGACGATGGTGCCGCGGTGGCCGCGTAGATACCGTTCGAGCCAGCCCACCGCGGCATCGTCGAGATCGTTGGTGGGTTCGTCGAGCAGCAGTACCTCCGGTGCGGCCGCCAGCGTGGCCGCCAGCGCGAGCCGGGACCGCTGCCCACCGGACAGTGTGCCCAGCAGGCGGTCCCGGGTGAGGCCCGGGAGCCCGAGCCCCGCGAGCGCGGTATCGACGCGCTGATCGGCCTGGTACCCGCCGCGTGCCTCGAACTGCGCCAGCAACTCCACGTAGCGGTTCAGCGCCGGTTCGAGCGGCCCGGCGCAACCCAGTTCGATTTCCGCACTGCGCAAGCGGCTTTCCAGTTCGCGGATATCGGCCAGCGCCAGATCGATCGCGTCGGCGACGGTCGCGGTACCCGGCAGGTCGAGTGACTGCGGTAGATACCCGATCCCGCCGGGCGCCGAAACACAGACCTCACCGTTGTCCGGCAGTTCCCGGCCGGCGAGCAACCTCAGCAGTGTCGATTTACCGGACCCGTTGTCGCCGACGACACCGACCGTTTCGCCGGGCCGGATCGAAAGTGAGACGCGGTCCAGAACGGTACGGTCGCCGTAGCGTTTGCTGATTTCGGAGAGGGTGAGTTGAGCAGCGGTAAGCATGAATATCCTCCTGTTCTCGGCACGCGGCCGTGATCACGGAACCCATACGTCGGATGAGCCGGTCGGGACCGGAGGACGTAGTGGGTGAAAAACGCGGAGACGCGCTCATCTGGGGAGCGGCGCTCGACGCGTCGGGGTGTGATTACAGGAAGATCAACAAAGTACCCATGATTTTTTCAAATTTATCGGTGCAGAACTGGACTGTCAATCGGGGTTCATAATGGGTCCCCCGTGTCGAGTCGGAGTTGGCCGGCTACCACTGAGCCGAGTACCGGCCGCCGGGAAGACACCGACGGCCCTGGTCATGCTCGGGCCCGACCACCCTCCTCTGTGTCGATGCCGATGGATGGCGTGGTCAGACGGAGATGCGCATCTCGAACTCGAAGACACCAACACCGAGCTACGCCACACCAACGCCTTTTCGACCGCCGAACGCGACCAGCTGCGCGACCACAATTCTGCTCAGCAGTGACCGCTCCTGGCTGTTCGCCGGTACCCGGCCGCTCTCATGGTCGATCGGTACGCAAGAGGTATCGACGTTCGGCGTAGGCCATGTCGTCGCGCCACAACCGTGTCGCCGCGCGATCGAGAACCGGGCGCAGCAGCGGCAGCACCCGGTGCGCGTGCCGGAAACCCGGCCGTTCGGAACTCGCGATGGTCGCTTCCACCACCGCCGTACGCATACGGCCGTCCGAGCCGGGACCCATCGGGGTGGCGTGTGTTTCGACGACACTGCCTGCCCCTTCCCCGTCGACGATGCGCATCATGATGGTGCGGGGGTCCGGGCAGCTGAATTCGGCCTGCACCGGTACGCCGAGCCGCCGGGTCACCCGGAATGTCACGTCGAGCAGGAACCGGTGGTTTTCCTCGGTGATCCCTTTGCGCGGAGGTGTCCGCGTCACCTCCAGGCGAGCGAACGAGTAGGGGTGGAACCAGGAGCCGTGCCAGGGGTCGAGCCGATTGGCGATGATGTCGCGCGGCTCGCATACCCCGACCAGCCGGGTCACCGCATGTACCGCAGGGTCGGTGGGACGCGGACCGATGATCGGCGCGTCGGTCGGCGGCTCCGCCCCCAGCGAGTCCAACCTCACCCACACCAGCACACCGTCGTCGAAGCTCGGGTAGGGGCACCATCGCGAGCCGCTGCCACCGGGCCCGACCCGAAGACCGTGCCAGCGGCAGATCAGCGCGTCGTTCTCGACCTGCGCGGACGCCAGAGGTGCACCCAGATGTGGGCAGGCGCCGGGGCCTGCGTGCAGAATGCCTGCGTCGTCGCGCCAGGCGACGATCTCCCGGCCGCCGACCCTGGTACCGAAGGGATGGCCGCTGCCGACCGCTCTGCTCGCGGCGATGGCGTACCAATTACCCGAGGGGCGCTGTTGCGACCAGCGCAGTGCGGCCTCGATCAAGCCGGGGTCCGCGTCCTGACAGGTCGGTTGCTGCCGTGACCACTTCTCCGGAGAGAAGCGTTGTAAAGGAGAGTTCTTCGGCCACCTGGCAGGTGCGGTGCGGCCGCTCATCGGAGTAGCCTTTCGCGAGTCGCGAATGTGCGCAGCAACGCCGAACGTCCCCGGGCGGGGACCGTGTGCAGAGTGTGTCCGGCCGCATCCCACTGGCGCAGTATGGTGTTGGCCGCGATCCAGCCGGTGGTCGCGGCGCGTTCCATCAAGGCCACCGGCAGATCGACGCGGATACCGTCACCGGCCAGGACCAGTCGAGGATGAGGGGTGCCGATGCCAGGGCGTGCGGCGAAGTCTCCGGGCGAGAAGCGCGGGCAGTCCTGGTGCCACAGTAGGGTCTCCCCGACAATCTGCGCCCTCGTGGTCTCCGGGTACAGCGAGTGCAGCCGCGCCAGCAACCTGTTGCGCAACTCTGCCCGAGCCACAGGCGTCGGTGTCGTATCGGCCACCGCGTAAGCGTGCAGTTCGACGACGCTGCCGGCAGTGTCACCAGCCCAGTTCGCCGCCTGTTGTTCGTAACGATCCAGCACGCTGATGTTGTCGAGCGGAGCCAGCCCCCCGGTGCCGAGGAAACACGGTCGTTCGGCCCGCACCGGACGATCCAGCCAGAGCCGGTGCACCGCGTATACCGGTGCGCTGGCCAATGCGGACACCCGCGCGCGCCATTCGGCGTCACCGAGCATTGGTGACGCCGCGACGATGCGGCGCAGCCCGGGGATATCGGCGGCGAGCACCACCGCATCGGCTCGCGACGTTGCTCCGGTGCTGTCGGCCAGCCGAAATCCGTCGCCTTCGGTGTCGATGTGGTCGACGGATACACCCAGCCGGAAGACGACCGTGCCGGGCCGCGTCGGCGTGCGCGGCCCGGCAAGATACTTCGCAAGCGGCGTCCACAGGCTGACGTCGAAATTATCCCGCGCGACGTCGAAGACGAGGCCCTCACTGGATCCGAGGAAGTAGATGTGGAACATCGTGGCCAGCTCGGCAGCGGACATGCGCGCCGGGTCGATGAAAAAGCTCCGCGAGAACACCTCGAACGCCAGGTGCCGGGCCGCCTCCGGAAAGTTGATGTCGCGCAGAAACGTTTCCGCATCGAGGTGATCGAGCCGGGCGTAGATCTCCGGCACCGACACCGCGGCCAGCGGCGCCGCGGCGCGCGGATCCATCCGGACCAGGTCGCGTAGCCGGAAGGTGGGGCTGCGTAGTGCGAAGGCCAGCGCGTTCCACGGCGGGGTGCGCGGCAGCCCACGGAAGGTGTCGCAGCGGCCGTAGGCGTCGACCAGCGGATAGTCCTCCAGTCGGCGCAGTCTGCTCAGCTGAGGGTCACTGCGTATCAGCAACTTTCGCAGGTTGTAGTACTGCGCGAAGAAGGCGTGGAAGCCGCGGTTCATGCCCACGACGGTGCCGTCGGCGAGTCGTTCGCTCCACCCACCCACGCGTCCGCCCAGATACCGCTCCCGTTCGACGACCTCGACGTGGCAGCCCCGTTCGGCCAGGCCCGTCGCGGCCGCCAGGCCCGCGATCCCGGCGCCGACCACGACCACCCGGGGTGGCGACCCGTGCCGACTCAGATCGCGATGACCCGGTGTCGCCGGATAACGCACGCGCTGCCGATCTCGCCCATATCCGGTGCTCGCCGCGGTCATCGGCGAGCCTCTGGCTGTCGCTGTCGGGTGTGCTCCCAGCCCAGCAGGGCCGCGGTCACCAGGGCGAATCCGAACAGGAAGTCCTCCACTGGAATGTCCCACGGAAATCGGAGTCCGAGAATGTGGTCCGGGTTGTACACGACGATCGGCGCATCGAGCCTGGTGAGCCAGCCGTCCACCAGGATCTGGAAACCCAAAACGATCAGCATCGTCAGCCAGTAGGCCGGACGGCGGAACAGCCCGGTATGCAATAACGTCCGCTCGGCCAGGCACACCACGACAACCGCGGCAATGGCGGGCAAGGTGTATCCGACTCCAGTGAGGTTCATCGTCCGGCTGTGTTCTCGGCGTTGGCGTGCCGGCGGCGGTGCCGCACCCCGAGCAGCGTCTCGACGGCGACGAAGGTGAGTAGTCCGCATACCGGCACGACGACGAAGAACAGCAACTCCTCCAACGGCATCGCACCAGGTAAGAGCACCCCGAGGGTGTATCGGTCGTTGAAGCTCCACACACCCGCGGCGATCGCCGCCAGGTCCCAGATCATGAAGAGCGCCGCGGCGGGCCACAGCGCGCCCAGCAGCAATCGCGGCCGTCGATAAACACCCGCACCGAAGAACTCCAGCGGCGCCGTCAGGGCAAGACAGACCAGCAGCGCGAGCAGATAGTGCCAGTGATCCATGCGGTCTCCTCAGCCGTGCTCACGCGGATCGTCGATATCGGACAGTGGCGACCGTAGATCCGTCCCGGCCGGAGGCGTGCTGGGACTATTCGTCCGGCCGGCCCGCCACGCACGGAGCAAACCCGCCGCCCCGACCCGCATCCGCCGCCCGTGTCCGACCGTGGCCCGGCTACCGAACACCTCGAAATCGCGCGCTTCTATCCGATCGAGAATCTCGCTGTACAAGACCGCCGCCGTCTCCACGCAGGGACGTGATCGCGGTGCCAGCAGTTCGATCCCACGGCGGGCGTACGCGTAGACACCCCTGGTGATCTCGTGCTGTTCGGCCAGCGCGCGCCGTACCCTCGGCTCGACCCGGCGATGCCGGCGGCACCACAGCAACAATTCGCGGTCCACACCGTAGGCCGCCAGTTCGTCGGCCGGCAGGTAGACGCGGCCGCGGGCCAGATCTTCGTCGATATCGCGTAAGAAGTTGGTGAGCTGAAAGGCCTTCCCGAGTGACGCGGCGTACGGCGCGGCCGCCGCCACCGAGCCGGTGCTACCCAGGACCGGTAGCAATTGCAGGCCGATCACCTCCGCCGAACCGTAGACGTAACGGTCCAGCGCGTCCCGATCCGGGTAGTCGGTGACCGACAGATCCATACGCATCGACGTCAGAAACGCATCGAACAGGTGCCTGGGTATCCGATAGGTCTCGGCCGTGTGCAACACCGCGGCCAGTACCGGCTCGCCGGCGATGTCCCCCGAGCCGAACTGCGCGGCGAGCACCTGCAACCGGGCCGCACGCTCGCCCGGGGTCAGCTCCGGGTGGAACTCGTCGAGGATGTCATCGGCACGCCGGGCGAAGCCGTAGAGAGCGTGCACGGCCGGCCGCTGATCGGGCGCGAGCAGCCGGGTCGCCAGGAAGAAGGTTTTGCCGTGGGCGGCATTGAGCGCGCGGCAGCACTGGTACGACTGCCGCAGCCGTGGATCGGTGATGCCCGCCGCGTCGAGCTCCCCGCGGGTCATCTCGATGTCCGATCTACCGTCGAGCCGGGCACGAAGGGGCGCCTCGCCGCAGATACGCTGGCGGCTCGTCGAGCGCTCGAAGCCGGATGTGCCGCCGCTGGAAACCCGTGGCGAGATCCGGTACCGGCAGGTCGGGTGAGGCCGAAAGTCGCTGTTTTCATCGAGATCCTCCGTCTCGAAAAGACCGCATGCCTTCCCGGAACCGTGCCCCTACCAGCTCGGCGAGGACGTCCGAGATCACCTCGAAGGGCGACACCTCCGCCATTTCCCGCGCCAACCCGGCCGCTGCTGTGCGGTATTCGCCGTTGTTCAGCACTCGGTCGACCGCCGCCGCCACCGCTGCGGGTCGTGGGCGCGCAGTACCCAGATCGATCCCCGCTCCCGTATATGCCACCCGCGCCGCGATCTCCGGCTTGTCGGCACTGTCACCCGCGACGATGAGCGGTACCCCGCAACGGAGGGCCTGTTGCACACCACCGTAACCACCGTTGGTGATCATCAGGTCGACGCGCGGGAGCAGATGGGAGTAGGGGACGAAATCGGTGACGTACGCGTTGGGCGGGACCGGACCCAGAGGCGCCCGCGAACCACCCGTGCACGCCACGACGACAATATCCGCGCGCCCGCTCAACGCCGTGAGCGTAGGCCGGATCAGCTGGTCGAGATCACGGTTGTCCCAGGTCCCCTGGGTCACGTGAACGATGGTCTTCGCTCCGGACAGCTCACTCCACCAGCTCACCGGCGGAGCGTCCGCAGAGCCGCCGTCCGGGACCGGTCCCGTGAACACCACCGACGAGGGCAGATCGCCGCGCGGATACTCGAAGCCGGGCACCGTGAACTGGAGCAGCCGGTCCGCCAGCGCGGGCCAATCGAGCAGATACCGCGGCGCGGGCCCGAGACCGAGTTCGCGCAGCATCGCATCGAGTCGTCGCTGCGTACCACCGAACAACATGTGCCGGACGAACCAGTTCATCGCCGTGTAGTCGCGGCCCGACTGCGGCTGCCGGCCCATACCGAACGGCGGAGTGTCCGCACTGGACAGCATCAGCGGTACGACACCGCAGGCCAGCACTGGGGGACGCGCCGTCTCCGCCAGCAACAACGGAATGGCACCGGTGAACATCACGTCGACGAGCAGGGCGTCGACACTCGTGCCGTCCAGCTCGGCGGTCACCGCGCGGAACTGCGCAACCATCGGATCGAGAAAGACCGAGCGCAGCTCCGATCGCCCGGTTCGCCACCGGCCGAGCAGACCCGGAGGCCGGCCGCGTAATCGCTCGGCCGGCGTCCCCGCCGCGGCCAGCGGGTGGACCGAGCAGGGCACACCCTGTGCCGCCACCATTTCGTGGAATGGCGCACCGGTCAGAAACCGCACCTGATGACCGCGGTGCCGGAGTTCCACCGCCAAGGCCAACATGGGTCTCACATGCCCGGGTATCGGACTCGCCGCCACGAGATATCGAGCCATGCCGAGATTCCTTCGCTGGTGATCCACCATGCCACCCGGTGGTTCATGCTCGCCGATCGGTCGCACCGGTACCCACGACCGCCGCCCGCGACGGGGCGACCTGACGGACACACTCGACAGCCCGCGCAGTGGTTGCGACGTGTATCGAACACGATCCGCAAAACCGGCCATACAGTCTCTGGTCGGCCCTTCACGCGCTGCCGTGCGTCATCTTGCCTCCGCACGAGGCAAAGTAGAGCCACCCGACGCGAGCCCTGGCGCTACTCAGCGCCGGCCGGGCCGAACTACTACACACTCCCCTGCGGACTTGTCACGCAGAAAAGTATTTCAGAACTCGGCGATACGACCGATACGACGCGCCGCTGGTATCTCTGGCGAGCGGAGGGCAGACCGCGGGCCGGTCAGGGGCGGGCCGAACCCCGATCAGGATATGCGCAGCGGCGACGACGCCGGGAAATCCACCCGCAACGAGGTCAGCGACCGATGGAAGGGCCCGGGTCGCCAGGTCGGGGGTTCGGTCAACCGGATCTCGGGAAGGGCGTCGAGCAGCTGGTCGATGGCATCCTGCGCGATCAGGTAGGCCATGGACTGGGCGGGACAGGTGCGCGGGCCGACACCCCAAGCGAGATGGGAGCGGTTGCCGGTCCGATCACCACTGCGAACCATCGGATCGTTGTTACAGGCCGCGATACTGACGACGATAGGTTGATGGGCGGGCAGCCAGGCGTCGTCGATCAGGATCGGCTGCCGCGGGTAGGTGAGCAGGTAATTCGCCAAGGGCGGGTCGTTGAACAAAACATCGTCGAGCGCCTCCCGGGTGGACAGGCTCCCGCCCAGCACACCGCCGCCCAACCGGTCGTCGGTGAGGATGAACAGGAGCGTGTTGACGATGAAATTCTGCTGGAATTCGATCCCCGCGCCGTACTGACTGGCCAGCTGGTGGACCATCTCCAGATCGTCGAGCTCGGCCGGATGCCGCAGCAGCGCGGAGGTTATATCCTGGCCGGGTTCGGCCCGCTTCAGGGCGACCAGCTCCAGCATCGCCTCACTGATCATCCTGTTGCCGTGATCGGCATCGATACCCTCGACGATCGCCGCCATCCCGGCAGCCATCTTCTGGCCCACCTCCGGCGGGCAGCCGAACAGCGCATTGAGCACTCCGAAGATCAGCGGAAAGGTGTACTGACTGATCAGATCGGCACTGCCGTCCTCGCAGAAGGCGTTGATCAACGAGATGGCGATCTCTTCCACCGTGGTGTGCAGTGCGTAGAGATCGACCTCATCGACACTTTCGGTGGTGGCCCGACGGTAGCGTGCCGCTTCCGCCCCGGCACTGCGGGTCGCCATCGGACGCCATTCCATCATCGGTAGGACGGGGCAATCGGCGGGCATATCCTGCTGCCAGGTGCGCGGATCGGCCGGGAAGTGCTCGGGATCGTTCAAGATCCGCACCGCGGTCCGGTAATCGATCACGAGCGTGGCGGGTACGCCGGGTGCCAGTTCCACCGGCATCAAAGACTGGTACTGCTTTCGCATTTCGCGGTAATAGGCGTGGGGGTCGGCGGCGAATTCCGGC
Source organism: Nocardia sp. NPDC050799 (assembly GCF_040654015.1). NCBI lineage: Bacteria > Bacillati > Actinomycetota > Actinomycetes > Mycobacteriales > Nocardiaceae > Nocardia > Nocardia sp. NPDC050799. The sequence continues at coordinate 23,517 of NZ_JBFAHF010000048.1, forward strand.
GCGAACAGCGGCATTCGTGGATCGTCGGAATCGAACGGGGAGATCGGACGGACGGGGCAGGACGGGGCAGGCGTTCCGGGCGGGACGGTGCTCAACAAGAGAACTCCAGACAGCAGTTGCGGACAGCGAACGAGGGATCAGGTCTGCGGGGGCGTTCCCGGGCTCGGGAACAGGCGGCACGAACCCCACGGGACGGCTCCCGGACCACGGGATACCGGACAGCTACACTCTGTCCGGTGCTGTCCGTTCGGAACGTGTGCCCGCCGCGAGTGTTCGCTCCGGGAGTTGGGCCGGGACGGTGTGCCGGGCGGCGACAGCACCCGGGGAGGGGCCGACGAGAGGTAGCGCGGTGATGACCGGCTCGGCAGCGCGACCCCGTCGTGGCCGCGGGCGCCCGCCCGGATCGGACGGAGCGCATACACGGGACGTCATCTTGCGGGCGGCGCGTGGACTGTTCAGCGAAGTCGGCTACGACCGTGCGACATTCACCGACATCGCGGCCCGGGCCGGGGTGACCCGCACCAATATCAACCATTACTTCCGGAGCAAGGACGAGCTCTACCGCACATTGTTCGAAGCCGACAAGGACAGTGTGATCACCGCCGGTATCGCCGACGCCGGGGTGGCGACCGACCTCGCCGACCGGATGGCCGCGTTCCTGCGCATCACCATGCGGGCCGATTCCGAGAACCGCACCTACGTCAGGTTTCTCGCCGCCTCGCTGTTCGACGCGCTGCGCGATCCGGAGCTCGGCGACTGGGCGGAGGGACAGATCGACAATGTACGCGGTTTCATCCGGCCCGCACTCGAGGCCGCCGCGGCCGACGGGACCATCGGGCCGGATGTCGATATCGCGACTGCCACCGAGGTGCTCATCGCCGTGGTGTGGGGAATGAGCATGTACGCGGGGTTCGTCGGAGCCGAGGACCGGCTCGAGCCGATGATCGACCAACTGACTGCCCTGCTGCGCGGCGCTCTCTGGTAGCCGCGGCCGGTGCGCACCGTACCCGACCCACCGGCCGACGGGGCGGATCCGATACCGCACCGTCCGGCTCATCCGAGGACGGTGACAGTGCCCGCATCGCCGTCCAAGCGGATGTGCTGGCCGTCGCGGATCCGGTAGCTGCCGTTCTCGGTGCCGCAGACACAGGGAATTCCGAGTTCGCGGGCCACGATCGGCCCGTGGCTGAGCAGGCCGCCGTAGTCGGTGACGACTCCGGCGGCGACGAGGAACAACGACACCCAGCTCGGGTCGGTCGTCTCGCAGACGAGAATATCGCCGTCGTCGAGTTCGGTGGTCGACGGATCGCGCACCACCCGGGCCCGCCCCTCGACTATGCCACCACTGGCTGCCACGCCGGTCACGACGCCGGAGATATCCAGGGCGGGAGCCTCGATCTCGCCGGCCTTGATCAGCTGCGGTATGCCGGCCCAGGCCTGCGGCAGCCGGTAGTCGCAACGCTGGTCGTACTGTGCCCGGCGAGCCGCGACGAGTGCGCGCCGGTCACCGGTGACGCCTGCGCACACGTCGGCGTAGGACAGGTGGAAGACGTCGTCGATGTCGTCGATCACGCCCGCTTCGACCAGCAGTGCGCCCTGCCGCCGCATGGCGGCCCGGGCGATATCGAAGGTCAGCAGATACCCGGCCTTGCCCTGCTCGCGTAGGGCGATCCAGCGGGCGGCCCACCGCACGTACCGGGCCGCGCTGCGGCGCTTGCGCCGGGGCAGGGCCGCCTGGAGCTCGGCCAGGGCTCGCTGCCGGGCATCGATCTGTTCCCGGCTCCGATTCCGCGGCGCCCGTGGACTGGCCGCGTCGACAGCCCGATAGTCCGCGAGCCGGTTGAGTACCGGGGTAGGGTCCTCGCGCCAGGTGACACCGGATAGCTGTCCCTCGTTGTTACCGTGGTAGCCGTGCCGGTCGGTGAACTCGCGCAGCGTGATCTCGTCGTGCGCCAGTGCCCACAGATCGTGCGCGATCTCGCTCTCGTCCGAGCCGACTCCGGACAGCAGCGCCGGCCCGAGGTGGGCCAGATCGAGTCCGGCCAGCATATCGGTGACCCGGTCCGCGAGCCCGGAACTGACGAACGCGACGAGCATATGTTTGGTCAGCATGCGCTGGAATCGCTGCTGCGCGTCGTCGAGCAGTTCGACGCATCCCGTGTGGTCGAGTGTGTCGATACTGTCCAGATGGGCGAGCCGCCAGCGGCGCAGTTCGGCGAATTCGGCGTCGTGCCGCTTGGGCAGCCGGAGCACCGCCGCAGGCGCTTTCGCGACGATGACGGGATAGCGCCGGGTACTGTTCGCGTCGACCGTCCCGGGCCGGACATAGCCGAAGAGCTGCTGTTCGACCGCCGTCGCCGAGGTACCGGGGGTGATGTTCGCGATCTCCCGGAACTTGTCGATATTGGCCGCGGCCCGCCCGGCGAACAATGTCCAGAACATGTCCTCCGGCTGATCGGGAACACAGACCTGTTTCCCGGTCAGGACACCCAGATTCCGGAACGTGGTGCGGGTCGCCAATTCCACCGACGCGTTGACGAAGGTGAAGCCCAGTGTCGTGAACACACCCGGGAACGCCTCCGCGACGTTACCGGTGGTCCAGGTGACCGCGGGATCGATCGTCGTGTTGTCGAGCGTTTCCTCGACGATTTCGCGGGTGCTCATCGCACTCTCTCCTTCTTGCGTCGCAGGAGCAGCTCGGGTAACGAACCCGGCGCGCCGTATGGGGATTCCGCGCGTGCCCATCGGGTGAGCAGCGCGAGATCGGGATCATCGGCCGAGGCGCCGGAGACGACGGTGAGCTCGCCGCGATACACCGCTCCAGCCGTCGCGTCGACGGTGACCGTCTGTCCGGCCAGCACGGTGAGTGATCCGGTACCGCAACCGACCACGCACGGTACGGCCATCTCACGGCAGACCACCGCCGCATGCGAGGTCGACCCGCCGAGCTCGGTGATCACCGCCGCGGCCACCGACATGGCCATCACATCGTCGGGGTCGGTGGTGGGCCGGGCCAGGATCACCGCTTCACCCCGATCCGCGCGTTCCGCGGCTTCGCCGGAGTCGGTGACGACGCGACCGGTGGCAATACCCGGACACGCCGGTTTGCCGGTTGCCACCGCAGCGGCCGCGGCCGGCTCGGCGCGGTCGAGCCGCGGGTCCAGCACGGCGCGAACCTGCTCGGGTGTCACCCGGTCGAGCGCTTCGCCGGCGGTGATCAGGCCGGCCTGCCGAAGGAGTACCGCATGCCGGATCGCGGCCTCCGGGGTGCGTTTGGCGACCCGTGACTGCAGCAGCCACAGCGTGCCGCTCTCCACCGTGAACTCGATATCCTGCACGTCCCGGGCGTCGGCCTCCAGCCGGGCCGCAGCGGCGAGCAGTTCGGTGTGTACCTCCGGCATGGAGGCGGCCAGCTCCGCGAGCGCGAGCGCGTCGGCGCGACCGGACACCACGTCCTCGCCCTGACCACGCGGCAGCCACTCACCGTAGGGTTCGGCACCGCCGGAGAGCGGGTTGCGGGTGAACAGTACGCCGGTGCCCGAACGGTTGTCGAGATTGCCGAAGACCATCGCCTGCACGGTGACCGCTGTCCCGGCATCGTGGGACAGGCCACGACTCTCGCGATATCCGACAGCCCGCGGTGACCGCCAGGAGTCGATCACCGCGTCGATCGCGCGGCGCAACTGCTCCCACGGGTCCGCGACCGGAGGCCGGCCGACCACCTTCTCGAACTGTGCACGGAACCGGCGATGGGTGTCGGCGGCGAAGGCAATGTCCCCGAACTGATCGGCCAGTGCCCGTTCGACCTCGTCGTTCGTTCCCAGGTTGAGTACGGTATCCATCATCCCGGGCATGCTGGTCGCCGCGCCCGAGCGCACCGAGACGAGAAGCGGCCGCGGCCCGGCGCCGAAGCGGCGGCCGGTGGCCGTCTCCAGCTCCGCCACAGCGGCGGGCACCGCATTCCATATATCAGGAGGCAGCGACTGCCCCGCGCTGTCCATCCGCCGGCACACCTCGGTGGTGAGGACGAAAGCCGGTGGGACCGGGATCCCGAGCGCCGACATCCGCTGCAGGCTCCATGCTTTGCCGCCCAGCAGCTCCGGGCCCGCGGTGGTCGCGGGGCGGAGTGAGAGGACCGAGGGGTGTCCGGCAGCGCTCACTCGGCCCTCCCCGCGGCCTCTTCCCGCACCCGGGACATGCCGCCGAGACCGATCAATTCCTCGTGCAGTTCGAACCACACGGTGTGATAGCTGTCGACGAGCGGCCGGGCCAGCCAGGCCGAATCGCCGGAGCGGATCTTCGCCAGGGCCCCGGCGAGCCGGTCCCGGTACTGCGCCAGGCGCGGCGCGAGCTCGACGAATTCCGCGAGCAGCGGTGCGAACCGCTCGTGCAGCTCACCCAGCCGCGCCACGATCCGTGCGTCGTAGTCGGCATCGGTGTGGTCGTTCGGGCGCGTACCGTTGATCAGCTGCCAGTCGGTGACCAGCTGTTTGAGGTCGTCGTTCACTACGCCGAAGCCGAGGTAGCGCTGTCGCAGCAGTACTTGGTCGACAGTGGCCCGCTCGGCCACCAGCAATTCGCCGAGTCGCGCCCGGCCCGCCGCGGTGATCTTGACGCGGGTGCCCGCGCGCTGGAGTTCCCCCGCTGCCAGGAGCGGCTCCAGCACGCTCGACAGCGCGGTATCGGTGAGGCCTGCCGCGGCGGCGAGATCGGACTCGGTGGGACGACCTTTGAAACGCGCAGCCTGAAGAACGCGCAGGACATATGGCATGGCGTATCCGCTCTCTCTCGTCGCCGCCGATCAGGCGACCCGGTGTAGGATCGCCTGCTCGAAAATGCCCTCGCCGCCGCGGCCGTCGGTATCGAACGACAGGAAGTCGTCGTAGACCCCCAGCGCCGGTCCGTCGGTCTCGGCAGGTCCCGCCGGCACCCGGAATCCGCCGAGACGGGCACCCAGCGATACCAGCCGGGTCGTATCGTCCTCGAGTTCGAGGCGGGCCCAGCGGAATTGGGCGGCCGCGTCCCGGGCGAAGGAGATCGCGGTGATCGCCGTCGAACCGGCACTGTCGATGACGAAACCATCCGCGGTCAGCGAATCGTCGGCGTGCCGGAACTTCATCGCCGTGACGAAAGCCGACTCGTCCACCGCGAACAGGGCCGCGAATTCGACCCATTGCGAGGATTCGTCCCGAAATCCCCAGGTACGGTCACGCATACCGCGGCCGGCTGTGGTCACCGTCGTACCATCCACCGTGACATCGCCCGTGACGGTGCACGCCTGCTGGAAGTGCTGTAGCGGCGCGGCGGCGCCCAGCGCCGGGATAGCGTTGTTGGCAGCGTAATCGGCGGCGGCGAACAGCGGAGCGTTGACGAGTTCGGCGGAGACGAGCGGGTGTTCGACACGTACCCGGCCGTCCAAGCCGAAATGAATACTCTCACTGCTGAAGGTCCCCACCTCGAGCGTTTCGACCACTTCGGTGACCCGGCCCGCCACGGACACGCTGAACCGGGCCCGGCGGGTACCGGGCGCGTTCGGCGATGTCGAGACGTGCACCGTGCCGAATACCGCTGCGGCGGAATCCCAGAACGAGAGATAGGCATTGTCCTTCCACGCCGGGTCGTCGACGCCGGCGGCGTCGGAACGTATCGGCTCGGACAGCTTGCCCCAACTCTGTGCGGTCGGGGTGGCGGTGGTCATCGGGGGTCCCTTCTGTTCAGGAGGCGCGAAGATCCGGATTCGGCCCGCGGCCGGGCCGGCCGGACGTACATCGGCGCCCACCGGCTCTTTGCCGGCGCGATATACGGTGCGCGGACGTGGACAGTGAACGACCGCACAGGACCGCGGCCACGACGCCCGGTCACGCACGGCGCCGGGTCACTGTGCAGATGATGAGGCTATACGAAATGACGGTCGTGTCAATTTATGTGCCGATCGGTCGACAGACCGAGATATGGTCGATGTCAGCGGGATCCGACACTGCGTGTTGCCCTGTTGGCGTTCCGCCCGATGTGCAGACCGGTCCCACGGGCGTCTGTCGAATAGATGGATCTGCCAGAATTCAAGTTCCTCCTGGGAAAAGCGCGACAGCGTACCCGAGCGAGGTCGGTTGTCCGTCGCGGGAGATCATGCCGGGACTTCGTGCGCGGACACTTCGCCGATGTGGATCGAGACCGCGATCCGGCACATGCCTTTTGGTGCCGGTCGATCCGCTCGACGTCGGCGAGTCGCTCACCGAAGTTGTTTCCGGACTGACATCACCGGAATGCAGAACTGCGTTGCCTGGGTACACGGCGACACCATCGCCGAGCACCTGGGCGTGACCCCGGTGGGACTGCCCACGGGAGCGGGGTATTCCGCCGGTAACAGGTTGGTCGACGCCTACCTCGCGGCGACGGGTAAGTCCGCGGCCCAGGCTCTGCACGCCGACAGCGCGGAAGTAATCGCCACCGCGCTCGCGGCCGACCGATAGATGCCGCGGCCGGAAGCCGGGTGCACGGTCTGATCGCCGGCTCGACCGTCACCAGAGGTACCCGCGACGGACTACTGCATGAGCCGGAGGCCGATGGGAGCGGGTGTGTCGTCACCGGGTTGTGATATTCCTCCTCGCGGCCACCTATCGCCGTGGTCATCGACATCCAGGTCGGGTGTGCACAGCCGGATGCGGCTGCGACTGTCACTCCTGGAGTAACTCGGGTTCGGCCGTCCGGGTCGACAGGGCACCACCGATTGGCGCGCGGACTTGCCGGGAACCTGCCGCAGGAGCTGGCGCCGCACCATCCCGGTGAACTACCGAAACCGATGATCCAGGATCTCGAAGGCACCGGTCAGCTGCCACCGGTCTCGTTCACACCTTCTGCAGCGACTCGCTGTGTCATCATCTTGAGCCGGACTTCACGTGCCCCGGTCATATGGGATTCGGCGAGCGACTGCGCCCGGACGACATCTTGGTTCTCGATGGCCTCGATCATGGCGTCGTGCTCGAGGAGTACAGTCCGCCAGCGGTCATCGTCTTCCAGGGTGGTGGTCGGATAGCGAATGAGGTGGACGTTCAGGCGTTTCAACAGGTCCACGAGAGTAGGGCTGTGGCTCGCATGCCAGAGTGTCTCGTGGAATTCCCTGTTGGTGGCAGCTCGTTCTCTGGGGTCGTTTCCGGCGGCGCGCATCGATGCGTTCGCCGCGCGCAGGCGCGCGCGATCGAGTTCGGTCGACCTGCGGGCAGCACCTCTCGCGGCCGCACCTTCGAGAGTGATGCGCACTTCGTAGATGTCGAGGATCTCCTCGGGGCTGGTGGTGCGTACCCGGACCGTTCGGCCGATACGCTCGACGAGCATCTCGACTTCCAGGCGGTGCAATGCCTCGCGTACCGGGGTGCGTGAGGCACCCAATTCGCTCGCGAGTTGATTCTCGGAGACCACCTGTCCGGGCGACAATGTGCCGTCGAGGATGGACCCTCGCAATCGCTCGTATACGGTCGTACTCATCAATCCTCCTACGGTTCGAGGGTACGGTAGTCTCCGCGGACCTCGCGGAGCCCCTGCGATCGGGTCGCACATCGAGTACTGCCCAGGTGGTCACGGCCGGTTCGCGGTCAGCCGGCGATGCACAGGCCGCTGGACTCCTCCCTTCTGAAACCGGTTCGGGTATGCCCGCCGAGAGAATCAACCCTCGTCCGGGGGAAAGTTCTCACGCCAGAAGGATGCGATGTCATCGCGGCGTGCGATCCAGATGTCGTCGCGCGAGACAAGATGGTCGAGCACACGGCGCAAGCCGGCCAGCCGGGCGGGGCGCCCGATGATCCGGGCGTGTAACCCGATGGAGTAGACAGTCGGTCTGCGCCCGGCCAGTGCTGCGTCGAGTCCGTCGATCGCGTAGTCGGCGAAGTCGCGCCCCGTGAAGAACTGCCCCTTGTAGAACTTGGTGTCGTTCACGTCCAGGGAGTAGGGCACGATGAGAAACGGCTTCCCATCGACATCCTCGTAATAGGGTAGGTCGTCACTGACCGAACCGGCGTCATAGGTGAGCCCGGCGGCGGCCAGGAGAGATCGGGTGTGCACGGTGTTCGGGGGCCTGGTGAACCACCCGTTGATCTGTTTGCCCGTGATCCGGCGGATGGTTTCCACCGCGAGCTCGATGTCTTGCCGCTGCTCCGCTACCGACAGGTACGCGTGCGGAACCCAGCGATAGCCGTGACCGACCAGATCGCACTCCCGGGCCAGGAACGCTGCGGTCACTGCCGGATTACGTTCCAGGGCAAGCGCGGTAGCGAAGACCGTAGGAGTCACCTCCACCTCGTCGAGCGTATCGAGCACCCGCCACACACCGACTCGGCTGCCGTACTCGAAGGTCGACTCGGCGAACAATTCTCGGGCCCCGTCGGGTACCGAGTAATGCGCTTCCAGAAGAGTCTCTCGGGCCGTGTCACCGTCGAGCACGTTCCGCTCGCCGCCTTCCTCGTAGTTCAGCACCACGTTCACCGCGACGCGTGTCCCGTTCGGCCAGGCGAAATCCGGAGGGTGGGCACCATAGCCGATGAAGTCTCTCGAGGTCACCGTGCGGCTCCCTTCTCGGTCGAGGGGAAGAGCTCGTCGGGTTCGAGGCCCGCGGACAGCCCGAAGAGTAGCCGGAGTCGTGCTTTTGCGGGGTTCAGGAACCTGCTGCGGACCAGACCCGCGCGTAGCAGCTCCGTCTCCGAACCAGGACCGCCGTAGGTCCCGGCAAGCGTCAGCCCGTCCGCGCATCTGCTGGCGAACACCACCGCGACGCCCGCGGCGACCGCTCTCTCCGCGGCGACCGCCGCGGCGGCGGATACATGGCCGGCGCCGGTACCCGCGAGTACAAGTCCGTCGGATCGCGCTGCCGCGCTGTCGACGGCGAGTCCGTCGTCACCGCCGCAAACGTTCACGATCTCGACGCGTTTGGTGGGTGCGGTTCGCCGTGACAGCAGAGCTGATCGGCGCGGTGGTCCGAGGAGAAGAAGCGGCTCGTTCTCGACGATTCGACCGACCGGCCCCGCAGCCGGCGAGCTGAACGCGGAGACGCTCGCCCCATGGCCTTTGGTGACCAGCGACGCGAGATGGATCTCATCGTGCATCACCACGACAGGACCGTAGTCGGCGACCTCCGCGCACGACGCCGCGCAGGCCGCAGCGCGCAGGTTCGCGGGTCCGTCGGCGCCGGGCATGTGTGGTGAGCGCATGGCCCCGGTGAGGACGATGGGGATGCGTGGGTCGACCAGCAGAGCGAGCGCGTACGCGGTCTCCTCGATCGTGTCCGTTCCGTGGGTTACCACTACACCCGTCGCACCCGCACGGATTTCGTCCTCGATCGCCGACGCCATGATCCATGCCTCTTCGGGCCCGATTTCGCGCGATGATCTGGTGAAGACGTCTCTGGCGCGAATTCGGTCCACACCGAGCGAACCCGCCAGTTCGTTCGCAGTCATTCGTGGGATGGCACCGTCGGCGCCAGGGAGTGTGGAGATCGTGCCACCGGTGCCCAGGAGAGTCAGCATCTGCTCGGCCATACCATCACCATCCCAGCAGTGAGTCGACATCGGCGAGGCGCGGGAGTTCCATGATCCGCGTCCACGCATCCTGCGCACGGTCCGGATCCGAGATCGCGGTGGCGAACTTCGCGAAATGCTCTTCCGCGGAGAGGACGCGCGGTGGGTGGCCGACCGGGTTCTCCACCAGCGACTCGAGAACCCGGCCGTCCAACTCGACCCGAACCCGTGCCGGCGAAGACACCGGCCACCGCTCTTCCAGCTGTGGGTCCACGTGAACCGCCACCCGCCGAGCGAGCGCCGCGATATCCGGTCGGTATCGGAACGCTTCGGGGCCGCTCGCCCCGGTGACCAGAGCCGTCGCGACCGCATACGGGAGCGAGAATCGGCAGGACAGATCGTTGGGCACCTCCTGAACGTCGACCTTGCGTGCCGCTGCCACAGTGTCGATCCGTACCTCCACGACCGCATCCGGAGTGAAGGGTTCCGACTCGAGGAGGTCGAGTGCGGCATCGATCGCGGTATGAGTCAGCGCGCAGGCACTGTGTACCTTGAAGTAACCCGCATCGATCGCCAATTCCTCGTACCTCAACTCGCCGACCAGCGGCGTTTCGTCCAGACCTGCGCCGAGCAGTTCGCCGAGTGAGAAGCCGAAGGACGCGAAGGAGCCGGTGAAACCCGCGCGCGCCAGATCACTGGACCGCACGCCGAGCGCGGCCGCATGCCCCATATAGGCATTGCGCGCGGTCGCACCGTCGTAGCACGCCTGCCAAGTGGAGGCCAGCGGCAGAGTCGATGCGATCGCCGTGGCCGCTCGGGCATCTGTGCCACGCAGTACCGAGATCGCCAACGCCGCCCCGAGAGCGCCCACATGACCATGCGGGTGTGCACCGGGCCGGAGTCGGACAGCACGGAACAGGCGTGCGCTGAGCTCGTAGCCGGCGATCACAGCACGCACGAGTTCCGCACCGGACGCGTGGTCCTCCTCCGCGGCGGCGATCGCGGCAGGAACGAGCTGCATGCCGGGATGACCTGTCGGCCGCATCCCCTCGTCGAGTTCGAGGAAGCTTCCGGCTGTCGCGTTGAGGAAAGCGGCATGGTGGGCCGGCGCTCGCCCACCATCCCACACCGTCGATCGATGGAATGGATTCTGCCCGGCACCCCTGCTGACGAGACCGCCGCTCGTATCGGCTGCTACGAGCGCCGACATCGGCTCGGTTCGGTGTCCGGCCACCGACACAGCGAGACAGTCGGCGATGATGCGCAGGGCTTTCTCGATCGATTCGGGCGGGACTCGGTCCAGATCGAGCACACTCACCGTGTCGCACGCGCGTCCGAGCGCATCCGCGACGGTCATCGCTCGATCTCCGTACCCCGGGTCTCCCCGAGCAACATAACCGCTACAGCGCTCACGGCGGTCACTGCGATCAAGTAGATGCCCACGGCGACCATACCGAACGCCTGATAGAGCATGGCGGCGACGAAAGGGGCGATCGCAGCGCCGAACAGTGAGCCGACCTGATTCGTGGCAGTCATACCGGAGTACCGGACGACCGTGGGGAAGAGCTCGGCGAAATATACGCCGACCGGCGCGTAACTCATACCGACCAGCACGGAGAAGATCGATAAACCCACTGCGAACAGGACCGGATCTCCCGTCTGCACCAGCAGAAGCATGGGGACGCTGGTCACCAGTGCCCCGATCAGGCCGATGAGCAACGCCGGGCGACGACCCCGCATGTCCGCGATCCGCGCCGACAGCATGATCCCGACCGAGTAGAAGCACGCCGCCACCAGGATCGCTGTCAGCGCGGCGGTCTTGCTCATCTCGAGGTCGCTGGTCGCGTGCGAGAGCAGGTACACGAACGCGATGTAGAACGTCGTGCTGACGGCGATATACGCAACAGACGCCAGGACCGTCTTGCGGGTGTGACGGCGGAATACCTCCAGGATGGGCAGCTGACCCTCCGGCTCCGACTGTGACGCTTCCCGGGCGGCCTCGAAGACCGGAGACTCACGGACCTTCAAACGCATTATCAGGCCCACCACGATCAGGAGGAGGCTTCCGATGAACGGGATCCTCCAGCCCCATGCGAGATATGCCTCGTTCGGAATCGTCGTGGTTACGAGAAGCAGGACGGCTGTGGACAGGATGAGACCGGCGGTTACGCCCTGCTGCGGCCAGCTGGCAAGACGTGCACGCGAGGCCGGTGGCGCGAACTCGGTCGCCATCAGTACCGCGCCGCCCCACTCGCCACCGACCGCGGCACCCTGGACGAAACGCAACAGCACCAGCGCGATCGGCGCCAGCGCGCCGATCGTCTCGTAAGTAGGAAGAAGACCGACCAGGCAGGTACTCACACCCATCAGCAGCAACGACGCGACCAGAGTTGCCTTGCGGCCGACCCGGTCGCCGAAATGCGCGAAGACAACACCGCCGACCGGCCGCGCGACGAAAGCCACGGTAAGAGTGGCGAACGAGGCGAGCGCGCCTCCGGCCGGCCCGAGGCCGGGGAAGAATTTCTGCGGGAACACCAGCGTGGCTGCGCTTGCGTAGAGGTAGAAGTCGAACCACTCGATGGTGGTGCCGATGAACGCGGCCCGTGCCACCTTGGACGCTTCCCGCATCGTGGCGGGCGCCGCCGCTTTCGCCGGCAATGTGCCTGTGCCCCGAGGTGGGTCTTCGTTGATCATGTGGTGCTCTCCTTCGAATGTGACTGTGGCCCGACGACTCGCATCGCTGCGCGTTCGCCCCGGTCACACAGAGCCGGCTCGCGGTGGGGCGGGCCGGCGGAGTGATATCAGAGCCTAGGTGTCGTAGCTCACAGCGGATACGGTATTCTGCTGTATACAAGCTGTCAATAGATGCCACTAGCTTGTACACCGTGGTATACATTAAGACGGCGTCGAGGTTGTGATCCGGTGCACGTCACATCGCCGGGACCGACCGATCGCGAGACCGGCGGAGGGCGCTGATCGGGTTCCCGGACGAACGACCGGCGCGCTTCGCCGGATATACCGATGTGGAAGGGATTGTGAACAATGACCGAGAAACGTGTGATCGTGGTCGGAGCCGGGAACGCCGCGCTCTGCGCGGCACTGTCGGCTCGCGAGAACGGAGCAGAAGTTCTGGTCCTCGAGCGCGCGGATCGTGCGCTGCGCGGCGGTAACACCGCCTTTACGGCCGGGGCCATGCGGGTGGCATACCGCGGCGTGGACGACCTGCGCCGATTGATGCCCGACTTGACCGACGCAGAGATCGCCATCACCGACTTCGGTTCATATTCCACGGGAGACTTCCTCGACGATCTGGCGCGGGTGACCGAATACCGGACCGATCCCGAACTGTCGAGCGCCCTCGTGGAGAACAGCTACCCGACCCTGCTCTGGATGCGGGAGAAGGGTGTGCGGTTCCTACCGATCTACGGACGCCAGGCTTTCAAGGTCGATGGGCGGTTCAAGTTCTGGGGCGGGCTGACCGTCGAGGTCAACGGCGGTGGTCCCGGCCTGGTCGACTACCTCGCCAAGAGCGCGGAACGCGAAGGCATCGAAATCGCATACGACTCGCACGTGACCGCCCTGCTGACGGACGACACCGGGGTAACCGGTGTGCTGGTCAAACACAACGGCCGCACTCGCGAGGAGCGAGCGGACGCCGTCGTTCTCGCATCCGGCGGGTTCCAGGCGAACGCCGAATGGCGAACCCGCTACCTCGGCGAGTCATGGGACCTCGCCAAGGTCCGCGGCACGATGTACAACACCGGCGACGGCCACCGCATGGCGCTGGATATCGGTGCGAGCCCGACCGGCAACTGGTCGGGCTGTCACGCCGTCGGCTGGGAACGCAACGCACCGGAATTCGGCGATCTGACCGTGGGCGACAATTTTCAGAAGCACAGCTACCCCTTCGGCATCATGGTCAATGCCCACGGTCGCCGATTCCTGGACGAAGGCGCAGACTTCCGTAACTACACCTACGCCAAATACGGCCGGCGGATCCTGGAACAGCCGGGACAGATGGCATGGCAGGTCTTCGACCGGAAGGTGACTCACCTGCTACGGGACGAGTACCGGATCCGCCAGGTCACCAAGGTGACCGCGCCGACACTGGAGGCCCTGGCGAAAAAGCTCGAGGGCGTCGACCCACACGGCTTCCTCGACGAAGTCCGAGCCTACAACGCGGCAGTCGACACGCACACGCCTTTCGATCCCAATGTCAAGGACGGCCGCGGGACGAACGGACTCGCCGTCGGGAAGACGAACTGGGCGAACACGCTGGACGAGGGCCCGTACGAGGCATACCAGGTGACATGCGGAATCACCTTCACCTTCGGCGGTCTGCGCATCAACACCGACGCACAGGTCATCGACAGCAACCAGGCTCCGATCCCGGGGTTGTTCGCGGCCGGCGAGATCGTCGGCGGAATCTTCTACTTCAACTACCCCGGCGGATCGGGACTCACCAATGGATCGGTCTTCGGCCGTATCGCGGGCCGACAGGCCGCGACGGCCCGATAGCACGACGCGAACCCTGGCAGGGCGGCCCGCGGCACGGGCGGAGCACGTTCCAGAGCTTCGACGAGGGAAGGTCTGAGAGCTGCTCCTCGGTATACCCGCCGGTACGAAACTCGGACGGCCGGCGCGGTGGCTCGAGGCGTTGATCCCGCTCGATGCCCACCAGGCCGCGCATCGCGTGGCCGAAGCCACCGCGGTGCTGTCACGGCTGTCATGGTCTCAGCCCGTCCAGCGCACCCAGCGAGCGGTCATCAGGAGCCCTTCTTCGAGGGAGACGCCCGGCGTCCTACGGCACCGGCCGGCGCTGCCGTGGCCGGGATGACAGCCCGGCCGATGCCGCCGGGACCTACCGGGCGCGGCACCGGATCCGACGCGGTGACCGGCACCGCCTCGGGCCGGAACAGATCGAGAGCGCGGCGCCCGGCCGCGATGACATCGACGAGCGGACCGGTCACGGCGCGGACCGGCCGCCGTCGTCCTGGCCCGAACCACCCCGCCCGGCTACAGCCACAGCAAAGAAGGCCGGTGGCGTACGGGTTCCTGCGCGCGGCCCTCGCGGGAGTGCCGATTCGCCGAGCGTGTATTCCTGGTTGAGTGGCATGCAATCGGGTCATAGCGAACGCTGCGCTGGGGCTGGTACCGCGTGGTATCTGGATCACCCCAGAGGGCCCGAAGAGCTCTACGGTGGAGATATGACCGCCTTGGGGCGTCGGCATTTGCTGGTCGCGCGGGATGCCGACACGGTGCGCATCACCATGAACCGGCCGGAGCGGCGCAATGCTCTATCGGGCGAGTATCTGGCCGAACTCCTTGCCGCATTCCGGGCCGCCGGCGAGACCGACGCCACCGGAATAGTTCTCGGGGCCAACGGTCCGGTGTTCTCCGCGGGACATGATTTCGCCGACGTCGCCGCGCGCGACCTGCTCGGCGTGCGAGAACTGCTCACCCTGTGCACCGAGCTCATGTCGACCATCGAGTCGGTGCCGCAGGTGGTGATCGCGCGGGTGCACGGTCTGGCCACGGCCGCCGGCTGCCAGCTGGTGGCCTCATGCGATCTGGCCGTCGCCGCCGAATCGGCCGGTTTCGCGCTTCCCGGCGGCAAAGGTGGCTGGTTCTGTCACACCCCCGCAGTTCCGGTGGCCCGCGCCGTCGGCCGTAAACGCCTGATGGAACTTGCCCTCACCGGCGACCCGATCGATGCCCGCACCGCCGAACAGTGGGGTCTGATCAACCGAGCGGTGCCAGACGCCGAGCTGGATACAGCCGTGGGCGAGTTACTCGCCCGCGCTACCCGGGGCAGCCGGGCCAGCAAGGCACTCGGCAAACGCACTCTCTACGGCCAACTCGACCGCCCTGAAGCAGATGCCTATGCTCTCGCCCTGGAAGTAATGGCCGCCGCCGCTCAACTTCCCGGCGCCCGCGAAGGGATGGTGGCCTTCCTGGCGAAGCGCCCACCCGTCTGGCGAGATTAGCGCTGCCAGGAGAGCTTGAAAGGTGCCGATGCTGTTCATCACCGTCGAGAACGCCCACTCCCGCGAATTCAGCGAAGAGGCCTACCACCTCGCGGGCGATCGCAAGGAATTGATGATCGTGCCCGGCGCTGGGCACGTCGACCTCTACGCACTCATCCCCCTTCGACAAGCTCAGCTCGTTCTTCACCGTAATCCGTCGAGATCACAGGTCGGACCTGCACGCCGATTTCGGCGACGGCGGCCAGGACGAACAGCAGGATCGAGCGCACGACGGTCGTGATCGAAGTGCCTCAATATCCGGTTTCAGGAAGTCGTGGCCGTGCATCCGCCCCCGGAGCCTGCACAGGGACTACCGGGGTGGGCGGTGTCGAACGGGACCGGGCAGGACGGGGATTCGCTACAGATCAGCAGGTCATCGCATCCGGCGGCCAACGCGGCGCGCAGGGTGTCACGCACCACGGTAGGTCTGGGTGTTCACCCCGGCGGCGGCCGCGAGCTCGCTGGTGCGCAACCCTGTCATCGCCCGTCTCCGATGCGGTCCTGCACCCGGGTGGCGAAGGCGTCGAGGACTTCGACGTAGGTGGCGGGAACCTCGACGCCCATCACCGTGTCCCGGGTGGTGGTGGCGAAGTCGAAGGTGAAGAACGAGCAGCAGCCCGACTCCCGCGCCGCAAGGTCGCGGGCGGCGGGTTCGGTATCACCGGTGAGTACGAGTTCCAGCCGCTGCGGGCCCGGCCGGCGGGTGCTGCGGACCGCGTCGGCGAAGAGCTGGTCGAACTCGACGACCCGGATCGGCTGTTCCACGGTGGGCAGGGTGCACGAGTCGGGCACCCAGTCGCCCTGAGCCGGTGAAATCGTCATATATCGACGGTAAGCCTGTACCCCGGTACAGGATGCAACCCCGAAAGCCGATCTCGGCTGGACACCGACAGATGTAGTCATCGCCGCTCAGGCGGCACTCGGCCAGAGCAGCGCGGCGAGCTCCGGCGGGGTCGGCATCGGCTGACGCAGCCCGACACGGGCGCGGCCGGTATTGCCCTCGGGGTAGCGGCCGGCCAGGGAGCCGGGTGCGGCTACGATGATCCGCACCACCTGGCCGAGGGCCTCGCGACGGTCGCGCTGGCGCACCGCCAGGCCGAGCATGGCGGCGTGGTTGCGGGTGTGCAGCCATGGGTCGGGTTGGGACAGATGTGTGCGCGCTCCAGATGCGTCCACCGGCCCTCGTCGACGGCCGTGGACTTCGCGGCCGCCATTTCCTGGTGATAGCGGGCGCGGGCGGGTTCGGGCAGGCGCGGCATCAGTAGTCCTTTCCGGTGGGATGGTCGCAGCAGTCGTCTGCGCCGACGGCGCCGACGGTGAGCGCGGTCGGGGTAGGACAGCAGGTATCGCCTTGCCAGGCGTTGCGTCCTTCTTTTACCGCGATCGCGGCGATGACCAGAGCGGCGATCGGATCGGCCCACGACCACCCGAACAGGCTGTTGAGCAGCAACCCACACCAGCAGGACAGCCGAGAGATAAGTGCACAGCAGGGTCTGCTTGGAATCGGCGACCGCGGAGGCGGATTCGAGTTCGCGCCCGGCGCGACGCTGCGCCCAGGACAACACCGGCATGATCACCAGGCTCGCTGCGGCCAGCCCGATGCCGATCGCCGAGTGCTGGGCTTCGCCGAGCCCGAACAGTGCGCGGATCGAGTCGGCGGTGATGTAGAGGGCGAGGGCGAAGAAGGAGAACGCGATGATCCGCAGCGCGATCTTTTCCCGGGCTTCGGGGTCGCGGCCGGCGAACTGCCACGCCACCGCGGCCGCCGAGGACACTTCGATCACCGAGTCCAGGCCGAACCCGATCAACGCGGTCGAAGATACCCGGGCACCTTCGGTGAGCGCGATGATCGCCTCGATCACGTTGTAGGTGATCGTCGCGGCGACGAACCAGCGGATTCGCCGCGCCAGCAACGCCTTCCGATCCGGCCCGACGGCGACCGGAGAAGGAAGCGAGGGCATACCCAGCGAAGCCATTAGCTTGAGTTTTAAGCTCTGAGCTGCAGTTTTGTGGAGTTTCTGCGAGGTCGTGGCCCGGCTTTCTGGGAAGGTTTCTTGTCGCTGGCGGTCTTGATGTGCACGTCGTAGCGGGGTGCTGGTCGCTGGTTACCGTGGCCGGCTGGGCGGCCGGGTCCGGGGCGGCAGGGTTTCGGTGCTCTGGCGGGACAGGCGACTTTCCGGCGGAGGTGCCGAAACCCCCGACGAACGCGTGCGGGTGTGAGGCGGTGCGGAGCAACGCGTTTTTCCCACGGACGTTTCAGGTCGACGGTGAGAGTGCGGGCAAGACGCAGTTGGGTGTAGGCGGCCAGCAGCAGCCAGGTCCACCGGTCAGCCGCAGCCGGGTTCCGGGGTTTCGGACAGTTGCAGCCGAGGGTCTGTTTGAGCATGCGGAAGGTGTGCTCGATATCGAACCGCCGCAGAAATACCTGCCACAACACCTCGACCTCTGCGGCATCCAGGTCGACGACCGAATGCCACAGCCAGATCGGTTTCGGTATGGCGCCGCTGGGAAGCCGGTCGACGTCGAGCCGGCTCACCGTGCCTTCGATAACCGGCAGCTTCCCCACTTGAGTTACCCATGAACAACGGTGAGTGAGCCTGGGATGCAGACGATTCCATGACCGCGCTGTCGCAGGACCGTAGAGGCGAGTCTCGGTGGTAATAGCGGTGTCGGGTTCACCCCAGGTCGCGGGGTCACCGAAAACGAACTCACCGCCGTGACGTGGTGGACGGCCGGTGGTCCCGGGCTGCCATGCGGGTGCGCGGCGGCGCAGAACCCGCTCCGACCGCATCCGCGCCAGCACGGCCACGGGCAGATCGGCCAACAGGAACGCCAGCCGGGGTGCGTCGTAGCCGGCGTCGGCCACGATCCAGATATCCGGATCACCGGGGCACCAGTGTCCGGCCTCGATCAGGTTGCCGATCACAGTGCGCAGCTGGCCGGCAGTGACGGTCGCGGCATCGTCTCCCGGCGCCAGCCGCACCGCATCCAGAGGTGCGGTCCAGGAACTACGCCCTGATTCCAGAGCGGCGACCACCGAATACGGCCATCCCGGGATCATCTGCGCTGTGTTCTTCGCCCGCCCATAGGTGTGACACAAGATCCGTTGTGGGCAGGTATGCGCTTCCGGCCGTAACCACGAGGTTATATCGACCGCCAGCACCAACCGGCCGTCCGCGGCGCGAGGCAGCGGCACCGAAACCAGCGCACGCCGCAGCCGAGCGATGTCGATCCGGCCGCGGTCCAGGGCCGCATAGACGCTGCCGTGTCCCCGGCGATGCTCACCGATCAGCGACAGCTCCGGCAACGATCGCACCGGCCCGTCCGCGCACAACACCGCATCCACCAGGGCTGGATGATCTGTTTGGCCTGGTTGCGGGGCGTTTCTATCGTGCGGAGCCGCGGTTGCGGGCGCGGATGTATGTGCGGGGACTGTTGGCGCCGTTGGCGGGGAAGAATGGCTGGACGCTTGCCGAAGCGGCCGGTGATCTGACGCCGGACGGGATGCAGCGACTGTTGAACAAGGCTGCGTGGGACGTCGACGGGGTCCGTGATGACGTGTGCGCCTATGTGGTCGAACATCTCGGTGATCCCGATGGCGTGTTGATCGTCGATGAAACCGGGTTCCTCAAAAAGGGTGTGAAATCTGCTGGGGTGCAACGACAATACTCGGGAACAGCAGGGCGGATCGAGAACTGTCAGCTGGGTGTCTTCTGCGCCTACGCCACCAACAAAGGCCGCACCCTGATCGATCGGGAGTTATATCTGCCGAAGTCGTGGACCGAGGACCGTGACCGCTGCCGAGAGGCGAATATCCCCGATAGGGTGGAATTCGCCACCAAGGCCACCCTCGCCAAGAAGATGCTCGCCCGAGCGCTGGACGGCGGGGTCCCGGCCCGTTGGGTGACCGCAGACGAGGCCTACGGCGGCGACTACAAGTTCCGGACCTGGCTCGAAACCCGCCACATCGGATACGTGGTAGCGGTGCCACGCAGCCAGACCATCCCTATCACCGCAGGCGCCACCCGCGCCGACCACCTCGTCGCGCAAGCACCGCCAGAGGCATGGAAGCGCCTGAGCTGTGGTGACGGAGCGAAAGGACCGCGCATGTTCGACTGGGCGGTAGCGTCGCTGCCGGTCTACGACTGGACCACCGCCCCGGGCTGGAGCCGCTGGCTACTCGCACGACGGGCCCTCACCCGCAACAGCAAAGGCGAACTCGAGATCGCCTACTACATGTGCTTCGCACCCACCGGCACCAGCGACGACACCCTCATCCGGGTCGCCGGCACCCGCTG
>NZ_JBFAHF010000049.1:0-41007 GCF_040654015.1 Nocardia sp. NPDC050799
ACTTCGACTCCTCCGACACGACAATCCTTTCCGCTGAAGCAGGCCGCCTCAGCTTGTCGGATCACCGCCCCGCCCACAAGATCGCTGACAGTCCCCCGCATCCCCCATCTCGGGGGTGAGGAGCAGTGCGTTCATGCACCGAACCCGCTGGTTCCTCGACGGCCTTGCTCGTCGGTGGGTGGGGCCGACCCTGTGCCCGCAGCGCTGACGAACCACCCCTACAGGACACTGCAATCTATGTAGAAGACTTCTACATAGATTTCTTCTACATGAATCGAGCTTCATGCTCGTTCCGGCAGCCTTCTCTGGTCGGAGCCGAAAACCGTGCGTGCAGGTCAGAACTGCCGCTAAGCGCCGAGTTCGAGATGGTTGGCCGATCGGATCTCCCAGCGCGACGCGTGCACTCTGCCTGAACGGCGAGAACCGCTGTCCAGTAATTCATCGGGGTGACCGCGGGTCGATCGAAGTCGACAATTGTGGGTCGCGGGGAGTTCGCTGAGACTTCCGCACCCGGCGCCGTACCTTCCCCGTGTCCGGCGCCGGGTGCGGATTCTCGGGTGGCCGGATCACGTTGCCGCAGCGGGCCACCCGAGGGACCAGAGTACAAGCTCGCGGTCCGATTCCCGGGAGATCGACCCGGGGTGTCGAAAATGGGGATGCAATATTGCACGGTGCCGCTTGGTATTTCGACGGGCCGACCCCGGTGAGCTGTATCCCCGACCGATACAGCTCACCTGCCACACCGGTTGGCCCGGCGCAGGCAGTGGGGGTACGCCGATAGCAGTCGGCTATACCTCGGTGGCGGCGATTCGCTCCCGGGTGGCGGGCAATGTCCGGATGTCTGCACAGAGGCCGGTCCTGATCACCGACCGGCGAATCGCACCGGTGGAAAGTACCGCACCGGCCACGGCCGCGCCAGTGGGAGATTCGGGCTCTCGCGGGCTGCCGGGCGGCCGGGCCGCACGAGTTCGCCACCGATTAGCGCACCATCGACTGCTCCATGGTTCGAAATGCGCGGCGGAGCGTACAGGGAGGTGATCGAGGGGCCGGAGATTCAGCGCAACTCGCCGGTGGCCCGTTCCGCCAGCAGCACCACGGTCGCCTGCGGGCCCCGGCTCAGCGGTACCGGCACCACGGACAGATCCACCACCGACAACCCGTCTACCCCGTGCACCCGGAACCGCTCGTCGACCACCGCCCGCGGATCGTCCGCGCGTCCCATCCGGCAGGTACCCCCGAGATGCTGCGAGGTACCGAGACGGTCGTGCAGCCACCGATCCGAAACCGGGCCGATGGACCCCGCCGGTTCGGCCGCCATGGACCCGAGGAGCTGCCCGATGAGTTCCACCGCGTTGCGCAGGCGGGTCCGGTCGATCCCGGTCCCGAGGTAGCCGTGTTCGATCCGCGGCGCGGCCAGCGGATCGGCCGCGGTCAGCGCGATGGTGCCCGAACTGGTGGGCCGCATCAGGGTCACGCCCATCCGGTACACCCCCGGTGTGAACGCGACCGTATAGGGACGGATCTCGATATCGTCGAACTCCAGGACGTATTCCAGGGGGACGGACCGGCCCGCGGGCGCCGGATGCCGGTAATCGATCCCGATTTCGGGATGATCGGTGAGCCATCGCCCGACAGGTGCGTCGACGACCACCGGGATACCCAGCGCCGTCGACTCGGCGGCCGGTCCGATACCGGAACGCAGCAGCAGCGCCGCCGATTCGATCGCGCCCGCGCACAGCACCACCCGGTCGGCCCGGATCGTCTCCGGTTCGCCGCCGTGGCGGCAGTCGGCGCCGACCACCCGGCCGCCGCGGAAACGCAGCCGCGTCACGAGGGTTTCGCCCTGCACCGTCAGATTGGGACGCGACAGCGCCGGCAGCAGATAGGAATGCGCCGGCCCTATCCGATGGCGCCGTCCGGAGCCGTCGGGCGGCCCGACCGTGCACGGCACCGGGCCGACACCCGATTCGGGGCCGCCGGGCAGCGCGTTCCAGTCCGCCACCTCGCCGAATCCGAGCTCCCGGCAGGCCGTGCCGAACTCCTCGACCAGTCGGGTGGGCGAGCGCGTCCGGCGTACCGGGACCGGCCCCGCCCGGCCGTGGCCGGGGTGATCCCCATAGTCGTGATCGTTCTCCAGCGCACGGAAATAGGGCAGCACCGACTCGAAGTCCCACGAGCGGGTACCCACCTCCCCGCTCCACGCCGCGAAATCCCGGGCTGCGGCCCGGATGAAATAGGAGCCGTTCACCGACCCCGAACCGCCGATACCGCGGCCGCGCACGATGGTGCCCGGCCGGTCCGGCGTCAGGGCTACGGCATACCGCCACAGCCAGGCCGCCTGATCACCGAGCGGCAGGTCGGCACTGTCGGCGAGCTCCGGTGGGAAGTCGTCGGCCGAAGCCCAGTGACTACCCGCCTCCACCACCCGCACGGTATGTCCCGGATCCTCGCTGAGCCGGGCGGCCAGCACACATCCGGCGGTTCCGGCGCCGATGATCAGCGTGTCCACCATGCGGGTGACCTGCTCGGACTACTGGGGCGGGGCGGTGGGCTTCAGGGCGGCGGGGCTGCCCGCCCGGAGCGCGCCCAACCACAGGCCGGTGCCGTAGCCGATATCGTCGACCCGCCGGAACGCGATATAGCGCAGCGGATCCAGTCCGCCCGGCTCGCGATGGGTGTACCAATCGACCGCGCCCTCGGCCACCGCCAGCGACAGTGCGATCTGTCTTATCCGGCGGGAGAACAGCATGGCGGCCAGAGTTATCGGCCAGTAGTGCCGGCACATGGCCGAGGCGATCCGCCACAGACCGGCGAAGAATCCGCGGGCCACGTAGATCGCCGCGACACCGGTCGGGTTGTCGACGCCGGCGAACGCGCGCCGCAACCGGCGCAACGGCAGCAGCAGCGTGAGTCCGGCGCCCAGCGCACCCCAGCGGGTCCGGGTGGCCAGCAGCAACGCCGCCGCCGCGGTCCATTTCGGCACCTGTAGCGGCGACACCATTCCCGCGTGCCGGTCGCTGAGTGGGGCGGCGCCGGTACCGTAGAACATCTTGCGGCGGAACCAGTCCCGGAACGACACCCGGTGATCGTGGGCCACATGCGCGGCCGGTTCGTAGCGGGCCCGCCAGCCCGAGCGTTCGAGGCGCCAGCACAGATCCACATCCTCGGCGACCTGCATGGTCTCGTCGAAACCGCCCTCGGCCTCCAGCACCGAGCGGCGCACCAGCAGCGCCGCGCTGGGCACATAGGACACCACCCCGCGCGATTGCACCGCCGATTCGCGGCGGCCCAGGTCCAGCGAGGAGCGGGCGTGCTCGTAGCGCGCCAGCGTATTGGTCTCCGGGTCCAGCGCCACGATCCGCGGCGCGACCAGGGCGACCTGGGGGTCGCTGAAATGCCCGAGCATCACTTCGAGCCAGCCGCTGCGCGGTACCACGTCCGAGTCGAGGAAGGCCACGAACTGGGTCGTCGCCGCCCGTAGACCGGTGTTGCGGGCCGCGGCCGGACCGCGGCGCCGTTCGTGCCGCAGCACTTTCACCCGGCACCGGCCGGTGTGCTCGTCGGCGATCCGTACCGCGTCGTCGGAACCGTCGTCGACGACGATCACCGTATGACCACGCAGCACGGCCAGCAGCCGGTCCAGTCCGCCGGGATTGTTGTGCAGCGGGACGATGATCGTCACGTCCTCCGGCGACGGCAACAGCCGCGGCCGGGGATTGGCCACCCCGGAATCCAGTAGCCGTCTGGCAACCACCGCCGATTGCGGGCTGTTCACCTCGAGATAGCCGTCACCGATCATTTCGGCGGCCTCGGGAGCCAGGCGCAGCAATCGGGCAGGTGAACCTCCGATAAGGATTCGACCCCCCGAGTATGCGCGTACCCGTGGGTCGATCCGCACCCCGAATCCGTCGGGCAGGCGATCACTGCGCATTCCACGAATGGTAACTGCCGATTCGATACAAGACATCAGCAGTCCGGGAAAAAGTACTTCGAGCTGAAGAAATTCCCGGAATCACCGGAAGTTCGGGCATGAAATGAGTCACCACCGCTGTAGCGCGGGTATGAAAAGCCGCCCGGAGCAACGGTCTGGCTATCGTCGCTCCGGGTGGCTTTCCGGAAGGTGCTCACACGAGCGGACTCTCGTCGCATGCGCGTGCCGGACGCCGCGCCGGCGGCAGCAGCGTCAGCGGAACCGGGCCTCCGGAGCGCGCTTTGCGCGGGGCGCTCTTACGCGAATGGTCCACCGCCGGACGCGGGATCACCCGCCCGGTGGCGGCCAGCGCCGCTTCCCCGTAGCCCTGCACGCATTCCGGATCCGGGCCGTCGGCGGGCAGTCCGGTGAAGAACTTCGCCGCCATGCACCCGCCACGACAGGAGTCGTAGTGCGCGCAGGACGCGCAGGCTCCGCCGCCGCTGGGCTCCCGTAGTTCCTCGAACAGCGCCGATTCCCGCCACACCGTGGCGAAACCGCCGTCGGTGACCACGTTTCCGGCATGGAATTTCTCGTGGATGGCGAACGGGCAGGCGTAGACGTCACCCAGCGGATCGACCAGGCACACCACCCGGCCGGCCCCGCACAGGTTCAGCCCCGGCAGCGCCTGACCGTAGGCGGAGAGGTGGAAGAACGAATCCCCGGTGAGCACCCCGTCGCCGTTGCGGACCAGCCAGTCGTAGAGCGTGCGCTGCTGTTCCGGAAGCGGATGCAGTTCGTCCCAGACGTCCGCACCGCGACCCGACGGCCGGAGCCGGGTGAGCCGCAGGGTGGCGCCATAGCGGTCCGCGATCTCCTTGAACTGGTCGAGCTGATCGATATTGTGCCGGGTCGCCACCACGGACAATTTCGCGTCCCGGAATCCGGCGTCCGCGAGATTCTCCAGCGCCCGGATCGCCGTGGCGTAGCTACCCGGCCCACGGACCGCGTCGTTCACCTCGGCGTCGGCACCGTCCAGCGAGATCTGGACGTCGACATAATCGCTGGCGGCGAGCCGCTGCGCGACCTCCGGGGTGATCCGTACCCCGTTCGTGGAGAACTTCACCCCGACCTGATGCGAGGTCGCGTAATCGACCAGTTCCCAGAAATCCGGACGTACGGTGGGTTCACCGCCGCCGATGTTCACGTAGAACACCTGCATTCGCTGGAATTCGTCGATCAGCGCCTTGCACTGTTCGGTGCTGAGTTCACCGGGATCGCGCCTGCCCGACGAGGACAGACAGTGCACACACGAAAGATTGCACGCGTAGGTGAGTTCCCAGGTGAGGCAAATCGGAGCCGCCAGGCCCGATTCGAAACGGTCGACCAGCCGGACCGCCGGATCGGCCGGACCCACCCCGGTGAAGGGTGCGGGCTCGCTGAGCACCGCCGTTTCCGGCGCGCGCTGGATCATCTGCGAATCGGCCAGCTCGGTCAGTGCCCGCAGGTACGGGGCGGCGGCCGCGTCCTCGATCCCGGCAGCCCGGACGGCCGCCCGGGCCGAGGTGTGCCCGGGCAGGGAACGCACGATCTCGACGATCCGCGGATTCTTCAGGAACGACAGTTTGCGGGTCCCGAAGTGGTAGAGCAGCGCACCGAAGGGTTCCGGCCGCAGCGCCACCCGGGGATGCAACTGCCAGCGGTTTTCCAGATCGAGCATGGTTGGCTCCCGCCGGTCAGTAGACGCCGCACATACCGTCGATGGACACCTCTTCGATCAGCGATTCCTCGATCACGGGCGCGGTGCCGGCCGCCTCGGTGTCGACGGTTGCGATCGGGCCGCGGTGATCGGTTTCGGCCGGTCCGAAGGAGCGGTTGTCCGCCATGGCTACCTCCACAGATTGGTGCCTGCGCCGGCTCGATGCCGTGGTGACCCGCCCGCCGCGGCGCCGCTGGGGATACCGCCGGTGAGCCCCGGCACAGCGCCGGCGCCGCGGTCGCCCGGTGCGACCGCAGTCACACCATAACGTCATCCACTGACAAAATGGAATACTTTTCGGGTAATGTCCACGCTCACGCCGAAACGCGACCTCCAGGCGTACCTCCGCCTCCGCTCCGGCCATGCGCGTCCGCATGCCCCGGTTCCGCTCACAGCCCCGTCCGGTGTGGCCCTAGACTGCGGGGGCAGAGCAGCTGAACAGAACGTGACGAGCGGGTGCCGCTCGACGTGTAGAGGTGGCAATGGGAGTCGTGCGAATGCAGACGAGCGGGGGTGGGGGCGGTAACGGCAGCACCCTCTCGGAGACCGAGATCGTCGAGGCGGCACTTCGGGTGGTGCGCGCCGACGGGGTGGAGAAGTTGTCCATGCGGCGACTCTCCCGTGAGCTCGGCGTCTCCCCCATGGCGCCGTACTACTACGTCGCCGACAAGCGCGAGCTACTGGACCTGGTGGCCAGCGCGGCGCTCGCCGGGGTGCGCAAACCGCCGCCCGACGCGGGCCCCTGGCAGGACCGCTTGGTCGATCTGCTGGCCCAGATCGACGAACGGCTGCGCCGGCACCCCGGGCTGGGGGATGTACTCATCGAGCAGATGCTCGGGAAACAGCTCGACCTGATCGCCGGGATCATGGAGATCCTCTACGAGGCCGGGTTCGACGACCGCAATGTCCTGGCCGGTTACGCCACGATCCACACCTACCTGTTCGGCCGCCGCCGGGTGAATCCGCGCAACCTCGACACCCCGCCCGATGTGGTGATGCCGGAGCGAGTGGCCCGCGCAATGGAATACCTGCCCGATCTGCGCGGCAAGTATTCCTACGATTTCGGCGTGGGCGTCCTGGTTTCCGGCCTGGAGGGTCAGCTCGTCCGCCAACAATCCGCCGGCATAGGCTAAAATTGGAACACGTTCTAGTTTTGCCGTAGGCTCGAAGCCACCGGCCACAGTGTTTCGAGAGGACGAGATGACCACCGTCGAAGTGCCCCATGGCTCGCGATCCGTCGTATTGCGGGTCGCTCAGGTCATCGCGGAAACCACCGACGCGAGCTCGCTGGTCTTCGAGGTCCCCGAGCAGGCGCGGGAGAAGTTCGCGTACCAGCCCGGCCAGTTCCTCACCCTGCGCATCCCCAGCGACCGCACCGGATCGGTGGCGCGCTGCTATTCGCTGGCGAGTTCGCCCTTCACCGACGACCTACCCAAGGTCACGGTCAAACGCACCAGCGACGGGTACGGCTCCAACTGGCTCTGCGACAACATCAAGCCGGGTGACCAACTCGAGGTGTTGCCGCCGTCCGGGGTGTTCACCCCG
This sequence comes from Nocardia sp. NPDC050799, assembly GCF_040654015.1. Taxonomy (NCBI): domain Bacteria; kingdom Bacillati; phylum Actinomycetota; class Actinomycetes; order Mycobacteriales; family Nocardiaceae; genus Nocardia; species Nocardia sp. NPDC050799. The sequence continues at coordinate 7,215 of NZ_JBFAHF010000049.1, forward strand.
AAAGACCTCGACGAGGACCTGCTGCTGTGCGCGGCGGGCAGCGGTATCACCCCGGTGATGTCCATTCTCAAATCCGCGCTGGCGCGGGGCGGCGGCAAGATCGTGCTGTTCTACGCCAACCGCGACCCCGAATCGGTGATCTTCGCGAGCGAACTGCGCGAACTGGCCGAGAAGAACCCGCAGCGGCTGGTGGTGGTGCACTGGCTGGAAACCCTGCAGGGCCTGCCGGCCGTGCCGGCGCTGTCCGAACTGCTGCGGCCCTACATCGAGTACGCGGCCTTCATGTGCGGTCCGCGGCCCTTCATGGACGGGGTGCACGACGCCCTCACCCGGCTCGGGGTACCGCGCGGCCGCACCCACGCCGAGATCTTCAACTCGCTCGCCGGTGACCCGTTCGCCGAAACCGCCCCGGCCGCGATCTCGGAGGAGGAGGCCGCGGACGCGGCGACCGTGGAGGTCGAGCTGGACGGTGAAACGCACAACCTGAGCTGGCCACGGAAACAGACCCTGGTCGACATCATGCTGGACAAGGGCATCGATGTGCCCTACTCCTGCCAGGAGGGCGAGTGCGGGTCCTGCGCCTGCACGGTGCTCGAGGGCAAGGTCGAGATGGCGAACTCCGAGATCCTCGATCCCGAGGACATCGAGAACGGATACATCCTGGGCTGCCAGGCCCGCCCGGTCACCGACCACCTGCGTATCCAGTTCTGATCGCCCGCCCGAAGGGGCTCGCTCACACCGAGAGGTCGCGGGCGCGGTTGCGCGTCGACCGGTGCCCGTGCACCACAGAAATTTCCCGAGCGACGCGCATGCGGCGGCGGCCACCCCGTCGTCCGGAGTTGCCGGACGATTCGGGGCCGCGGGGTTGCGCCGGCACCTCGCAACCACGGATTTCTCGTCGCCGGTGCGATTCGCCGGTCGGCTGCCGGCCCGCCACCGGGACCGGTCCGCCGCCACCGGCCTGTCAGACCGGCACTGGCTCGGGTAGCCGGGCCCCTTGACGCTGGAGTTCCTCGCGCACGCTCGCGGTGGTGACCTCGCCGTTTCGGGCCTGCTGCGCCGCCGCGACTCCCGCCGCGTGCCCGGTGGCGAAGGCGGTGCCCATGACGCGCAGCGACGCGCCGGCCTGCCGGTCACCGTCGAGGGTTCGCCCGGCGGCGTAGAGATTATCCGTGCCGACACTGCGCAGGCAACCGAGCGGAATCGGATAGAAGCCGGGATCGCCGATGAACTTCCAGGTGGATGGGATACCCGGGCCCGGGTGGTACTCCATCGGCCAGGCCCCGATCGCGACCGCGCTCTCGGTGGTGTCCGGGTGGAGGATCTCCGCTTCACGCAGCCGATACCGGGTGACGATATGGCGGGATTCCCGGGTACCGAGTTCCGGGCCGGTGGTGACGATATAGGCGAGTTCGGCGCCGGGGATCGTCCGCACCACCGGCAGATACGCCTGGGCCTGCCGGCGGGCACTGATCTCGGCGCGAGTGGTGTCGGCGGCGGACCGGGCGTCGTAGCCCTCGTCCACCAGGTACATGATGACGTCGCCGGAGACCGGCATCCGGGCGACCAGACCCGACTCGGCCAGCAGACCGTCCACACCGGCGGCCTTGGCGCTGCGGACGGCCGCTCCGACGGTATCCACCGTGACCTCGGCATCGGGTGCGATACCGCCGAACCGCACGCCGAGGCTGCCGTTCTGGACCCAGCCGTCGGTGCCGTAACGGACTTCGGCCCCGGCATGGTGCGCGAGATCGGCGTCCCCGGTGGCGTCGACGAACGCGTCGGCGGTGAACCGGTGCACACCCTCGTGATCGGCGACCTCGACGGCGGTGATGCTGTCGCCCTCGGTATGCGCGCCGATCAGCAGGCTGTGCAGGCGGATATCGACCTCCGCTTCCCGGCACAGCTCGTCCAGCACGACCTTCACGTTCTCCGGGTCGAAGACCACGGTGACCGCGTTGAACCGGCGCGGCTCGCCGACCGCGCCGCGCGCCTTCAGCCGCCCTATCACCTCGTCGGCGATACCGAAGACGACCTGCCGCAGGTCGTCGCGGGTGTAGAGGCCGCAGTAGGTGACGACATTGCGGAGCGTCGCGGCGCCACCCAGGCACGGACCGCGTTCGATCAACAGGGTGCGGGCACCGGTCCGGGCGGCGCCCACCGCCGCGGCGATACCGGCCGATCCACCGCCCGCGACGATGACGTCGTAGTGGGTACTGCTCGGGGTCATACAGGGATCAGACCTTTCCATTGGTGGCGAGGATCAGCACATTGCCGTCGCCGGAGGCGGCGGCACCGGACGCGGATTCGCGGTTGTCGGCGTCACGGATGAAGAACATGGGGAGGATCGCCAGGCAGGGCCCCGCGGCGAGAACCAGGAAGACCAGCTGGAACGAGCCGCTCGCGGCGAAGACCAGGCCGACCACGGCGGGCACGATGGTGCTGCCGAGCTGCCAGAAGGCGTTCACCCCGCCGGTCGCCGTCCCGGCGAGTTCTGCCCCGGACAGGGTCGGGATCATCGCCATCATGACCGGGCTGTAGATGTAGGCGGTGATGCCGAGGAACGGCGCGATCCAGAGGAACTGGGTGGCGGTGGTGGCGAAACTGAAGACGATCAGGCAGGTGACGAATGCCGCCAGGATCGCGATCGTGAGCCGTCGGCGACTCAGCCCGAGCGCGTCACCGACCAGGCCGACCAGCGGTTTGGAGAAGACCGCCACCGCGCCGAAGATCACCACCACGGTGCCGGCGCGCACCGGATCGATACCGACGCCTTTGACCATCAGCAGATTCGACCAGGTGATGAATCCGTAGGTGCCCCACAGCGCGCCGAACCCGGCGAGCGCGATCAGCAGCAGGCCGCGATTACGCAGCAGCGGGCGCAGGTTCGGGCGGCTACCGGTTTCGGCCCGCGCCTCCACCAACGGGCCGGGGCGCAGCAGGATCAGGCACAGGACGCCGACGCCGATCGATGTGAGCCCGAACAGGTGATAGGAGGTGCGCCAGCTGTGCGATTCGATCATCCGGGGCACGACCGCGTTCGCGATCACCAGCCCGAGCGAGGTCGCGGTCATGAAGACACCCATCGCGAAGCCGCGCCGCTGCGGGGTGAACCAGCTGGTGAGGAGTTTGACGCCGCCGCCCACTTCGGCGCCTGCGCACAATCCGATACACGCCTGGAAGAGCAGGCCCATCGCATGGCTGTCGGCCTCGCCGAAGGCGAGCATGAACCCGCCGGAGAGCAGGATGCTCACCCCGACGGTCATCCGCGCGCCGAGCCAGTCGGCGACGAAACCGCCGATGGCGTTGGAGATCACGTAGCCGATGTAATAGGTGGTGGCGAAGACACCGAGGCCGGCGACCGCCACCCCGAGGTCCTCGCCCACCGAGCCTGCCGCCGGGCCCCAGGTGGCCCGGTCGACCGAGGTCATCGTGAAGGCGGCCCAGCAGAGGGTCAACACCACCCAGCGATACCGGGTGTCGGGTGTTGCGGGGGATATCGCGGTCACCGGAGGTCCTTTCGAATGAAGCCGGGGCACCGGCGCCCGCGATGCGTGCCGGCTGTGGTGCCCACCACAATGCAACCGCGTGGACGGCTCGTGATCCAATGCCACTTGGATGGCCCGGGTATGTCCTGAAGTTATGGCATACCGATCGGTTTGCGAAACGGGGAGCAACGGTGGAGCTACGACAGCTACGGTATTTCGTCGAGGTATTCGATCGCGGCTCGCTGTCCGCGGCGGCGAAGGCACTGCTGATCTCCCAACCAGCCCTCACCCGTCAGGTCCAGCAGCTCGAACGCGAATGCGGCGTGCCGCTCTTCGACCGGGTACCTGCCGGTATCGTGCCCACTCCCGCCGGAACCGCCCTGTATCAGCATGTCCTCACCCTGCTCCGCTACGCCGATACCGCGAAGGACGCCGCCCGGGAGGCCGGCCCGGTACGCGAGATCGTGCAGATCGGCCTGGCCCCCGGCCTACCGCCCACCTGGCTCGGGCAAATCATCGATACCGTACGCCTGGCCGTACCCCAGGCATACCTTTCGCTCACCGATGCGACCAGCACCGTCCAACTCCAGCAGCTACGCGCCGGACGGCTCGATATAGCATTTGTGCATGAACCGCCCTCGGGAGATCTGGTCCGGCACCGGGTTCTCGAGGAACCGTTCGGGTTCGTCGTCGATCCGCGAATCGAGGGCGAGTTCACCGGCGATATCTGCCCGCTGAGCGCCCTCGACGGTATGGACGTTCTCGCGCACGCCCGCGACCAGGTCCCCATCGGCCACGATCGGCTCGTATCCGCGGCCCATGAGGCCGGGATCAGACCGCGGTGGCATTTCGCCAACTACACCGAGAATGCGCGGGCCTGTCTGCACGCCACAGGAGCGAACGGGGCGATCCTGAGCCGCACCACCGCGGGCCGCTTACTGCCCGGATGGGTGTGGCGGCGGCTGGTCGACCCGCCGATCACCATGCAAACCTGGATCGTGCGCCAGCCGGTGGCCCGCGGCACCGTCACCGCGGTCGCCGACACCATCGCGGGCTCCTTCGGCATCGACTGAAACGGCACGGAGCGGCCCCCGCGCTCGTCCGCAGGGAGGCCGCTCGGAGGGCCGTGCGCCGGAACCGGACCACTCGGAGGGCCGTGCGCCGGAACCGGGCAGCTCGCGGACCGCGGCGCGGAGGCCGACCCTTACTTCCGCGGCCGGAGAATCACCTGTACGCCCGTGCAGGCGGCCCTACCGAGCCCCCAGGATGCGGCCGGACTCGTACGCGGCCGCGCCGGGCGGCAGCACTCCGGGCCGGCCGCTCAGATACACCTGTACGGTCCCGTCACCGGTCGTCGCGCCCCCCAGCGCCTCCATCCGCCGCACCGTCTGCGCGGCGACGGCCTGCGCGCTGTCGAACAGCCGGACACCGGCGGGCAGCGCGGCGAGGATGCTGTCCACGATCAGCGGGTAGTGGGTACAGCCCAGCACCACGCCCTCGATATCGGCGGGCGTCCGGGCCGCCGCGTCCGCCACCGCCGCGCGCACCCCGGCCAGATCACCGCGGTCCACCGCTTCGGCGAGTCCGTGGCAGGCCACCCCGGTCACCTTCGCCTCGCCACCGAACCGCGCGATCAGATCCGCCTGGTAGGGGCTGGCCGTAGTGGCCGCGGTCGCCCATACGGCCACCGACCGGCAGGCCGCCGCGGCCGGTTTGATAGCCGGGACCGTACCCACCACCGGGATCGCGGCGCCCAGATCGGCCCGGACGTGTTCGAGCGCGGTCACGCTGGCGGTGTTGCACGGCAGCACGACCACCTCGGCGCCCAGGTCACGCGCGGTGCGTCCGGCCGCGACCACCCGGTCGATCATCCAGTCCTGTGGTTTGGGGCCCCACGGCGCCCCTTCGGGGTCCAGCTGCAGCAGCAGGTCCACATCGGGGCGCAGCTTGCGCAGCCACGCCGCGGTGGGCAGCAACCCGAAACCCGAATCGATGAGCGCGACGATCACCCCCACAGGTTATTGAGTCGCGCCGAGCAATTCCTCCACCGGGGCGGCCGCGGCGATCTTGGCGCGCATCTTCATCACCTGCCCGGTCATCCCGGCGCCCACCACTCCGGACAACCGGCCCTCGCGGAAGTAGTAGGCGAGGAACTTGCGGCCGTCGTCGGCGAGGACGCGGATATCGTCGGTCGCGCGCGGCGTACCGAGCGCCTGCAACTTCAGGTCGTACTGATCACTCCAGAAGTACGGGACCTGCGGGATACCCGGCGCCGCCACTCCCAGCAGGGCGCAGGTCAGCAGCTTGGCCTGTTCCCCGGCATTGGTCCAGTGCTCGATCCGGCGATGTTCACCCGTGGGGGTCCGCCACGCCGCCACATCGCCCACCGCCCAGACGCCGGGCACACTGGTCCGCCCGGCCTCGTCGGCGAACACTCCGCCGCCGGCGGTCGGTTCGGCCAGTTCGATCCCGGACCCGGCCAGCCAGTCGGTCACCGGACGCGAGCCGATACCCGACACCACCAGGTCCGCGGTCACCTCGGATGTGTCGGCCAGCCGCGCGCCGCGCACCCTGCCCGCCGGATCGGCCAGCAGTCCGGCCACCCCGACCCCGCAGCGCAGATCCACACCTTCGGCCCGGTGCCACCGGGCCACCAGTTCGCCGAGCTCCGCGCCGAGCACCCCGGCCAGCGGGGCGGGCTGCGGTTCCACCAGCACCACGGGCACGTTCTGCGCGCGCAGGCTCGCGGCCAGTTCACAGCCGATGAATCCGGCGCCGATCACCAGGGCCGCGGTGGTGTCGCGCAACCCCTCCCGGATCGCGACCGCATCGTCGTGGCTGCGCAGCACGTGGACCCCGGTCACCTCGTCGGCGCCGGGCAGCAGCCGGGGCCGCAGCCCGGTGGCGACGACCAGGTGCTCGTAGGCGACCGTGGAACCGTCGGCCAGTCGCACCTGCTTGGCGTCGGTGTCCACGCCGGTCGCGGCCGTACCCAGACGCAGGTCGATCTGCTTCTCGTCGTAGAACCCGTCCGGACGCAACGGGGTCGCGGTGGTTTCGCCGCGGACGAACTGTTTGGACAGCGGCGGACGATCGTAGGGCGCGCGCGGCTCGTCACCCAGCAGCACCAGCTCGCCCTCGTACCCCGCGCGGCGCAACTCCTCGGCGGTGCGTAATCCGGCCAGGCCGGCACCGGCTATCACGATAGGTGCGGACATACCGAACTCCCTCCCCGCGGCACCCGGCGCCGCGCCTGGAACAGGTTACAAAAATTTGTGTAGCCCACCCTAACAAGCACAGCTGGGCGAAGCCCATCCCCAATCCGACCGGCCGGAGCGAACGCGAGCGCACGGCCGGAGCGAACGCGGAGGTACGCAGGGAGCGCACGGCCGGAGCGAACGCGGAGGTACGCCCGGCTTTCCGGCTCCGCGGCGGAAGCGCGTCCGCTGCGCATCGTTTCGCCGCGCAATCGTGTCCGTTGCGATATCGACCGGTCCCGGCCGGACACGCTATACCGAGGTCAGGCCCTGTCTACGGACCTGTTTCCCAGTTTCAGGAGGCCATTATGTTCACAGAAAGCCGGACTCAGGATTTCCTGGCCGTGGTGCTCGGTGTCTTCACCGCCCTCTCTCCGATCTGGGTGGCGACCAACGACCGGGCAGTGTGGACGATGATCGTGCTCGGAGCGCTCATCGCACTCACCGGACTCGCCCAGATGTACCGGCCCGCGATGGCAGCGGCCGACTACGGAATGGCACTGTTCGGCGCACTGCTGTTCATCGCACCGTGGGCCATGAACTACACCGGCTACAACGGAGCGTCGTGGACGTCGTGGGTCGTCGGACTCGTCACCGTCGTAGTCGCCGTGGCGGCACTACCGGCGGTGGCCGGCCGGATGCACGGGGCCGCGACACACCACTGAACCGCACCCACCTCGACGAGCTGCCCGTCGGCCGAGCCCGGCGGGCAGACTCATTTGCGCCATCGACACCACCGGGAAAATTTCGAGGGGACCCGACAGACCCGGCGCGCAGCGGGCCTCCGAGGCACCGTTCTGCGCCGGTTTCCGCACATCCCGCCGTCCGGGCACGTCAGAGCCGCGTACCCGGATGTCCCGGACGCGGATCCGCGCGCCGGCCGGTCTCCACCGGGCTGTAATACTGATCACCGCGGACGGCTCACGCACCATTCATGGGCTTCGCACACTAGAACGAAATCCACCCCGGCGGGTAAGAATGGGCCCATGGATGCCGAAAATGCCAGCCTCGGAGACGAACGTCGCGGCCGCCAGGAGGAGTACGGCCGCGCGCAACAGAACTCCGAGTCGAGGGGCTTCGCCGGCTTCGGATCGAACGAATTCGATTCGGCGAATGGAACGAACGGCGCCACGAACCGATCCGATTCCGTACCGGATCACGGTTATACGTGGACCCCCGCACCACCGTCCACTCCCGCGCAGAACCAGCACAGCACCGGCGGATCGGCGGCATTGGACCCGTTCGCCGCCTGGAACACCCCCGGAGTCATCGGCGACACCGCCGCTGTCGGCGTCATGACATCCGGTAACCAGGAACCGGATTCCCGTTTCAGTACCTCACCGACGGATCCGTCCCAGTTCCCCGCACCTCCCGACGATCCCAACGGACCGGATACCACCGCGCTGTCCGCCCGGCACAGTGCCGGACCCGTGAGCGATCCCGGACGAACGGATCCCGGGGCGTTGCCACGAGTCTCGCCGCCGGGCTCCGGCCAGGCCGGCGATCACGCGGCCGCACTCGCCTCCTCGGCGCGCATCCCCGCGCCCGGATCGCCGTACGCGGCCGAGTTGCCGCCGTCCGCCGATTCCACGGCCGGCCGACCCGATTCGTTCTCCGTCCCGACCACTCAATTACCCACGTCGGGCTCGTTGGAGGCCGCCTATCCGCTGCCGCCCGAGACACCACAGCGACCCGACGCCTACGGCGATCCGTCCGCGGACACCGGGTCGCTGCCGAGCTGGCTCAGCTCGATCGGGGACGAACCGGTACCGCACCCGCTGGAAAGCGGCGGACGGCGCCGCAGACTCGATTTCACCGAATCCGGCGCACCCGCCGAGGCTTTCAACCCGTTCGAGGACCAGTATGCGCCCGGGCAGGAGGAGATCCCCGCGTCCGCGGTCACCGATACGTACGCGCTGTCCGGGGCTCCGATCGAGGAGCGTGAGACCGCGCTGGACGGTAATTCCGCCGCCCCGCCGGAACTGCCGTCGCGTGGACTGCCCACCCGTAGCCCCCGCGGCCGCACCGCTGCCGGTCCGGGCGGCGAGGAGGAATCCACCGCTCCATCGCTGCCGGCCCGGCGCCTGCCGCGATCGGCGGCCCGGCACGCCCCCGCCCCGGCCGACGAGACGCACACGCTGGCGCCCAACGCCCACGAGGCGCTTCCGGCGAACGCGGTGAGCCTGCCGGAACCGGCGGAGATCGGCGACCCGTCCGATGCCGCGGACAGCGAACGCGAACTGCCGGCGCCGCGTCGGTTGCCGCGGACCGCGGCCCGGTACAACACCGACGACGAACAGCCGGGCGCCCACGTCGATCAGCAACCCGCGCTGCGGATCGCGGCACAGCCCGAGGAAGCGGACCCGGCCGACGAGATCGGCGCGCATACCGCTCCGCCACGACTGACCCCACCGGACGGCACCCCGATCCTCGACCGGCTGCTGGAGCCCGAACCCGCGCACGGTATCGACTCCGGCGACGAATCCGGCGCGCCGGTGGCCGAATTGCTCACCCGGATCCTGGAGTCCGAGGATCCCCGGCACTCCGGACCCGACGAACCGGCCGAGGAGGCACCGGAAACCACCGCCGCAGCCGTATCGCCGCTGACCCTCGTACCCGACGCCGCGGGCGAGCCGGCCCCGGAATCGGGTGAGGGAACCGATTCCCGGCCGCCGCTGGAAACACGCCGCTCCCGGCGGGCGCGTGAGGCGGCCGAGGCCGAGGCCGCCAAGTCCGCGGCGCCGGACCATCCGGAGGCGGCACTGCCGGGCCCCGAACCGGAACCGGAACCAGCGCTGCCGGCTGCCCGGCGCCCGGCCCCGGTGGAGGACACCACATCCCGGCACGGCCGCAGTGAGGAAGGCGCCGATATAGATATCCACCTCATCATGCGTTTGCTGACCGCGAGCGATGATCTCGAAGTCCTGGCCGGACAGGCGGAGACGGGCGAGGTGTCGGCCGCGGAGGTGGCCCGCGCCGCACGCGAGGCCCGGGCCGCGGTGCTCTCCGCGGTCACCGCCTGGTACGGCGGCCCGGCTCAGATGGTGAAGTTCGCCAACGCCCTGCTCCAGGCCGCCCGCGAAACCTGACCCGACGTAGTCACGTCGGTTCGGCGTCTCCGGCCACGGCCTGCCACCGTCGCACCAGCCGGCGGCAGGCGGCCACCAGTTCCGGGGGCTCCACCTCGGCGAGGTCGGTATCGAATGTGGCGAGCAGTCCCGCGACACCGGCCCAGGACCAGGCACCGACGGTGAGCCGGCAGTGATCGGAATCGAGGTGCTCGACAACCGATCCGCCGGGCGCCCAGCGCGCGACCGTCTCCGCCGGCAGCTTCAGCCGCGCGCTTCCGGTGCACTCCCACGCGGCCGGCGTGTCCCCGCGGTCGTGGGTGCTCATGACCAGGCCGGCGAGATCGCCGCCGGGCAGCTCGCGGGGTGTGAACCGGATACCCGTGGGCGGGTGCAGGTAGAGGCGGTCGAGTCGGCGCACCCGCCAGCCGACGTCGGCATGGTCGTATCCGACCAGGTACCACCGGCCCGCCCAGACCACCAGGTGATGGGGTTCGATGCGCCGGGCCGGCGCGAACTCGGCGGTACCGGGGGCGGGGCGGGTGCCGTCGGGCCCGCGGAGTTCGACGATGAGCACTTCGTGACGGCGTACGGCACTGCCCGCGGCCTGCAACGCGGCCGCCGCGATGGGTTGCGCCGGAAACTCCCAGTAGTTCTGCAAACTCGTCAGCCGCAATGCTTCCACGGCCGCTCGCAGCCGGACGGGCATGACCTGTTCGAGTGCCTCCAGGGCCCGTTCGGTGTCGGCGGCGAGGCCGGACACCGTGGTCGGGGCGGTTTGTAGCGCGACCGCGACCGCGAGCGCTTGATCCTCGTCGAACTGCAGCGGGGGCAGTGTGTGGCCCGCCCCGAGCCGATAGCCGCCTGCCGGTCCGCGCAGCGTGACGACCGGATAGTCGAGCGAGCGCAGTGTTTCGATATCCCGCCGGACGGTTCGCTCGCTGACCTCCAGCCGGGCGGCGAGCGCACCGAGCGACCAGCTCCGTCGAGTGGCGAGCAGCGACAGCAGGCGCAGTGCGCGCCGGGAGGTATCGGCCACCGTGCCAAAGTAGTGGACATTCGACGGCCACTACCAATGGCAGTGTCGGGCCGGAAATCGTCCGACAACAGCTCGAGGAGCCGGAACACAGTGCGCATCATCATCGTCGGAGGCGGAATCGGCGGCCTGGCGCTGGCCGCCGGACTACGCCGGCATGACTTCGAGGTATCGGTCTTCGACCGCGATCACGACGTCGCGGAGACCGGGGGTTATCACATCACGCTCGACGGCCGCGCACAGGCGGCGCTCCGGGAAGTCGTCGCACCGGAGATCTTCGAACGGCTCTTGCGGTCGGCGTCGGCGTTGCGGCTGCGCGACCGGGACGCGCTGTGGGACCGGCACGGGCGCCTACTGGCGTACGGGCCGCGGCTCGGTGACAGCCCGAGCGTGGATATCGACCGCATCACCCTGCGGACCATTCTGGCCGACGCGGTCGGACCCGACCTGCAGCTGGGCCGGACGGTCACCGCGATCGCCCGCGCCGCGAACGGCGAACCGTCCGCGGTATTCGCCGACGGACCCGCGTGCCGGGGTGATCTCCTGGTAGGCGCGGACGGCGCCCACTCATCGGTCGCCCGGTATCTGGCGGGCCGACCCACCAGCGAACCCACCGGGATAATCGGTTTCTCCGGCCGGACCGGCGCCGAAGACCTCGGCATATCCGAGCGGCAACGGCTCGGATCGCGCTCCAGCATGGCGATCGGCCCGCACGCCACGGCGCTGTATACCGGTTTCCTCGACCCGGTGGGCAACGCCGTGCTCGACGCGCCCCAGGGCCGGGAAGCGGTCACCACCGGACCGGCCTATATCTGGGGCGCGATGTTTCCCGAGTCCACCGCCACCGATGCGATGCGCACGCTCCGCGGCACCGCACTGCGGTCCGCGCTGCTCACCGCCCTCGGCCGCCGCGGCTGGAGCCGGCGCACTCTGGAGGTCATCGAACGAGCCGAGGCCGCCAGTATCGCCGCCTTCCGCTTCAACGCGGCGTCGACCCGGGCCCAGGACCTGGCCCCGTGGGCCGCCGGCTCTGTCACAGCGCTCGGCGACGCCGTCCACGCCACCCCGCCCACCGCCGGTATGGGCGCCGGAGCCGCTATCCGCGATGCCGCGAGTCTGGTCGCGAACCTGTGCTCGGTCGCTTCCGGTACGACCACGCTGCCCGTCGCCGTGAGCCGCTTCGAGGCGGATATGCGGGTACGGGGAAGTGAGGTACTCACTTCGGCCATGCGGACCGTCCGCTGGATGCGAGCCACCGATACCCGGCTCGGAGCAGCTGCCACCGCGACGGTGACCCCGGTGCTGGCCGCCGCCAATATGCTCGCGCGCCGGCACTGAGCCGACCGTCCGGCAGCAGAAGCCCGAGCCTACCGGGCCGGAAACCAGTGAGCGGGCCGCTTCTCAGGGGAAGCGGCCCGCTCAGTAAGAGCCTTGTCCTATTCGATGATCTTCGTGACGTTACGACCTGGCGGCGCTACCACTTCCACTGGCCGACATGTACCATCTGGTACATGTCGATCGACTCTACCGCTTTCAGCGGTTGTATCCATTGGAGGGCGCGGTGAGCGTTCTCGTGGTCGGCTCAGGTCCGACCGGTATGGTGACCGCGCTCGTGCTGGCCGCCAATGGCGTGCCGTGTCGCGTGCTGGAACGGCGCACCCACCCGAGCGACGGCTCTCGGGCGCTCGGATTGCAGGCCCGATCGATGGAACTACTCGCCGGGCTGGGCCTTGCGGACGAGATCGAACGAGTTGCCTATCGCCTCAGCGGAGCATCCATCATGCGTGGCGACGTGGAGCTGTCCCGATTGACATGGGTACCTCCGCAAAGTCCCTACCCCTACACCTACGTCCTCCCGCAACCCGGGCTCGAAAGTGTACTCCGCAAGGGGCTGCGTGCGGCCGACGTGGAGATCGAGTACGGCGCAGAGGTGCAGAACATCGACCGCAACGACGAGTCTGTGGGTGTTCGGCTCGGTGATGGACGTGTCCTCGAATGCGAGTGGCTGGTAGGTGCCGACGGGGCCCGTAGCGCGGTACGCGAGGCGCTCGGCATCCCGTTCACCGGCGGCGCAACCGGTGAAACCTACTATCTCGGCGATATCGTCCTGGAATCGGAGATGTCTTTCCAGGACAGTGCCATGTGGCTCGGACCGGCCGGTCCGCTCATGCTGATGCGTCTGCCCGATGGCGACGGCCTCTGGCGAGTGTTCGCGGATATGAGCGATCGATCCCGTCGGGAGGAACTGCGCGAGCCCGGCATCACCGAACTACAACGCCTCGTCGACGAACGCGGTACCGGAGGTACGCGGATCACCCAGGTCGAGTGGACGTCGATATTCCGTACCCGGGTGTGCCTGGCCGATAAGTATCGGCGTGGTCGCGTTTTCCTGGCAGGCGATGCCGCCCACATCTTCCCCCCGTTCGGCGGGCAGGGAATGAATCTCGGTATCCAGGATGCCGTCAATCTGGCATGGCGGCTGGTGCAGGTGGAGTCGGGTGCCGCGCCGGATCTGCTCGACGGCTACGAAGCCGAGCGCCGGCCGGTGGCCGCGTCCACCATTCGCGACGTCGAGAGCCGGCGGCGTATGTACGCGCTGCGCAATCCCCTCGCTCGTTCCCTGCGCGACCTAGTACTCCGGCTCGGGGCCGGGATTCCGGGCGCCGCTCGGCAGGCAAGTCTGCGGAACTCCCAACTGGCGGTGAGTTACGGCGACGGGGCACGGTGGCCGTTCGGGCGGCGCCCGGCGATCGGTGACCGCGCACCCGACGCCGTCCTCGCGGACGGAACGGTGCACGACCGCCTGGCCGTCACGCATTTCACGTTGTTGCACTTCCGTTGCGGGAACCGAATCGACGGGCCCGGCGCACCCGCGGGGGCAGTCGACGCCACCGATCGGATGACCGTTGTACCGATCGATGACGAAACGGACCCGAAAGGCGAGGTACGCGAGCGGTATTCGATACGCGGCGAAGGGTTCGTCCTTGTCCGTCCGGACGGCCACGTGGCCTATCGCGGTAACGAAGCCACCGAAGTCCACCGCGCCCTCGCGCACTTCACGGGCAGCGACCGAGCGGTATGAGCAGTGCGCGGGAAGCCCTCCTCGACCGCGCGATCGCGTGGTTCACCGAACACGGCGTGGGTGATACGAGCATGCGGACCATCGCCGAGGGTATCGGTACCAGTCACCGAATGCTGCATTACCATTTCGGTTCTCGCGAGGGGCTACTGACGGCGGTGGTCACGGCGACGTGGGGGCAGCAGTACCGCGCTCTGGCGGACCTGCTCGAAGCATCCGCAGATCCCTATATTGCCGCTTACGCCCTCTGGGATCGAATGGCCGACCAAGCGGCACAGTTGGGACCGTTGTTCTTCGAAGTGGCAGCCGCAGCGATGCAGGGCAAGCCATGGGCTGCGCCTCTCGGGCAGTGGATCAGGGAATGGAAGAGCACCTTGGAAACACTGTTCGTCCGGGTCGGCCGAGGTCGGGAACAGGCCGCGCTGTCGGCACAGATGACCCTCGCGATGGCACGTGGGCTGCTGTTCGAGCTCGCGCTCACCGAAGGGAACGGCCGGGCCGCCGCGGATACCGCGATCCGTACTTTTCTCCAGTCGATCCGCACGCCCGGTGTGTGAACCCGGCGGCGCCGCTCCAACGTCGCGAAACGCAAAACGGCGCCGCTCCTCCGGAGCGACGCCGTTTCCAGCGATTCAGTGAATCACTTGATGATCTTCGTGACGCGACCGGCGCCGACGGTGCGGCCACCCTCGCGGATCGCGAAGCGCAGACCCTCGTCCATGGCGACCGGCTGGATCAGCTTCACCAGCATCTCGGTGTTGTCGCCGGGCATAACCATTTCGGTGCCCTCGGGCAGGGTCACAACGCCCGTCACGTCAGTCGTACGGAAGTAGAACTGCGGACGGTAGTTGTTGAAGAACGGGGTGTGGCGGCCACCCTCGTCCTTGGACAGGATGTAGGCCTGACCCTCGAACTCGGTGTGCGGGGTGGTGGTACCCGGCTTGATGACGACCTGGCCGCGCTCCACGTCCTCGCGCTTGATGCCACGGATCAGCAGACCCGCGTTGTCACCGGCCTGCGCGGTGTCCAGCATCTTGCGGAACATTTCGATACCGGTGATGGTGGTCTTGGTCATCTCCGGGCGGATGCCGACGATCTCGACTTCCTCGTTGAGGTTGACCACACCGCGCTCCACACGACCGGTGACGACGGTGCCACGACCGGTGATGGTGAAAACGTCCTCGATCGGCATCAGGAACGGCTTGTCGGTCTCACGCACCGGGTCCGGGATGGACTCGTCGACCGCGTTCATCAGCTCGATGATGGATTCGCTCCACTTCTCGTCGCCTTCCAGCGCCTTCAGGCCGGAAACGCGCACGACGGGGGCGTCCTCGTCGAACTCCTGCGAAGCCAGCAGCTCGCGGACCTCCATCTCGACGAGCTCGAGGATTTCCTCGTCGTCGACCATGTCCGACTTGTTCAGCGCGACCAGGATGTAGGGCACGCCGACCTGACGGGCGAGCAGCACGTGCTCACGGGTCTGCGGCATCGGGCCGTCGGTGGCCGCGACCACCAGGATGGCGCCGTCCATAGTGCCCGACCGGTCAGCTCTCAAGAGCAGCAGCGACACAGCGGAACCCAGTATCGTCATCGAGCATCGTTCGCGATGCATCGTTGAAGACAGCCGGTTCGCCTCTCTCGAAAGGGCTGGTGAAGGCCGAGCCTTTGAGCTGGTAGCGGTCGACCGTGGTCTCCGTCGCGGTCCACTCCCACGTGTTACCCACGAGGTCATAGATACCGAAGGGGCTCACTCCGCTGGCGTACGTATCCGCGCGTGTCGTGGTGCCGGGCCCGGCACCACGGACATTGCACTTGGCCGGAGTCGGCTGATTTCCCCAGGGCCATCTATTGCCGCGGGTGCCTCGGGCAGCCTTTTCCCACTGCTGACTGGTAGGCAAGGACTTATTGGCCCATGCAGCGTAATTCGCAGTGTCGTCCCAAGAAACCCAGACCACAGGATGATCGGCGACCTCACGATCGTGGGCCACTTCACCCCAATGTCGCGGCGGTGGATGATCGCACGCCGCGACGAAACGTGCATAGTCGGCATTGGTGGTCGGAAATACATCCATCCAGAATCCGGCCAGCCATGCCGGCTGATCTTGAGGTCCGGCAAGGAAAGTTCCCTCCGGTATCCAGGTCATCAACTTGCCGTCTATGGGATGGCGCAGACTCGAACGCGCCTCGGCAACCTCGGGATCTCGAGCCTCACTGACTACGCATGGAGATATCGCCTCGACGAAGCGAACGAGCTCGTCGTCTCTGAGGCGGGACAGGATCGTGTCGAGCGCCGCCTGATTGACCGGGCGCGGCCTGATGGTCGATCCGCCGGCTTCCCATCGGGAGATCACCCGGGGGTTCACCCCGATATGTGCGGCGAACTCGACCAGACTCATTCGCCGTGCCCCACGTAGAGCACGTGCTTCCGCTCCCGTCCAGTTTCGAATGACGATGGCCATCGGGCCTACACTCCCTTCCCCGAGCGGTGTGATCAGCGCCCCAACATCATGTTAAAGGTCATCAGACCTGTTGCGCTGGAACAGATTCGTATTCCGAGCGGAGCCGGAGGACTGTTGCCTGGTCTATCGGAAGCTCGATGTCATCGATTCGACCGATCGCGCGCACACCCACCGCCGCGTTGGTCGCGACGGCGCCGTCGACGTATGGCAACTCGGCCAAGCTGATCGGCTTGACAATGACTTCCTCGTCCAGCGTCTGGCTGAGTAAGCGCATCGTGACACCGGGCAGAACCTCTGCGTCCGGCCAGATGAGGTGACCGTCTGCGATAACGCCGATATTTGAAGTCGCAATTTCGCTGATCAGGCCGTCAGCCGTGGTGAAGAGGACATCGTCGGCGCCATCACGCTGCGCCAGTCGCCGTTGGTGCAAAGCACCGAATAGCCCGACATGTTTGGTCCTGGGTAGATCCCGACTGTATACCGCTGACCGAAGGGTGAGCGGAGACTCCGGCACAGGCGACGCCTCGCGCAATGTAACCAGAACCGCCGGGTCTGCATCGGCTCCCGGCCTGCCCAGTGTGATGGCCGGATCGAAGATGGTAACCCGTACGACTACTGCGGAATCAACGTCCATAAGGGCGTGCCGAATGAATGCGCGCACACGGTCGATATCGAGTTCGGCATCGAACACTGTTCGACAGTCTCGGACGAGCCGATCCATGTGCTGGGTGAGGCCACGTACAGCGCCGTGCTCCACCCGCATAGAAGTGAAGTGGCCATAGCCCACCAAACCCAGTGCGGCAATATCGGACTGACTGATCGGCGCCCCGTTGAGTTCCATGTGCTCAGTGTGTCACCCAGAAGCGCGAACGCGATCAGGACCGCCAGCCAAGGTCAGCGAAAGGTCAGTGCATTGCGACCGAACGCCAGTTCCGCATAGTCCGTTTCCCTCTGATCCTGGGTTCATCAGCACGGATGCGACTGAACCTACAAGAGTCCACCCAAGCTGTCCGGATACCACATTCAGCTCAGATCAGGGGGACTGGTGGCGCTGACCTTCGGGCACGAAGGCTTTTCGATCGCATTGCGGTGCGATCGGCCGATTCGGGTAACGAGCTTCGAAGAAGCTCAAACGCTTCTACGAATTCACCACTACTGCTCGACGGAGGTTTGCCAGGCCAGGTGTTCCGCGCAGTCATTCCTAGATTACGTGACAGGCGGATAGATACCTCCGATAACTAGGACGGAGTTGGCATTGAGAAACCCCGATGGGCCCTCCATCGACTCTTCAGCAGAGAACCGGACTATCCCGTTGTTGCCCAGAAGAATTCCCGGGTCAACCTTCAAGGAACAGGACGAAATTTCTAGGGAACTACCGGCGACAGAGACTGACCTTGCGACCATCTCCAAGCTTCTGAACGCCCTGTATGCGTGGGCCAGTCAGAAATCAGAAGGAGGTTCGCCGCACCAATGAACAGAAACAAGTCAACTGAGACGGCAAAGGCCGAGCCGAACCGCCCGAACCACCAGACAATCCGATGGGATAGATACGAAATGAATCTCAGCGACTATTACGGCACGCGGATAGAACCGACTGGCCGGGTGCTGCGACTGGTAATCGATGCTGTCAATGAGTGCAACCTGCGGTGCAGATATTGCCATCCCGGCGAGGTCTGGCGTAACCAGCAGCTCGATGCCACTGTGGTGCAGCAGGCTCTTTCTGCGGCAGAGGACGCCGGCACGCTGGAGGTGGTGCTGACCGGCGGAGAAATGATGATGCATCACCAACTGCACGCAGTTCTCGACAGCACTCAGCTCCTGCGGCAGTGCGCGTCCGCGCTGATCACAAACGCCACATTGATCACCTCGGATATCGCGCGTCGGCTCTCCGGATCGAACCTGACCCGGATCTGCACCAGCGTCGACGGTGTCACCAACGATCTGCATGGCTCGGCGCGCGGGAAGAACCTGCCGCGGGTCCTGGAGGGGCTGCACATGCTGGCCGGTACTGGAAAACCGATCACTGTCATCACCGTCGTGCATCGCGGCAACTGGGAGCGCGTCATCGAACTCAGCAAATATCTTGCAGGTCGCAAGCTCGCGGCACAGCACCATTTGTGCGCACCAAGCTATTCCGGTCAGGCTCGCGAACACTACCCGGAGCTGGCGTTGCGTGAGCACGAATTCCACGGTGTGCAGGCCCTGGTCGACGAACACCAGGCAGACCTCTACGCGCGTGGCCTGTATCTGACATTCAATTCTTTCTGGCCTGCCACAGGGGAAGTACCGAGGCGCACCGGACGCACGATCACGCTCCAGCAACTGTCCGAACAAGTCAAAGACACCCTCTGCAATATCCGCCCGAATGGCGAGTTTCGGTTGCAAGCAACGACATGGGGCCGGGAAATGGTCGGCAACGCTGTGCTCGGCTCGGTCCATGACCAACCACCGCGCCATTTGCTCAGAAACGCCGAATCAGTACTCGCCAGCGGTTCTGCCATGCAACTACCGCGGGAAATCGAGGCACGGCATAAGTTCCAGATCGGCACACACTACGAAACCGAAGAACGCCAGGCAACCGATTTGCTCATCAGCCGCACCGGCGGCGACGTGTCCGATGTCGAGCTTGTGCCCATTCGCAGCGTCGACAAGCACTGGGCCCTGGAAAACTCTTTCGACATTCCCAAGCTGGCGGCTGAACTGAAAATCGAACCCCAGGACCGACGAGTCCTGCACCACCCTACCGGGGTCGTGCTCGTCTTCCACCGGCACCACTCGCTGGTCACAGTCCTTCGACCGGCCGAATGGAACGCCGTGCGCCGAGAGCTGGCATCTCAGGAACGGCAGTCGGCATGAGTACACCATCGGGAACCCGCACCAGCATCCTGTGGGACGACGCCGACCTGGCTCGTCTCGTCAAGGCCGCGACCGCCGGGACGAGCGGTCGCCTCCGGGCAACGGTCCTCTCGCATTTGGCTGTACCTTCCACTCCAGCCGCCCGGCTCGCAGCCGATGTGGAAGTAGATCTGGGGATGGTGCGGGCGGCTTACCGCCACTGCCGGTCCAGCACTGCGGTGCACGAGCTGGTCAGCAGCAACTACTATCCGCATCGACTACGCTGGGCTGCTGCTGCATCGACCATCACCGAGTGGCGGCGAAGCCCGGACCGGCCGGCCCGCATAGCGGCGCGCGAGCCGGTGATGTCGGAAACCGTAGAAATCCATCCCACCCGCGGTACCTGCAACTACTCCTGCGCAATGTGCCTGTGGTCGGATCAGAAAGAGCTCACCTACACCACCCAGTCCCTCGACACCGGCGGCCTGCTCAGCGCACACGAATGGATTCGACTACTCGGTGACCTCCGCGACGGTGGCGCCCAACGCGTGGTGGTATCCGGCGGCGGTGAAGCCCTGATCAACCCCGACCTCCCCGAGGTCCTCACCGCCGCTGCCGATCTCGGGTTCGAGATTCACGTCTACACCACTGGGTACAGCATCCGGCCCGGAACACCGCTGTTCGCGGCTCTGCTGCGCTGCCATCGGATCCGATTCAGCGTCCACTCGCCAGATCCCGTTACCTACGACCGCATTGCCGGTACCCGCCCTCAACAGCGGGCCTTGCAACGGGTCGTGGATAACTTGGCATCTCTGCGCACTGCACGTAGCGATGGTCTACAACTCGGTATGGGCTGTGTCATTCAGCCGTTCAATGTCGACCAGACCGCCGACATGGCCGCATTCGCAGCCGAGGCCGAGGCAGACTGGCTCGATCTCCGGAAAGACGAGGTCGAAGTCACCAACAGCCTCGACGATAGGCAGATTGCGCAACTGCGCGAACAACTCCGTGCTGTGCGCGCTGCCCCGCCCGACGGAACCCGGATCGATCTCGGCGACGAACTTGTCGCCGTTGCCAACGGCTCCACTCCTCAACGAGCCCGAACCCGTGAATGCATGGCCCGCTACCTCCGACCCACGATCAGTCCATATGGATTGCTCGCACCCTGCGACCTGAAAGCCGAACCCCGGTTCGCACAGAGCGGATACGACCTTGGCAACATCAAACGCTCCCGCATCCTCGACGTGATCACCAGCTCAGCACAACAACCAATCGCCGACGATTGCAGCCAATGCATGCCCAGCTCCCGCACAGGTAACGCGGTGGTACACAAACTGCTCGATGATCTAGCGGCTGGCCTGACCTTGGACGAGCAGCCGTTCAGTTACGCGCCAGCCGGCCCGTGATCGTCGTGCGAGCGGCGGCAAGAACACCACGCACTACCAGCCCCGCGGCGACCAGCGGCGAAAACAGCATCCACGGTGTGCCCCGGTGGTAGTCGCAGTAGAAACGGAGGGCGCTGCGGTGGTGGGTGCGCACTTTGCGCAGTGGCGCCGAACGCATGCTGCCACCCTCACGGTGGCGGATCTCCACACTCGGATCCAGCACGACCCGCCAACCGTTGCGGTGCATATCGAGAGCCATTTTCGTTTCCTCGAAGTAGAGGAAGTATCGCTCGTCGAATCCGTGTACCGCATCGAATGCTTCACGGCGGAACAGCATGCAGCATCCCGAAATCCAGTCCACGTCACTGACTTCTGTGACCTGTCGGCCGAAATATCGACGTGTGGCCGGGTTACTCGGCCACACGCCACCCAGGAGCGCGTGCGCGATACCAACCAGCAGCGACGGAAACGCGCGACCGGAGGGGTACAGCGTCCCGTCCAGCCGGGCGATACGCGGTCCTATCATTCCGATCTGCTCGTCGGAACGGGCCGTTTCCACAAGCGCCGATATCGAACCGGGAGCCAGTTTCGTATCCGGATTTGCCACCAACAGCCATTCCGCATCGGTCTGTGCTGCCGCCTGATTGATCGCCGCGGCCAATCCGACGTTGCGACGGTTACGGGTAACGCGGCCGCCGAATTTCTCGACCAGTTCGGGACCGTCGTCGGTAGACGTGTTGTCCACGCAGACGATATCCAGTTCCAGAGGCTGCACCGCGGCCTCGATCGACTCCAGAAAAGTAGGTAGATCCTCCGCACTTTGGTACGTGATCAGCAGGACACCGACGGTCTTGTCACGCATGCGGGGACCCTATCAGCGTTCGATGAAGTCCTCACCCTCGATCACGCAAAACGCCCACCGGCAGAGCGACGCCGACGAGGTGGTTGACGAGGATCGGCCAGCTGCGCGGCGCTGCTCCGCCACACAGCCTGTGTCACGCACTACGTCTGCACGGCAACTTCGGTGGCGATTTGTTGCGCTACCGGAGTCCATAAATCGACATCTACAGCGGGTGACTCGATTCCTACCACCAGTGAGTAATGGACACCGAGCTGGCTTTGGTCATAGCGCGGCCGGTCTTTCCACCACCCGGCCACAGGGAATACCGCGATGTCACCCTTGTTGGCGAGTTCGACAGCTGTTCCAGTCCACAGATCGGTTTGCAATGAGCCCGGCCCGCGCTGCTGCACGCCGAACAGCCATCCCTGCTCCGAAGCGAGCCCCACCGGCTTCTCGTCGTTGACCCGGGCGCGGAGATTGATTCGTTGACGAAACGCAGTCAGATTGTCCTCGGGTCTGCGGACCATGAACCGCAGACCGTACGAGGGATAAGCGTAGCGCCCAGACCAACCGCGGCTCGATGGGTTCGGTTCGATGAAGTACGACAAGGTCACACGCATAGTGACCTGCGCCTCGCCCAGTGCCTCAAGCTCGTCTCGAGGCCACGGGAGACGGTGGAGATTCATCTCGCGCGCTTTTCCGGCAGTTGCATTGTTGTCCCGTTCAAATGGGCGGATGCTTGACTCTGAAACCAGAGTTAACGCATCGGTGGCACTGCGCAGAGCGCGGATTCGGCTTGGCACGCCCATTCCGTAACGGCGTTGGAGTTTCGCCTTCCTTGTTTTGGTCGGGGCCGCATCGAACTGGCGTTTCATCGTTGATGTCCATTCGGCGGAGTGAACAATCAATGCTCTGACCGTTTCCGCTCGGATACCCGGATACTCGGCCATTATCGCGCCAGCGATCGAGGCAACCTGGGCTGTGGCTGCCGAAGTATCCCTCGTAGTGGTGAATGCGCGCTGACCGTTCTCCTGCAGTCGAGTGGTCAACACTCCCAAGCACTCGGGAGTCTGCCCTGCATCGTCATGCGGGGAGACCGCCACGTTCCCGCCTTCGGCGACCACCTCGGGTTTGAACGGCCACTTCGAAGGGTCGAACGGCACTGACGTTCGACTGGTCGGCGCAAGCTCGCCCCTGGGTGCAAGTGGTGCATAGCCATCGAATACTGTTGGCGCCCCACTCATGTCATCTTTGTCGGTGTAAGCGCCAACCGTTAGCGCATTCCAGGCCTGAGCGGGGTCCTCGGCCGGTTCGAAATCACTTCTGTCCAGATGGTCGTCGGAGACGACTATGTCGCGGATGTTGCCGGCGGAGATGATGAACAGTCGCGATCGGCCCAAATCACTACGGTCAAGGTAGGTCAGACCAGGTTCGGTGTCGCTGATCGTGCGACCATAGGCGAGGGCGTCAACCGCTGCCGACCATGACGTGGGCCTGCCCGCTTCTTCGCGAGCCGATTGGTCGGTGCCAGCATCCCTGGTCGGCGACTGCGCCGTAACTGCAAGTAGGAAGGCGCGGTCGCGCCTTGGTGCCTGTATTTCTGGACGATCTACCGACTTTGCGGTCACCGCACCGTAGAGATCGGGGTGATTGCTGCCGTTGTCGGGGAGAAACTTCACCGATTCCAGCCGGTGACGCAAATAGACGTCATGCGGACTGAGTACGGCTTGGTGCAAATCTTCGAACAGCGCCAGACCTGCCATCTCCGTGCCGTGGCGCAGGATCGGCCGCTTGTTCCAAGTCGGTTCTGCGACGTGGATGTCAGAAGGATGCAGAGAATCGACCAATAAAGGGTGGCCGTCTTGGACACCAGTGTCCAAGACACAGACCACTGGAGCGTCCATATCAGCCACTCTGGTGCGACTAAGAAGCTCGTCGACCCATTGCACCTGCTCGGAAGCACTCATGTCGACCAGGACATCGGCGATCTCACGTGGCCACCGCAACTCGGCCAGATCGTCAAGAGATTCGAACATCTGCGACAGTTCATCAACCGTAGCCTGTAGGAGCGCGACCGTTCGGTCACCGAACCCCAGGAAATGGCGGCCCATGGGCAGCCCGGAACCTTGTGCAAGAGCACGGAGTCGCTGCAGTTCCGTACCGTCGCGATTGCGCAGCCATACTTCCCACCACTGGCGGCACTGGTTATCGTCGGGGAACAGGCGGTCCGGGTCGGTCCACAACTCGCGGATAGTGGCGCGGCGAATCGATGCAATCCCCTCGACCAACACGGCATACTGCGGCCTGTCATCAGCCACCGATTCGACGTACTTGGTCAGCCGCCTGAGGAAGTAATGCTTGGCACCCGCCGGGACATAGACAGTCGCCATCTGAACATCGCCGCCAGTCGTCGTCTCACTTTTAACGGCCAGCAGCTCAGGTTTACTCCCTGGCCCCTGCGGATCCAAGCTTTGTAGCGCTAGCTCAAGGCCTGGGAAAGATACAAACGTAATGGTTACGCCGTAGTCTTCCTCGTCAGCGCCAATGGGAGCAAGCGCCGTGCCGAGTTCCTGCTGGAGCCGCCGACCATGTTCGCCACGGTCACCAGACAAAGGCTCGCGCTGCGCAGCATGACCCCCGGATACTCCCGTGAACGGTTCAGCGAACGGCGCTGTGGGAACAATCAGATGTGGTTTGTTGCGGTCAGTCATCTCGTTAGCTGACCTCGCCGCGGTGGCGACTCAGGTCGCGTCTATCGTCAAGCGCCACAATCAGATCGTCAGTTCGGATCTGTCCGCGACCAGTCAGTACGGCACTTTTCGCCGCATTCTCCGCGGCCAATGTGATATCCGCATGGCTGAGTCCGTTCGCAGCGTCAATGATGCGCTTCCAACCCAGGTTACTGATGCGGAAGTTCGCCAGACGGTTCTTGATCACCGACCGCACCGCATCGTTGTCGGGTAGCTCGAAGGTAATGACCGATTCGAACCGGCGAAACACTGCCTTATCGAGCAACTCTGGGTGATTCGTCGCGGCAACGATGACGCTGTCAGACGTGTCTTGCTCCAGGAACTGCAAAAAGGAGTTCAAGACACGGCGGATCTCACCAACATCATTGGCAGCAGAGCGATCCCCAGCGAGTGCATCCATTTCGTCGAACAGGTAGACGCCCTGCGTCTCGACAAGTGCGTCGAAAACCAAGCGGAGCTTCGCTGCTGTCTCACCCATGAACTTGGTGATAATCGTGTCGAGCCGAATTGCAAACAGCGGCAATCCTAGTTCACCGGCTAGGACACGGGCAGTCGAGGTTTTCCCCGTACCCGGAGGCCCAACCAGCAGCAGCCGCCTTACTGGTGTCAAACCATGCCGAGCAAGGTCGGTTCGCCGACCCTGTTCGAGCAACACCTGCCGCAATCGGACATCAACCTGAGGATTCAACGCAAGATCGGCGAGTCGCGCATCGGGATAGGTCACCGATAGCAGCGAGCCCAGCTCTCCACGAGGTTGGACAACCGGCACCACCGAGGCGATACGAGTGGTAGAAACACTCTTGCGACGCAGATCATCGACAAGATCGCGCAGTTCCTGTGAGAACTTCTCCTGGCCCGATCGGGCTGCCCGGGCCGCGACCTGCATCGCGACGGAGTAGAACTGTCGGTCATCACCATCGGAATGGCTCTTGATGAGGGCCTTGAGCTGGTCATTCGTTGCCATCGACCCTCCTCGACTCCGCCGCTTCACGGCCCCTGTGGCCTCAGGATACGCGGACTATATCTTCAATGATGCACGTTGTGTTACCGCCCCGCAGCGAGTAGAAAGTTACGCCACTCGACCGTCGACGACGCGTCTCGCAGACGTGTCGCGGTGAAATACCAATGCCACTGGCGATGCTCGTGCGGCAGCACAGAGTACGCTGGCGTTCGCCAAAGTTGCTGTGGACGACCTTGATCCACGATCTTCATGCGAAATGCAAACGGCGCCGCCCCGAAGGAGCGGCGCCGTTTCCAGCGATTCAGTGAATCACTTGATGATCTTCGTGACGCGACCGGCGCCGACGGTGCGGCCACCCTCGCGGATCGCGAAGCGCAGACCCTCGTCCATGGCGACCGGCTGGATCAGCTTCACCAGCATCTCGGTGTTGTCGCCGGGCATAACCATTTCGGTGCCCTCGGGCAGGGTCACAACGCCCGTCACGTCAGTCGTACGGAAGTAGAACTGCGGACGGTAGTTGTTGAAGAACGGGGTGTGGCGGCCACCCTCGTCCTTGGACAGGATGTAGGCCTGACCCTCGAACTCGGTGTGCGGGGTGGTGGTACCCGGCTTGATGACGACCTGGCCGCGCTCCACGTCCTCGCGCTTGATGCCACGGATCAGCAGACCCGCGTTGTCACCGGCCTGCGCGGTGTCCAGCATCTTGCGGAACATTTCGATACCGGTGATGGTGGTCTTGGTCTTCTCCGGGCGGATGCCGACGATCTCGACTTCCTCGTTGAGGTTGACCACACCGCGCTCCACACGACCGGTGACGACGGTGCCACGACCGGTGATGGTGAAAACGTCCTCGATCGGCATCAGGAACGGCTTGTCGGTCTCACGCACCGGGTCCGGGATGGACTCGTCGACCGCGTTCATCAGCTCGATGATGGATTCGCTCCACTTCTCGTCGCCTTCCAGCGCCTTCAGGCCGGAAACGCGCACGACGGGGGCGTCCTCGTCGAACTCCTGCGAAGCCAGCAGCTCGCGGACCTCCATCTCGACGAGCTCGAGGATTTCCTCGTCGTCGACCATGTCCGACTTGTTCAGCGCGACCAGGATGTAGGGCACGCCGACCTGACGGGCGAGCAGCACGTGCTCACGGGTCTGCGGCATCGGGCCGTCGGTGGCCGCGACCACCAGGATGGCGCCGTCCATCTGCGCCGCACCGGTGATCATGTTCTTGATGTAGTCGGCGTGACCCGGGGCGTCGACGTGGGCGTAGTGGCGCTTCTCGGTCTGGTACTCGACGTGGGAGATGTTGATCGTGATACCACGAGCCTTCTCCTCCGGCGCCTTGTCGATCTGATCGAAGGCAAAGCTCTCGTTCAGATCCGGGTACTTCTCCGCCAGCACCTTGGTGATCGCTGCGGTCAGCGTGGTCTTGCCGTGGTCGACGTGACCGATGGTGCCGATGTTGACGTGCGGCTTTGTCCGCTCGAACTTCGCCTTCGCCACTGTGTGGTCCTCCTGGACTTGTTGGTGCTTGCAGTTGCAGCAGTGCGGGGGTCATCCCCACGTACGTGGGGAACTAACGGTTGTACAAACTCCCGGGAGCTCCGGAGCAGGTGAGCTACCTGCTCCGGAGGGGTACTTACTCGCCGGTCGCCTTGGCGATGATCTCCTTCGACACGTTGGCCGGAACCTCCGCGTACGAATCGAACACCATGGAGTAGTTCGCCCGGCCCTGGGTCTTCGACCGCAGGTCACCGATGTAACCGAACATCTCCGAGAGCGGAACCAGCGCCTTGACGACACGGGCACCACTGCGTTCCTCCATGGCCTGGATCTGGCCACGGCGGGAGTTCAGGTCGCCGATCACATCGCCCATGTAGTCCTCGGGCGTGGTGACCTCGACCGCCATCAGCGGTTCGAGGATCACCGGACCGGCCTTACGGGCCGCTTCCTTCATGGCCTGCGCGCCGGCGATCTTGAACGCCATCTCCGAGGAGTCGACGTCGTGGTACGCACCGTCGAGCAGGCTCACCTTGAGGTTGACCAGCGGGTAACCGGCGAGCACACCGTACTGCATGGCGTCCTGTGCACCCGCGTCGACCGAGGGAATGTATTCCTTCGGTACGCGGCCACCGGTGACCTTGTTCTCGAACTCGTAGGTGGCGCCGTCTTCACCGACGAACGGCTCCAGCGCGATGATGACCTTCGCGAACTGACCCGAACCACCCGTTTGCTTCTTGTGGGTGAATTCGAGCTTCTCCACCTTCTTGGTGATCGTCTCGCGGTAGGCCACCTGCGGCTTGCCGACGTTGGCCTCGACCTTGAATTCGCGCTTCATCCGGTCGACCAGAATGTCCAGGTGCAGCTCGCCCATACCGCCGATGACGGTCTGGCCGGTCTCCTGGTCCAGCTTCACCGTGAAGGTCGGGTCCTCTTCGGCGAGCTTCTGGATCGCGGTGCCCAGCTTCTCCTGGTCGGACTTGGTCTTGGGCTCGATGGAGACCTCGATGACCGGGTCCGGGAAGGTCATGGACTCCAGCACGATCTGGTTGTTCGGATCGCACAGGGTGTCACCGGTGGTGGTGTCCTTCAGGCCGATGACCGCGTAGATGTGGCCGGCGCTGACCTGGGGTACCGGGTTCTCCTTGTTGGAGTGCATCTGGAACAGCTTGCCCAGCCGCTCCTTCTTGCCCTTGGTCGCGTTGATGACCTGGGCACCGGAGTCGACCTTGCCCGAGTAGACGCGGACGTAGGTCAGCTTGCCGAAGAACGGGTGCACCGCGATCTTGAACGCCAGGGCCGCGAACGGCTCGTCGGCGCTCGGCTTACGGGTGATGACCTCGTCTTCCTTGCCGGGCACATGACCCTGCACGGATTCGACATCCAACGGCGAGGGCAGGTAGTCCACCACGGCGTCGAGCATGGGCTGCACGCCCTTGTTCTTGAACGCCGAACCACACAGCACCGGGTACAGCTCGGAGTTGACCGTCAGCTTGCGAATGGCGCCCTTGATCTCGTCGATCGAGAGCTCTTCGCCACCGAAGAACTTCTCCAGCAGGGCCTCGTCCGATTCGGCGACGGTCTCGAGCAGTTCCTGACGGTACTGCTCGGCCTTCTCCTGGAGATCGGCCGGGATTTCCTGGACCTCGTACTTCTCACCGAGCTTGGTCTCGCCGGTCCAGACCTTCGCGTTCATCTCGACCAGGTCGACGATGCCCTCGAAGGTGTCCTCCGCGCCGATCGGCAGCTGGATGACCAGCGGCTTGGCGCCGAGGCGGTCCTTGATGGTCTGCACGGTGAAGTAGAAGTCCGCGCCGAGCTTGTCCATCTTGTTGACGAAGCAGATCCGCGGCACGTCGTACTTGTCCGCCTGCCGCCACACCTGCTCGGACTGCGGCTCCACGCCCTCTTTGCCGTCGAAGACGGCGACAGCGCCATCGAGCACACGCAGGCTGCGCTCCACCTCGACGGTGAAGTCGACGTGGCCGGGGGTGTCGATGATGTTGATCTGGTTCTGGTTCCAAAAGCAGGTCACCGCCGCGGAGGTGATGGTGATGCCGCGCTCCTGCTCCTGCTCCATCCAGTCGGTGGTCGACGCCCCGTCATGGGTTTCGCCGATCTTGTAGTTCACACCGGTGTAGAAGAGGATGCGTTCGGTCGTAGTGGTCTTGCCCGCATCGATGTGGGCCATGATGCCGATGTTGCGGACCTTGTTCAGGTCGGTGAGCACGTCCTGTGCCACGGAAATCTTCCCCGCTCGTAGCTAGTTGGGATTTTCGCCGACGACCGTATGGCCGTCATATCTGTCAAAGCGGAAGCGGAAGCTTCCGTAAGCCTCCCGGCCCAGGAGCGATGGGCCGGGCAGACATCACCAGCGGTAGTGCGCGAAGGCCCGGTTCGACTCGGCCATCTTGTGGGTGTCCTCGCGACGCTTGACCGAAGCCCCGAGGCCGTTGCTGGCATCCAGCAGTTCGTTGGCCAGGCGCTCGACCATGGTCTTCTCACGACGTGCCCGCGAGTAGTTGACCAGCCAGCGCAGCGCGAGGGTGTTGGAACGGCCGGGACGGACCTCGACCGGAACCTGGTAGGTGGCGCCACCGACGCGGCGCGGCTTGACCTCGAGGGCCGGCTTGA
Organism: Nocardia sp. NPDC050799; assembly: GCF_040654015.1. Lineage (NCBI taxonomy): Bacteria > Bacillati > Actinomycetota > Actinomycetes > Mycobacteriales > Nocardiaceae > Nocardia > Nocardia sp. NPDC050799. The sequence goes on from NZ_JBFAHF010000049.1 coordinate 36,505, forward strand.
CATTGTCCAGCGCGCGCTTGAGGGTGACGACCGGATCGGTGCCGGTCTTGTCGCGCGCCTGCTCCAGCGCGCCGTACACGATGCGCTCGGCAGTGGACTTCTTGCCGTCGAGAAGGATCTTGTTGACCAGTTGCGTCACCAGCGGCGACCCGTAGACCGGGTCGTTGATCAGCGGACGCTTGGGAGCGGGGCCCTTGCGAGGCATATCAGCTCTTCTCCTTCTTGGCGCCGTAACGGCTGCGGGCCTGCTTGCGGTTCTTCACACCCTGGGTATCGAGCGAGCCGCGAATGATCTTGTAACGCACACCGGGGAGGTCCTTCACACGACCGCCGCGCACGAGCACCATCGAGTGCTCCTGGAGGTTGTGGCCTTCGCCCGGGATGTAAGCCGTGACCTCGACCGCGCTGGTCAGCTTCACACGCGCGACCTTCCGCAGCGCGGAGTTCGGCTTCTTCGGGGTGGTGGTGTACACGCGGGTGCACACGCCACGACGCTGCGGGCTCCCCTTGAGGGCCGCGGTCTTGGTCTTGGCGACCTTGTCGCGGCGACCCTTGCGGACCAGCTGGTTGATGGTTGGCATATACCGGCTTTCCTTTTATCGGTTATGGCGGTGTCAGGGCTGTTCATCGAGCTTTCACCCGCACGTCCAACCACGTTTCTCGCGTCCCGAGGTCGGGCGTGTCGCGCGCAGTTCAGGGCCCGATTTACAGGCACGCTGGAATCGTCAGCCGCTCTCGCTGGCCTACGTCTACGCTCGATCTTGCCCGTATCCTTCCGGGCACAGCGGTCCACTGTACTCGGGCGTAGTGAATAGGGTCAAAACCGGGGTGATGTTGTGATATGGCGGGCCAGGACTCGGCCCCTCGGAGTCCGGCTCTCGACCCCTCCCGGGCATTCTCGCGTTCCCGTCTCAACCGTCGGATACCGCCGCTTGTTCCCGGGTCCACCGGGCCGCACGGGCAATACGGTCGACGGATCGGCTCGGCGCTACCGGGCGATATTGAGCGTGAGTTCGAGCAGTTTCTTGGCGGCGGCGCATGGGTCGGCCGTCCCGCCCGAGGAGTTCACCCACCAGCCGATCACCCCGGAGTCGGCGGCACTGGCGGTCATCCCGCACGAATTCGGGTCGTTCGGCCGCCGGACCTGCAGCGCGATCGTCCCCTGCACGGTGGTTTTGGTGCTGATGTAACCGAGTTTGTCGTTGGTCGCCTGCTCGGTGCGCAAGGACCCGTTCTCATACCAGTTCAGCGTGAGCATTCCGGAGCCGCCGCCGATATCCCACATGCAGACCGCACCGAAGAACGAATCGCTGATATAGGTGTTGCCGCCGAGTGCGTCGATGATCTGCTGTTCGGTCACCACCTCGCATTCCCGGAGCAGTTTGTCGATCTCGGTGGTGTCCACCGATTCGCCGCCGCCGACCGGTAGCGCGGTCCCGTCGACGGTACTGCCGCAGCCGGCGCCGAGCACCGTGATCACCAGCAGGACCAGCGCCGCGGCTGCGGTGCGCAATCGCCGGTGGCGGGTTCGCAGACGTCGCATCCTCTTCACTCCAGCCGCTCGACGGTCAGTTCGGCCAACGCCCGGCTGCGATCGCACGGGTTGCCGCGGTCGGTGCTGAACGAACCCAGCGAGGTGGACCATTCGAAGAAATCGTCGTCGAGCTGGACCGCGAGATCGCAGATGGTACCGGTGGGATCGAGTGCCGCGAAGCCGTTGCGGCCGCCGACGGTGATCGGTTCCGGCGGACGGCCGTGCGTGGTGACCCAGGCCTTCTCTCTTTCCAGCGGGCTACCGCGATAGGAGGCGAAGGTGATCGAGGCGCCGCCCAGCCCACCCGACTGCCAGTTGCAACCGACCGCGTTCTTGTACGACTGGACGATCTGCCGCAGACCCCCTACATCGCGTACCTCGTTGTCGGTGACATGCCCGCATTCCCCCACGAACGGACCGAGCGCGGCCACTTTCGGCGCCGGCCCCCGCGGCCCGTCGGCTTCCTCGGAACTCTGACCGGATCCGCAGCCCGTCAGAGCAAACGCCGCGGTTAACCCGAGGACTATCGCCGACCTGATCCGCATGCCGTGCACAATACCGACGAAAGATCGCTCCCGGCGGCGGTGCAGGTCGCCGATGGTTTCCGGAGTCCGGGTGGTCCGGCCCGCAGCGCGCGCACCGCGGGCCGGACGCATTCAGCGAACCGTGACCACGACTTTCCCGGTGGCGGCGCGCTTTTCCAGCGAGGCCACCGCCTGCGCGGCCTGTTCCAGCGGGTACAACACCGCCTGCGGCGCGGCGATCTTGCCGGCCGCGAACAGCGGCTCGACCTCGGCCCACTGCTCGGCCAGGTATCCCGGGTGCGAGAGCATCCATTCACCCCAGCCCGCGCCGACGACCTCGACATTCTTCAGCAGCAACCGGTTGACCTTCACCGTCGGGATATCGCCGCCGGTGAAGCCGACCACCAGCAGCCGGCCGCCGCGGGCCAGCGAGCGGATGCTGTCGGTGAAGCGGTCGCCGCCGACCGGGTCGAGCACGATGTCCACGCCGCGGTTGTCGGTGAGTTCTTTGACCCGGCCCAGCCAGCCGTCGGTGAGCACCACATCGGTGGCGCCGTGCGCGCGGGCGATCTCGGCCTTCTCCTCGGTACTCACCACGGCGATCACCCGGCCCGCGCCCAGCGCGCCCGCCAGCCGCAGGGTGGAGGTGCCGATCCCCCCGGCGGCGCCGTGGACGAGCACCGATTCACCTTCGGCGAGGCGGCCGCGGTTGCGCAGGCAGAAGTGCACGGTGAGATCGTTGAACAGGATTCCGGCGCCCGCCTCGAAGGAGATGTTGTCCGGAAGTTTGAAAACCATCTCGGCGGCGGTGCCGGCGACTTCGGCCATGGCGCCGCCGAGCATGGTGAGGGCACAGACACGGTCGCCGGGCCGCACATGCGCCCCCTCGGGGGCTTCGCGCACCACACCGGCGACCTCGCCGCCGACCACGAAGGGCAGCTGGGGTTTCATCTGATAGAGCCCGCGGGTCATCAGCACGTCGGGGAAGGCCACCCCGGCGGCGTGCACATCGATCACCACGCCGCCGGGCATCGGCTGCGGATCCGGAATGTCGACGATCTCGATCGCTTCCGGCCCCTCGAGTTTGCTGACCTGAGCTGCGCGCATATGCCGACCTCTCTGTTCGCCGACCGGCGGTTATAGATACGCGCCAGTCGATATGTACCAATCCACCCGTCCTCATCAACTTAATCGGCGCCACCGGCGCGAGTCCATCCCCCGCCCGGACCGGGCCGGACCATCCCGGCGCGCCATCGAACGATACGGTTCGCTCGGCAATGCGCCCGGGGTCGTCGGGGCCTCCAACGGCACCGGCCACGTCGGATACCGACCGCCGCCACGCGCCGAGCACAGCGAACCGACGGCTCGGCGTGGCGCGGTGACACACGCCCCGTAAAGTCGTCTCACAGGAAACACGCAGAAGTACCGCGGCCCAACTCGCCGCGCGAGGAGCACAAGTGTCACTCGATCAGCCGCTCGCCCCGCTTCCCCAGGAGGGCATGGGGTTCGTTACGGCGTGGCCGGTGCGAGCCGGCGACGTGGACCCGTACAACCGTGTACGCCTCGACGGTGTCGCCCGCTACCTCCAGGACATCGCCTGGGAACACCTCCAGCAATCGGTCCTGGAACAGAGCGACCCGAGCTGGATCATCCGGCGCACGGTCATCGACGTGGTGCGCCCGGTCCTGTGGCCCGACCACGTCCACCTGCGACGCTGGTGTTCGAGTATGTCCACCCGCTGGGCGAATATGCGGGTGCGCATCACCAGCGACCGGGGCGGCCTGATCGAAACCGAAGGTTTCTGGATCAATATTAACGAGTCGAACAATATGCCCGCCCGGATCAGCGACGCGGGTCTGGCATACCTCGCCCAGACCACCGCCGAGCAGCGACTCCGCTGGCGCCCCTGGCTCACCGACCCCGCGCCACCCGAATCCGACACCGACCTGCCGTTCCCGCTGCGGGCCACCGATATCGACCAGTACAACCATGTGAACAACACCTGCTACTGGCAGGCCGTGGAGCAGTACCTGGTCGACTACCCCAAACTGGTCAGCGGCCCGCACCGCGCGGTCATCGAATACGTCGCGCCGGTCCTGGCCCGCCAGCACATCAGCGTCCGCAGCCGATACGAACCCGGCGACCGGACCACGGGCCGGCCCACCCTGCGCCTGTGGTTCGTCGTCGACGGCATCACCACCACGATCGTCCGTATAGCGCCGCTGTAGACCGCGAGAACCGGCCGGGAGTCGGTGGTGGTGGTATTGCGACCAGGAAACTCGGGGTCGCGGCGTGCTTGTCGGCGAAGGTGGGCGTATGTGACTGCTCGCGAAGGTGCTGTGTTTTTGGCGGCGCCTTCGGCGCCGCGGGGTTGCGGCCCCCTTGGTCTCGCCGTTTCGGCCTCGAGACTCGAGCCTTCGGCTCATGCGCTTTCGAGGCCGAAAC
>NZ_JBFAHF010000050.1:0-40306 GCF_040654015.1 Nocardia sp. NPDC050799
ACCAACTACCGGAGACCTCGCCACATCACCAACTTCTCAACCCGGACAACGGGTTCCATCCCACACCATCGGGCTTATGAAACGCGGCCTAGTGTGTTGTCGAGCGATGCCGGGATCTGATGCGCTACAGCTTCGGCGTGATCGAGAAGACCCCGCCACCTGGCCGACATGGCGGACACTGCTGCCACATATCGAGGCCTTCGCCGCGCACATCGAAGGTGACACCATTTTTCAGCACGTTGGTGATACCGGGTCGGAGGCGGTGATCTCGCGGCGGTTGCGGATGAACAGTCAGCGCACCCCGCCCTCAAAGACGGCGATCGCCCGGACCCGTCCTACTTCATCTCCACCGCCCACCCGGGGCCATCCGGCGGCGGCCCGGCAACCGCGAGCATCGGCGCCGGCGCCCGGGCCGGGGTCGGGAGGTTCACCAGGGCTCGGCCTCAACTCGCTGCCGCCAGCGCCCTCCACGCCTTTCTGGAACGCGAGCGGGCCTGCGGAGCTGCGTAGTCGATTCGCCGGCGCGCCTCGTGGGCGCTGATCCGCAGCAGATCAGTCAATAGCTCCACGGTGTCCCGATAGCCGGTGTCCGCGGCGAGGCCACGACGTTCGGCCTCGGCGACGGCCGCGCGCATGGCGGCATCCAGTCGCTTGCGGTGGCGTTCGGTTTCGACGAGTGCGCGCAGCAAGTCGACATCGGCGAGTTCCGGCCATCCTGGTGTTCGGGCAGCCGGCGCCAGCGGGGTCGAATTCTTGGTCACCGAAGCAGCATACTTCAGAGTAGAACATATGTTCGATAGCCGGGCCGGGAGAAAGCGAATCAGGTCGGAAGCACCCTTGAACCCACGGGCCCGTCCCAGGTAGCTGGGTAGTCGCCATGTAGCCGGGTAGGCTTCTTTTGCCAAGTGTTGACGTGTGCGGCGCTCGTTGCCGGGACTGCTGATAGATGTGTGCAGCTATGAGTGAGGATGATCCGTCTCCGACGGTCCGTGATGTGGTCGATCCGGTCACGGAGGGGTTGGCCGCGTCCGGGTTGGATGACGCCGAGGAGATCGGACGGGGCGGTTTCGGCGTGGTTTACCGCTGCATACAGGCGGAGTTGGATCGGGCGGTTGCGGTGAAGGTGCTGCCTGCCGAGTTGGACGCAGAGAGTCGGGCGCGATTCTCCAGGGAACAGCGGGTGATGGGGCGTTTGACCGGGCATCCGAATATCGTCATCATGCTGGAGACGGGTGTCACCGCGACTGGGCAGCCCTACTTGGTAATGCCGTATCACCGGTTGGGGTCTTTGGACGGGCGAATCCGAGAGCAGGGTCCGCTGCCGACCGAGACCGTGCTGTGGATGGGCGTAAAGATTGCTGGAGCCCTGGAGAGCGCGCATCGCCTGGGCGTCCTGCATCGGGACGTGAAACCGGGCAATATCCTGCTGACCGATTACGGTGAGCCGGCGTTGACCGATTTCGGTCTCGCGCGGATTGCCGGTGGGTTCCAGACAGCCGCCGGTGCCCTTACCGGGTCGCCGGCGTTCATGGCCCCAGAGGTCCTCGCGGGTGAGGATCCGACGTCCGCGGCAGACGTCTACGGCCTGGGCGCCACCTTGTTCTGCGCGTTGACCGGACACGCGGCGTTCGAACGGCGAAGTGGCGAAAATGTGGTGACCCAGTTTCTGCGGATCTCCACCGAGCCGGTGCCGAACCTGCACGAGCTGGGCATTGCTGAGGACGTTGCGGCGATGATAGCGGCGGCGATGAGTCGAGAACCACAGCGTCGGCCGACTCCGGTGGCGCTGGGAGAGGCGCTGCAGCAGGCACAACGGCATCACGGGTTTGCCGTCGATGAGATGGCGTTGTATTTCGAACCGGACGGCGAACCCCGGGACCGCATGGTCGACGCGCCGAAATGGCGTTCACCGGTGTCAGTGCCTCGGCAGGGTGCGGGGACGTTACCGCTGGAGTTGACCAGTTTTGTCGATCGCCGCAGCGAATTGGCCGCGGTGAAGAATCTGCTGTCCACGGCCCGGCTGGTGACATTGACCGGGATCGGAGGGGTCGGAAAGACTCGGTTGGCACTGCAGGCAGCCGCTGCCGTGCGCGGGGACTTCGCCGATGGGGTGTGGCTGGTCGAGTTGGCCGATGTCTCCGAGCCGGCACTGATGGTCAACGCGGTGGCGACCGCTCTCGGGTTACGTGATGATCCGGCGCGGTCGTTGTCGGCCGTGGTGCTCGACTTCCTTGTCTCACGGGTGTCGTTGCTGGTCCTGGACAACTGCGAGCACCTGGTGGAGGCGGTGGCGGAACTGGTCGACAGTTGGCTACAGCACTGCCCCGATTTGCGGATCCTGGCGACCACCCGGGAAACGTTGGACTCTGCCGGAGAGGCGATATTGCAGGTCCCGCCGCTGGCAGCGCCTGAACCGGATCAGGATCCGTCGCCACGAGGGCTGGCCCGCTACGATGCGCTGACTTTGTTCACCGACCGTGCGACCGCGGCCATGCCAGGTCTGCAGTTCTCGGACGATGACAAGGTGAGTGTGGCTCGGATTTGTGCTCGGCTGGACGGATTGCCATTGGCGATCGAGCTGGCGGCGGCCCGTATACGTACGATGTCTCCGGAGCAGATCTTGCAGCATCTCGACGATCGGTACGCATTGCTGACCCGCGGGAGCCGCACCGCGCCCAGGCGGCAACAGACCCTGCGGTGGTGCATCGACTGGAGCTACGAATTGTGTACCCCGGCCGAGCAGCGGCTGTGGGCCCGGCTGTCCATCTTCGCTGGTGGCTTCGAACTCGACGCCGCCGAGCAGGTGTGCGGAGCTGATTCGGCTGCGGGTGGTCTGCTCGATGTGCTGTCGTCGTTGGTGGACAAGTCGATCCTTACCCGGGACGAGTCGCGTGGTGTAGTGCGATTGCGGTTGCTGGAGACGGTCCGTGAGTACGGTCGGGACAGGTTGCGGGAGTCCGGCGAGGAACAGTTGCTTCGGCGTCGTCACCGCGACTGGTTCAAGCAGCTGGCGCAGTCTGCGGACGCCGAGTGGATCAGCGCTCGGCAGCCCTACTGGTTCGCCAGGATCCAACGCGAACAATCCAACTTACGTGCCGCCCTCGAATACAGCCTGGCCGAAGACACCGAGCAGGCGGCGGAAGCCGGACTGAAGCTCGCCACTGCACTATACGGCGTCTGGACCTTCCTCGGGATGTACAGCGAAGGTCGCCGATGGATCGAGTTGCTCCTCGACCATCCCGCTCCGCAGTCTGTAGCCGACCGGGTAAAGGCTCTTCAAGTGGGCTCCACAATTGCTGCCATGCAGGGTGACCTGCCGACGGCCGCTGAGTTTGCGGAAGAGGGGCATGTGTTGGCTCAACAGGCTCCGATCCCGACAACTCGGGCGCCGATCGCCTACGCCGACGGCTCTGTGGCGCTCTACAGTGGTGATCTTGCAGCGGCGTCTCTGTCCTTCGAACGTGCTGTTGAAGAGCTGGGTTCGAATCGGCAGGGTTTCCCTTACGGTTCTGCTTTGACCTTTCTCGGTTTGGCGCGCCAACTTTCCGGTGATCCGAGGGGGGCGATCGAGTGTTATCAGGAGCTGCTTTCCGTCACTGAGGCGTGTGGCGAAGTACTTTTCCGGTCTGCTGCGTTGTGGGGCATGGGCCTCGCCGCTTGGCAGCAGGGCAGCCTGGCATGGGCGATGGAACTGCTCGAGAATGGCCTGCGGGTCAACCGACAGATGTCCAGTCCGTTCGTTGCTGCATTGCTTCTCGAAGTGCTGTGCTGGGTGCATGGTGACCAGGGCGAAGCCGAGCGCGCAGCAGTACTGATGGGAGCCGCGGAAGAACTGCAGCGGTCCATGGGCAACCCTGCGAGCATTTTCCCTACCTCCCGCCATCAGGACGAATGCCTGCTGCTGACGAGATCCGCCCTCGGCGACCGTAGGTTCGATGCGGCTGTCCACAAAGGACGAGCGATGGTGATGGACGAAGCTGTTGCCTACGCGCTCGGTGAACAACCCGCCGAGAACAAGCCCTTGGCAGGGCCCGGCGGGGCGCTGACCAAGCGCGAACAACAGGTCGCTGACCTGATCGCCCAGGGTCTCACCAACAAGCAGATTGCCGCGAATCTTGTGATTTCCCAGCGCACCGCCTCTGGCCATGTCGAGCACATCCTGATGAAGCTCGGGTTCACCTCTCGCGCACAGATCGCGGCATGGATCGCGGAGCGTGCCGAGCAGCAGAATCAGTGACCGTTCCGAATCAGGATGCAGCCTGTGCGGCTGTTACTGTCCCGCGGGGGCTTGGATGGCCCGGCCGGGTTTGTGAGCGGAGGGATGAAGAGTAGCGCGAAAAGTCGTTATCGCTGTGGTCGATGGTCCTGGCGCGGCAGCTTTGTGGCGCGTTCACGCGGATCGTAATCGGGGCCGACGCCCTCGATCGGCACCAGATCACCGTCGATATGATCGGCGCGCAGCGGCAGGATCTCCGGCCGCCGAACGGGTCCGAGGTGGACTGGATGCGTTCCAGGTACTCGAGAATATCGGGGTGCGGCCGGCGATTACGCAGGTGGGCGAAGCCCTGAGCGGACCTGCTCCGAGGCTGGGTTCGTGTCGTGCCGGGCGGCCATTACCGCCGAGGTGAAGGCGCCGAGCCTGTTCCGATGGCCGGCGCGGCTAGAATTCAGGCGTGAGCCGTACAACCACACCGGACGACGAGCTGGTGACATCCCTGTTGCGCGGCCTCGAGGTGCTCGACATCCTGGGCAGCAGCGACGAGCCGTTGTCGCTGGCGGAGGTCGCCCGGGCGGTCGACACCACTCGTGCCACGGCTCGGCGGTTTCTGCTCACACTCGAGCACATGGGGTATGTGGCCACGAACGGCCCCACCTTCTGGCTGCGGCCGAAGATCATGGAACTGGGCGACACCTACCTGGATTGCCTCGGTCTACCCGCCATCGCGCACCCCCATCTGGCCTCACTCGCGCACGAAGTCCGCGATACCTGTTCACTGACGGTTCTCGACGGCGACAGCGTGGTGTACGTGGACCGGGTGAAGGCTTCCCGGGTGTTGCGGGTGAACATCGCGGTCGGGACGCGGCTGCCCGCATTCGCCACCTCGACCGGCCGGGTGCTGCTCGCCGATTTCGACGACGAACGATTGCACACCTTTCTGTCCGACCTCCATGCCGAGCCACTCACCGGGCGCACCCAGACCGATCCGGACAGCGTCGCGCGCATGATCGCCACCGCCCGCACGGACGGTTACGCCATCGCCGATCAGGAGCTCGATCCCGTCCTGCGCTCGGTCGCCGCGCCGGTGCGCGGGAAGGACGGCCGCGCCGTCGCCGCGGTGAACGTTTCCACCCACGTCACCCGGACATCGCTGGAGCAGTTACGTGAGTCGATCCTGCCTCGGCTCCTCGATACCTCGGCGGCGATCAGCGCCGCACTGATAGCCGCCGAGGAATGACATCGAGGATCGGTCAGAGGTCGAGGACGATCCGGGGCGACTTCGAACGGCCGACACAGACCATCATCGTCTTTCCGGCGGATCGCTCCTTCTCGCTGAGAATGGTGTCGTGGTGTTCCGGCTCGCCGTCGAGGACCTTCGTTTCGCAGGTCCCGCAGAAACCTTCTTCGCACGAGGTCATCAGATCCGGACAGGAATCGCGGATGACATCGAGCATGAGATCGTCGGGACCCACCGTCAACACCGTTCTGGATCGTTTCAACTCGACCTCGAACGAGTCGCCCGAGGCCGCCTCCGCCGCGGCTGCCCCGTCGGCCTCGAAGCGTTCGAGTCGCAGTTGGCCGGCGCGCCCGGCCTGCTCACAGGCTTTTTCGAGATCTGCGAGCAGCCCGGCCGGACCGCAGGCGTAGATCAGGGTGTCCTCGGTGACCGAGCCGACGAGCTCGGCGAGGTCGGGACGTCCGGTCTCCGCACTCACCAGCACCTTGATGTGCGGGCCGGTCGCCAGTTTCTGCCGGAACGCCATCGACCCCAGGTCACGGCCGATATACACCAGTTCGTAGGGTGACTTCTCCCGCTCCGCCCGGATCACCATGGCCAGCATCGGTGTGATGCCGATACCGCCGGCGATGAACAGATACCGTGGCGACGGCTCCAGCGGAAAGTGGTTGCGCGGACCGCGAATCCCGACCTTGCGTCCCACCAGCATGGTGTCGTGGAGTTCGGCGGACCCGCCGCGACCGTGGTTTTCCCGCAGTACGGCGATCCGGTAGTAGCTCGTGTCCCCCGGCGGGCTGCACAGGCTGTACTGGCGGATCAGCCCGGACGGCAGCATGATGTCCAGGTGCGAGCCCGGCTCCCACGCCGGCAACAAACCGCTGTCGGGAACCATCTCCAGCGAAATGACACCGTCGGCCTCCAGTGTGGCCTGACGGACGGTGACCTCGATGAATTCCTGCTCCGCGCCGGTCATGCCGAAACCTCCGCCGCGGCCGATCCGGTCTCGGCGCGTGCACCGCCGCGCAGGACGTCGAGCAATCCGGCAAGCAACCGCGGTCCGCGGACGGAGATCACCATATCGACTTCCTGACGCAAGGTGACCATGGCGGAGGCACCGGCCGGGTCCGCCCAGTTCTGTGGGTCCACCAGCACCGCGGCGAGTAGATCGCCACCCTCGCGGCCGGCCGCGCAGACCTCGCGCACAGTCGATTCGGGGACGTCGGACAGGTCGGTACCGATCAGGACGACCATATCGGCCGACCTGGTCACCTCGCCGGTGCCGGCCGGAGCGGGCGGCTCCCAGACACCGCTGCCCAGTGGCTCGGTCAGTGCCCGCACCGGATCGGGGTTACTCAGGACACGGATACCGTCGACACCGAATGCAGCCAAATCGGCGGTCAGGAGCGCGCTGCCGGCGCCGAGCGGGACGACGAGTACCCGCGCCTCATAGGAGCGGCGTAGTGGATTCATGTGATTGCCTCCGCAGCAGGACGTGTGGTCGTGGCGTCGGCCGAGAGCCAGGGCGAGACGACCACATGCGGTGTAGCGGGTCCGGTGCCGGAGCCCATCGCCCGCAGGGCCCGGCCCACCAGATCGAGCGGAATATGACGGGATTCAATGGTTTCCAGCCCGGTGCTGCGCGAATCCAGCAGGCCGATGGCCTGGCGCACAGCCTCCGGCGAGCGGCCGCGGACCCCGCGCACGGTCAGCAGGTTACGTACGATCGCACCCGGATCGAGTGCGGCGTCACCGCCGCTCAGTCCGCCGAGCACCAGGACACCGAATCGGCCGAGCAGGCGCAATGCGGTCGCCACTGTCTGGGGTGACCCGATGGTGTCGATAACGGCGTCGGCGCGACCGGCCCGGCTGAGCACACGCTCGACCAGGGTGTCGTCACTGACCTCCGCGTGCGCCCCCAGCCCGCGGGCCATATCCAGGCGCGCGGTATCGCTCGGCAGGCCGAGCACGGTCACCGATTCCGCACCCCCGGCCACGGCCGCGGCCACGCAGGCGAGGCCGTGGTAGCCCGGTCCGATGACGACCGCTGTGGCGCCTGGGCCGACACCACCGGCGTCCAGGGTCCAGTCGACCGCATTGGCCAATGGAAGGGTCCACGCCGCCTCGTCGACGGTGAGGTGTTCGGGCAGCGGGTGCAGCGCATGGCGTGCGCTCAACTCCAGATACTCGGCGTTGCCGCCGTGCAGGCCGGAGCCGCGATCGGCCGGGATCATCCCGACCCGTTCGCCGCCGGTCCACAGGTCGACGCCGGGGCACAGCCGGTAACGACCGGCCCGGCAGTCGGCGCATTCACCACACCCCACGTACTCTTCGACCGCGACCCGGGTTCCGATATCGATGCCGAGGGCCGCGGCGTCGTCGTCGGTCAGATACTCGACCCGGCCGATCGTGTGATGTCCGAGAACCGCCGGTTTCTTCAGTCCGCCGGCATGCAGGGTCACATCGGTACCGCAGACCGCGGAGGATTCCACCCGCAACCGGCTGACCCGATCGGAGAGCACCCGTGTCCGTACGGCGGTGTCGCCCTTCCCGTCGCTGACGGCGGCCCGCACGACAAGATCGCTCATCGCCGGAACCATCCGCGCTTGGTCGGCGTTTTCTTCGCCTCGGCCTGCTGCTTCGCCCGTTCGACCTCTTCGCGCAACTGTTGCCAGATGTCGTAGACGATGGCGCCGTATTCGGGTTTGTGACGCAGCTCGAGGACATCACGCGGCCGCTCGAACGGGACATCGATGAAGGCCTTCGCCTGCCCGGGCTGGGCACTCATCACCATGATCCGGTCACCGATGGTAACCGCCTCGTCGACCGAATGGGTGATGAAGACGACCGTTTTCCGGGTCTCGTCCCAGATCCGCAGCAGTTCGGCCTGCAGCAGCGTTTTGTTCTGTTCGTCCAACGCCGAGAACGGTTCGTCCATCAGCAGGATCTCCGGGTCGTTGGCGAACGCCCGTGCGATCGATACACGCTGGCGCATACCGCCGGACAGCTGGTGCGGGTATGCCTCGGCGAACTTTGTCAGGCCGGTCTTGTCCAGGTAGTGACCGACGGTCTCGTTGATCTCGGCCTTCGGCACGCCGCGCATGGTCAATCCGTAGGCCGCGTTTCCCCACACGGTCATCCAGGGAAAGATCGTGTCTCCCTGGAAGACCATGGAATTCTCCGGCCGTCCCGCGGTGCCGCCGGCGATTTCGATGGTGCCCTCGGTCGGCTCCTCCAGGCCGGCGAGCATGCGCAGGAAGGTAGTCTTCCCGCAGCCACTGGGTCCGACGATCACGAGGAACTGCCCCTGCGGGACATCCAGGTCGAAGGACTCGAGTGCCGTGATGACGTGTCCACCGGGAACAGTGAAACGCTTGCTGAGGTTGCGGATCGCGAGTTTGCTGCCGGCATGGTCCGTCGTGGTCGACGCCGTCCCCGGCGTAGCGATGTGGGACATGAGAAGTGGTTCCGATCGTTGAGTGAAGCGCGTCAGTCTTGCGTGATCCACGGGGTGAGTTTGCGGCCGATCGCGCTGACGATCACGGCGACTCCGAAGCCGACCCCCGCGAAGACCAGTAGGTAGGCATACATCGCATCGATGGCGAAGAGCTGGAAGGAGTTCCACACCATGAAGCCCCAACCGGATCCCGCGCCGCCCATCATCTCCGCGATGGACAGCATGATCAGGCCCATTCCGGCGCCGAGCTCGATACCGGTGATGATGCTCGGCATCGCACCCGGGATGGCCACGCTGCGGAAGACCTGCCAGCGACTGGCACCGAAGTTGTCGGAAACGTCGTAGTAGATGCTGGAGACATTCGCGACGCCCGCGGCGGTATTGATCACCACCGGGAAGAAGGCGCCCACGGCGACGAACCAGTAGGTCGTCCACTCACCCAGACCGAAGAAGAGCAGGAAGAGCGGGAACACGGCGCTCTTCGGGATGGGGTACAGCCCGGAGATCAGCGGCTTCAGCGCGGCGCGGACCACCCGGGACAGCCCCATCGCCACGCCGATCAGGACCGCGGGAACGGTGCCGAGCACAATGCCCACCACGAGACGGCCGATACTCACCACGGACTGTTCCCACAGCTCACCACTGGCGGCCTGGTCCCACAGGGCGCCGAAGATCGCGGTAGGTGCGGGGTAGAACCGTTCGTCGATCACGCCGGTGCGAGCCAGCAGCTCCCACACCACCAGAAGCACGACGGGAGTGAGGACCGAGATCGCGCGCTGCGCGGTACGGCCGAGCGCTGGGCGGCGACGCGGCGCTGCGGCGGCCTTGGCCGCGACCGGCGCGTCGATGGTCGTTGCTGTCATGTCATTGTCCCTTCGGCACGGTCTGTGCCGCCTTGTCGGCGAAGCTGGTGTCGACCAGCGAGCCGAAGTCGACAGCCGTATCGCCGCGATACAAGCCCTGGTCGGCGAAGAACTCGTAGTCCCGCTGCAAACTCCTGGTATTGGGGACCGCGTCCGGGTCGACATACCCCGGCACGGTTTTCACGATGATCGCCGGATCCAGACCGGTGCCCGCGGAAACGATGCCGACGATCTCGTCCGCACCCGGCCCGTCCCAGCTGCCGCCCGCCACAGCCGCGCTGTAATCCCGCGCCGCACGCACGTAGGCATTCATGAAGCACTGGGCGGCCGCCCCCTGCTCTCCGATGAAGTCGCCGCTGTAGAGCAGCACCGCGAGCTGCTGATCGTTGTAGACCTCGGTGGAGTCGGCCAGTTTCACCGCCGAACCTGCTCGCAGGGCCGAGGTGGCGGCCGGTTCGGTGGTCATCGCCGCGTCGATCGAACCGTTCTGGAACGCGGCCACGTGGTCGGCGAACCCGAGGAAGGTGTGGCCGACGTCGTTGTACCCCAGTCCGTGCGCGGCGAGCACGGAGCCCAGAGTCGATGCTGTCGCCGTTCCCGGCGCCGGCTCGGCGACCTCGAGCCCCGCGAGGTCCGCGGGCGTCTTCACCCTGCCGGACTCGACCAGGTCCTTACGAACCAGGAGCGGCATGTAGTTGTGGTCGGTGACCAGTTTGCCCTTGTCGGCAACGATTTTGATGTCGATATCCCGCGCGATCCCGTTGTAGAACCCGGCGGAAGGGGCGCCCGCACCCACATCGAGGTGCCCCGCCGCGAGATAGGGGATCATCTCGCCGGCGGACTTGAACGAGCGCAAGTTCACTTCCATGCCTTCGTCGGCGAAATATCCCTTTCCGTCGGCGATGTAGAGAATCGCGTCGGACAGACTGCTGACGATGCCCGCGTCGATTTCGACTCCCGCGCAGGAAGTAGCTCCGGCAGCGCTCGTCGAGCACGCGGTGATCGGCGCTGCCGCCGCGGTGGCGGCCAGCGCGGCCGCTACCGCGCGGATGCGCCATGGTCGTTTCTGCATACCTTTTCCTGACCCGCTCAGACGGAGACGAAGTTCTCGCCGGGCGTGACTCTGGTCGCCTCGGCGGTCCCCTCTTGGAACGGAACCTGCTTCGGCAGCACCATCGAGGTGGAGCGCACCCGGGTGTGCGCGGGGTCGAGACCGGGCAGGCCGTCGGACCCGAGATCTTCCAATGCCGCCAGCAGGCGGCGGCGGGCCAGGATGATGGCCGCGTCGCTGGTACCGAGGCGCTCTTTGGTGCGATCGCAGATGACGCCCATCGACTCCTGCAGCGAGAAGTCCTGTGCAGCGATTCCGGCGACGCCGGAGAAGGAATCGCGGCGGCGCTGCGCGCCTCGGTCGATCAGATAGTCGTTGGCCTTCTCCGCCAGCGGGTCGTAGGTGCCGGGTTTGTACTTCACATGGATACCGTCACCACTGGCCAGGGCCTCGAGCGTGGCTTGGTCGAAGTCCTCGGTGGGGTGATAGTTCCAGCTCCAGGCCCAGCACGTCTCGTCGTCGATCGGAACCCAGGCGTGGCCACCGAGCGGATTGTGGGTGCCGAACGGCGGAATGATCGTGTACCACGGCATCATCCATTGCGTGACGCGCCAGTAGAAGTGCTCCTCGTCCGCGTTGCGGCGGGCACCGATCAGCAGTCCGCCGTCGGACTCGGCCACTTCGAATTTCGGCCGGGTGTCCGCCTTGAGGTACTTGTTGCCCTCGGTGCCGCTGTGCAGCGGGTCGTTGTCGAGGTTGTAGCGATGGGCGAAAGAAACATGGCTCGAGTCGATACCGCCCTCCATCGCCTGCAGGTAATTGCTGAACTGGCGCCGCTTGGAGATGAAACGCTGGGCCGGGCGTAGCGACATCCACTCCAGATCGGGTAGTGGCGGCTCCTTGTCCGCCGGGCCCATATACGCCCAGATCACGCCACCGGCCGCCACGGCCTTGTACGCACGCTGTTTGATCTTTTCGCGCATTTTCGTGCCCTCCGGCTCGGAGGGCATATCGACGCAGTTACCGTCCACGTCGTACTTCCAGCCGTGGTACGCGCACCGAAGTCCGCACTCCTCGTTACGCCCGAAGAAGAGCGAGGCGGTGCGGTGACTGCAGAATTCGTCGATCAGGCCGAGGCGACCCTGCGTGTCACGGAACGCGATCAGCTGCTCACCGAGCAAGCTGACGCGCACCGGGTCGCAATCGGGCTCGGCAACCTCGTCGGCGAGCAGCGCCGGGATCCAATACCGGCGGAACAGGTCACCCATCGGGGTACCGGGGCCGGTGCGGGTGAGTAGTTCGTTCTGTTCGCGAGTCAGCATGGTGTGCCTTTCAACTGGGGACGAGACTGACCGGTGAGGCAGCCGAGGACAGCAGCGACCGCAAAGGCCGCCAGTGGTAGGAGCCAGGCGAGCTCGAAGGACAACGTGTGGTCGAGCACCAGGCCGAAGGCGAGCGGACCGGTCGCGAAACCCAGATAGAGTCCGGTGACGAGCAGGGCTGTCGCGGCGCCGAGACGGGCCGGCGGCACGCTGCGGATCAGGGCGGACATCGTCACGGAATTGGACGCCAGCGCAGCCGCGCCGAAAACACCGGCACCCAGCCAGACCGCCCATGGACCGGCCCGTACCGCCGACAACACAAGCGCCACACCGGCCGCCGACCCGAGGGCCAGCACCGTGAAGGTCGAGGGCGCGAGCTCCTGTCGATCCGAGCGCCGGCCCCACCAGATCCGGCTTGCCAGCCCGACAACCCCGATCATCGCTGCTGCCAGCCCGGCGGTGCGGACCCCGAAACCGAGACGCTGGTGCGCGAAGAGCGGCGTGTAGGCGTTGGTCGCCTGCAGGCCGAAACCCATGAAGAAGGTGTACGCGGTGAGCATCGGCACCGAGACCGTCCCGGTATCCCCCTCCGGGCCGGGCGTCCGGACCACCACGGCACGACGCACCCGGCGCGCGCTCAGCACGCCGATCACCGCCACCAGCAGGCAGCAGGCCACCGCGACCCGCCAGCCGGCGAGCACCGCAAGGGAGGGGGCCAGCAGACCCGCCGCGAGCTGGCTCATCTGCACTCCGGACTGTTTCCAGCCGATCAGTGCGCCCCGGCGGCCGGGCTCGAGGCCGGCAACGATCCGGTTCGTGGCCGGATTGGACAGCGCCTGAGCGGCGCCGGCCACGACTGCGGCGGTAACCACCACGACATAGGAGGTGGCAACCGCGAGCAGCAGGATCCCGAGGGCCGCGCCGAGCGAGACCGCGACCATGAGCGTCCCTGCCTCGACCCTCGATGTGCGCCGCCCCAGTAGGAGTGCAGTCGCCGCCGCCGACGCGAAGGCGATCGTGGACACCGCACCATACTGGGTCGGTGTGAGCCCGAGGTCGCCGATCACCAGCGGCGAGACCGCGGTGAACGCGTAGAGGACCAGCGGCCCCACGCCCATGCATGCAGCCAGGGCAACCCATAGCACGGCGCCGCCATCGCCGCGGGGGCTGGTGCTCCTGGGCAAATTTTGAATACCCAACATTTCATTCCACTCTGCGTACAAGTGTTTGATTTCGCGGTTCAGCATGTCACGCAGGTCACAATCGGTCAAGGCATGTCGGCATTGTGTTCCACAGATCAGTAGATTTGTGCGCATGGCGGAATCCATCACCGGCGAGGTCCAGGCCGCGCCACCCTCCGCGCGTGACCTGGTGCAATCGCTACAGCGGGGCCTGGCAGTGATCCGGGTATTCGGCGCCGGCAATCCGGCGCTCACCCTTGACCAGGTCGCCGCCCGCAGCGGTATCAGTAGATCGGCGACCCGGCGGCTGCTGCGGACCCTGATGGCCGCGGGCCACATCCGATTCGACGGCCACCGCTTCGCCCCCACGGCACGGCTGCTCGATCTCGGCTATCCACAGCAGTCACGCCTGTCCCTGGCCGAGGTTGCGCGACCGCACTGCGAATCGCTCGCGCACCGGACCGGGCACACCGTGTCACTGGCCCGGCTGGAAGGACCGGAAGCTGTCTATCTGGTCCGCGTGGGACTCCCCCGGTTGATGGATGTCTCGATCGACGTCGGGACCCGGCTACCCGCCCACCTCCCCGCCATCGGACGCGTGATGCTCGCCTGGCTCCCCGAACGAGAATTGGCGGAGTACCTCGCCTCGGATGCCTACCGCGACAACCCCGCCCGCACTCTCCAGACGCAGGAAGAACTATACGAACAACTCGAGCAGATCCGGGCGAACGGCTGGTGCCGATCCAGCGGAGAACTCGACGCGGGACTGAGCACACTCGCCGTTCCGGTGCGCGACCGAAGCGGGAATGTCGTGGCCGGGCTCAATATCTCGACCCACACCGGGGAAGAAGAGCTATGGGACGAGACCGGCAAGATCTTTCACCATCTGAGCGAATGCGCGGCTGCCATCGGATCGGATGTGCATCCGGCCCATCTGAGCTAGAGGCTGTCCTCGAAGTCGGATAGGCAGGTTGGGCAGGTCGAGCTTCCCGTGATAGGAAGCACTGGCGTGGCGGAAGCGCCGCGACCCGCAAAGGTCGTTTCGGCCGGGGTGGGTGTGTGGTGCAGCCGGTTAGCGGTTTGCGTGCGGGCGCGGATCAGGTCGCCACGGTATTCGGTGAGCGTGCGCAGCACCTGAGCGGTCGCGTTGGTGCGCATGGATTGCAACTCGGTGCTGTCGAGCGCGGCGATACCGACCGACAGCGCGTCTGCCTCGTCGGTCTTGCGACCATGCCCAGTCGAGAGCGTCCGGATACGGTGGGCGAGTTACGCTGGAACATCGAGGGTTCGAGTCCATCGGCAGCCAGCTTCTGCGCCAGGGGCGCACCGAGTCCACGGGCCCCTTCGATCGGCCAGATCGCGTGGGGCCAGGATTGGGCGAATCGGCGCAGCTGCCGATAGCCGGTGCGGTTGACCTCGACACACAGCGAATCGAGGGGCTGAGTCGCGGCAGTCCGGGCCGGCTCGTCGGCTCGCCGCCGGAGCCGAGCGTGCTCGGCGGCCGCGGGCGTAGTACTGCGGGAACTGCGGTGATAAACTGCCGATGAAAATCATTTCTTCTTCCTGTCCGAGATGACGAGGTGACGAAATGACGACCCACGCGACTGCGCACACCGCCGAGGCCGACCCCCGTGTCCGGCCCGAAGTGCTACGGGAGTTCCGCAAACATTCCGGCAGTGTGCTGGCCGGTGCTTTCGCCGGTGCCGCTTTCGACGAGGTGGCGCTGGTTCCGGTCGCCGCCGCGGTGGACCGGACCGGCCGGTTCGAGGAGAACTTCACCGATCGCACTGCCCGCGGTGGTGCGTCCGCGATGATCGCGCTGTGGGGTGATTCCGACGACCGCCGGGCCGAATCGGAATGGCTGAAACTGCGGCATCGTGATGTGCATGGTACCGGTTCGGCGAAATTCGGCGGGGTGGAATACAGTGCGCTGACTCCTTATACCTGGAAATGGGTCGCGGTCAGCGGAATCTTCGTGGTGCTCAATACCTTCACCTACTGCACCGGCACGGAATTGCGGCCAGAGGAAGAGGAAGCCGCCTATCAGCTGCTGCGCGGAATCTTCATGGATCTCGAACTGCCCAGCGCGGCCGGCAAGTTCCCCGCGGATCTGGCCGAGGCACGGGAATACTACGACACCTTGGCGACCGAGGAACTGGCCGAGAATCCATTTCTGGTCGAAAAATTCGCGGCCCTGACCGAGTTGCCGTTGCCGACCGCGAGGTTGTCGCCGTTGGCCCGGCGGGCTCTGACCCCGCTGTGGCTGGTGATCCGGCCGGTGCTCGGGCATGTGATCCAGGTGTGTTCGTCCAAGGCCATGCATCCGGCGGTGCAGGAGCTGACCGGTTTCGAGCTGAAGCCGCGGCACGATCGGGAATTCGCGATCTATGTGCGGCTGCTGCGGTGGGCATGGCACCACCTGCCCGACCGGTTGCTGCTGCAACCGCTGGCCTACAACCGCTTTCAGTACGAGAAACTCGTGCAAACCTTGCGCGGGTTCGGGCTGGATTCGTTCGCGGTTCCCGAAGACCGGCGCTGAGCGGGCGGGCGAGGTCGTGGCCGGCACTTCGGGGCCAGGGCGACACGCGGCCTCTGCGGACCACGGTCCATCTCGAGTAGGGACCGCGCGCTGCGGCGTTCGGGTCGAGGCCGTGTCGCCGGCCGCAAGGCCACGCAGTTGAGCAGCTGCCGCAAGGCCGGTGCGTTGAGGCCGGGCTACGAGGTGGTCACCGGGCGGCGGTGGAGCGGTCGGGCAGGGCCGGTCCACCGCTCCGGCCGGACCGATCCACCGCACTCGCCTGCCGCAGCAGGGCCATGGCGGCCTCCGACGGTGACCCGGCGGGCGTCGTGCACACCACGACGGACTGCCCCGGCGAACGCGCGAGGACGAGGGTCTGCTGGGTGACCGTCACCGTGCCGACGACAGGATGGCGCAGCTCGTAGGTGGCGGCGTCGCACGGCGTCACCCGGTGGTCACCCCACAACGCCACGAATTCCGGGCTCTTCATCGTCAGCTCGCCGATCAGCTCGGCGAGCAGCCGGTCCTCCGGATGACGGCCGACGGCGATCCTCAGATTGCCCACGACCGCGCGCACCTTGCGCCGCCAGTCCCCGTATAGCTCTCGGCAGTGCGGGTCCAGGAACAGCATCCGGCTCATGTTCGGCCGGCGCGCGGGGTCCTCCGGGCTCAGCGGGTCGACGTGGCCGGCGAGCAGGGCGTGGCCGAGTGGGTTCCACGCCAGCACGTCCGTGCGCCGGCCGAGGACGAGCGCCGGGACGCCGTCGAAGGAGCGCAGCAGGTCCCGCGTCTCGTCGGCGAGCTTCTCGGGGCGGGGCCTTCGCGCCTGCGGTACCCGGCGGGAGGCCCCGGCGAGGCGTTCCAGGTGGTCCCGCTCATGTTCGTCGAGCAGCAAGGCGCCGGCGATCGCCGCGAGCACCTCCGCCGACGCGCCACGGGACAGGCCCTGTTCGAGCCGGGTGTAGTAGGACACGCTGACCCCTGCCAGCTGCGCCAGCTCCTCCCGGCGCAGCCCCGCCACCCGTCGGCGTGGCCCGAGGTCGTGGAGACCCACGTCTTCCGGGCGCAGCCTGGCCCGCCGTGCCTGCAAGAAGTCGCCGAGCGGGCTTGGTCCGTCCATCACTCCACTATCCACGCCAACGGCACCGCCCAGCCACACCCTGCCGGGGGTAGGACAAGGCGGGGCTGGTTGCCGCGCGCGGACACGATCAGGCTCGACCTGGCCAGGGCAGCCGCCCCCGATTCACGAGGAGTGATCATGGATCAGATCGAGCTGGGTGACGTGACCATCACCCGTGTCAAGGAGTACTACGGCTCCGTCGAGATGGGCCCCGCGGACTTCTTTCCCGACAGCCCCGACGGCGCCTGGGACGAGCACCGGAGCTGGCTCGCGCCGGACTTCCTGGACACCGGCACCGGCGAATGCCTCTCGGCCATCCAGACCTGGCTGCTGCGCAGCGAAGGCCGCACCATCCTCGTCGACACCGGGGTCGGCAACCACAAGGACCGCCCCTACGCGCCCGTCTGGAACCGGTTGGACACGAACTTCCTGGACAACCTCGCCGCGGCCGGTGTCCGGCCCGAAGACGTCGACGTCGTCATCAACACCCACCTGCACATCGACCACGTGGGCTGGAATACCTACCTCGACGGCCGGACCTGGGTGCCGACCTTCCCGAACGCGACGTACCTGATCACGCGGCAGGACTTCGACTTCTGGAATCCGGCCAACAACCACGAACCGCTGCTGGGTCGCGGCAACCAGAACGTCTTCGAGGACAGCGTCGCTCCGGTGCACGAGGCCGGGCTGATCCACCTGTGGGACGGCTCGTACCGGATCGACCGGAACCTCCGGCTGGATCTCGCGCCCGGCCACACCCCCGGGTCGTCCGTGCTGACCTTGGAGTCGGGCGGCGACCGCGCGCTGTTCGTCGGCGATCTGGTGCACACCCCGTTACAGCTCGTGGAGCCGGAGACCAACTCCTGCTTCTGCGAGGACCCGGCCGAGGCCCGGGTGACCCGCCACAAGCTCCTCGGCCGCGCGGCCGAGGACAACGCGCTGGTTTTCCCCGCTCACCTCGCCGGCCAGGGCGGCGCCGAGGTCGAGCGCGACGGGTCGAAGTTCGCCATCAAGGAGTGGGCGGGCTTCTCCCGCATCGCCTGAGCCGGTGGGGCCGGCCCCTGCCCCGCAGTAACCCGAGAGAGGAAGCGTTTCCCGTGCCCCAGCAGGCAAATCCGATCGTCGAGACCCCGGCGGGCGCCGTGCGCGGTGTTCGTGACCGCTTCGGCGAGTTCTACCGCGCCGTCCCGTACGCGGCGGCACCCAGGGGCGCCGGCCGGTTCGCGCCACCGGCGTCCCACCCGGGCTGGTCCGGTGTCCGGGACGCCACCGCACCGTCGCCGACCGCGCCGCAGCCGGCCCGGGACTTCGGGCGGCTCGACATGACCCCCTACTTCGGCCCGGGCTGGGTGCGCGGCGAGGAATACCTGACTGTCGACGTCCGCACGCCCGGCGCGGACGGCGGGAAGCGGCCGGTCATGGTCTTCGTACACGGCGGCGGGTTCGTCACCGGTTCCACCCGCGCCGCGCTCTACGACGGCCGGGCGTTCGCCCGCGACGGCGTGGTGCTGGTGACGGTGAACTACCGCGTCGGCATCCCCGGCTTCCTCGACCTGGACGGCGCCCCCGCCAACCGCGGGCTGCTCGACGTCCTCGCCGCGCTCGGCTGGGTGCGGGACACGATCGCTGCGTTCGGTGGCGATCCCGCGAACGTCACGCTGTTCGGCCAGTCCGCGGGTGCCACCATCACCGGAGCCCTGCTGGCGACGCCGGAAGCCAAGGGGCTGTTCCGGCGCGCGATCGTCCAGAGCGGCACCGGCACCGGCGCCTTCACCCCCGAGCAGGCGCACCGGGTCACCGCGGCGGCTGCCCGGGCGCTGGGCGTGCCGCCCACAGCGGAGGCCTTCGCCGAGATCCCGGACGAGAGGTTTCTCGAGATTTTGCCGGATCTCGCGGGGATCGACCTGCGGACCGCGACGGCCACGGACCCACTCGTCGAGCTGAGCCCGTTCTCCCTGGTCCTGCCCGTGCAGCCGGCCGACGCCCTGGCGGAGGGGCCGGCCGGAGAGGTCGGCCTGCTCATCGGCACCAACACCGAGGAGGGCCATCTCTACCTGGTACCGCAGGGCAAGCTGGAGTCGTCCACGGACGATGATGTGCTCGCCGTCGCGGCGAAGGTCGGCGCGGACCCCGCCGCCGTCGTCGCGGCTCATCGGGCGGCCCGGCCGGGGGCGACCCCGGGCGAGCTGCGCTCCGCGGTGCTGGGCGAAGGCCTCTTCGGGGCCGGCACCGCTCGGATGACCGAGGCCCACGCCCGGCTGTCCGGTGGCCGCACCCACGTGTACTCGTTCGGCTACCGCTCGACGGCTTTGGACGGTCGGCTGGGCGCCACCCACACGGTCGAGCTGCCCTTCGTGTTCGACATCGCCGATGAACCGTGGCTGCACGGCGACGCCGGTCTGCTCGGTCCCGACCCGGCGCCCGCCGGGCTCGCGGCCCGCGTGCACGGCGCCTGGGTCGCCTTCGCGACCCACGGCGACCCCGGCTGGGCCGCGTACGACCCGCGGTGGCCGCAAGCGGAAGCCCTGGGTGGCTGAAAGATCCCCATCGTTCTCACCGCGACGTGCCGGACAGCGCCCGGGTCCGCGGACCGACCGCCTCCGTCGCCGGCCGGCGGCCGCGGATTCTGCGGACCAGACCGAGGAGGACCGACCGCAGCGCCTCGGCCCGACGGCTGGACGGGACGAACATCTGCTGCTTGAGCCGCGCGGTGCGCTGGTGCTTGGTGATGAACGGACGCAGGCCGGTCGCCCAGGCGTCCAGCGCGGCGGCGAGGTCGTCGGGGTGTTCCAGCAGGGCCGCGCTCAGTGCGGCGCCGCCGCGCAGCGAGGACGTGGCACCCATGCCCGAGTAGAGGTTCATGCACCACGCCGCATCCCCCACCAGCACGACCCGACCCTTGCTCCACCGTGGCATCCGCACCTGGTGCACCGAGTCGAACAGGTGGTCAGGGGCCTCTTCCAGGGAGTCCAGGACGTGCCGCACCACGGGATCGTCCATTCCGGAGAAGACCGAGCGCAGCCGCTGGACCCGTGACCCGCTGAACTGCTCCTGGATGTCTGTCGTCCGGTACGTCAGCAGCGCGGTGGGCGCGTGGTCGGCGAGCCCGAACACCCACACCGCCCGCTTCGCGCGCGCAATGATGACGCTGTCACTCGCCTCGTACGACGGCACCTGCTCCTTCAGTTGGAAGGCGCAGATCATCGCGTTCCACGTGGTCAGGTAGTCCTCGTCCGGACCGAACACGATCCGGCGCACGCTCGAGCGCATCCCGTCCGCGCCGACGACCATGTCGAAGCTCTCGCGGTACTGCGCACCGGTGTCGGCCTTCTCGAGCAGAACCTGCACCTCGGCAGGACCCTCGGTGATCGCGACCGGAGTGGTCCCGAACCGCACCTCGACGCCGGTGATGTTCTGCCACAGCGCGGCCTCGATGTCCCCGCGCAGCACCGCTGCCGGCTCCCCGGGCTGATCCAGGAATCCCAACGCCGGCCTGCGCCTGCCCCGGCGATCCACCGACCACGAATTCGCGCGGGCCGCCCGTTGCGGGTTGCGGGTGTGCAGGTGGTCGGCGATGCCCAGGTCGACCGCGGCCTGCCGACCCTCCGGGAACAGCCCGACGAAATAGCCCCCGGTACGCCGCTCGGGCGCCCGTTCGACGATCACCGGCGTCCAACCGGCCCGGCGCAGCCCGATGGCCGCGGACATCCCCGCGATCCCGAGCCCGACCACCAACGCCCTCTTCCGCATGGCCGTCACCGCGTCGCGCCGGACGGGGCAGCGGCCGCCGCCGCGGTGAACTCCGCTGCCAGCCGGCGGTGGACGACCCTGCGGACCAGCTCGAGAACGCCCGAAACCAGCACCTGGACCGGGCGGCTGGACGGGACGAACCGCTGTTGTTTGATCCGTGCGGAGCGCCGCTGGCTGGTGATGTAGGGACGCAGGCCGGTCTCCCAGGCGTCCAGCGCGGCGGCGAGGTCGTCGGGGTGCTCCCGCAGGGCCACGCCCAGTGCGGCGCCGCCGCGCAGCGAGGACGAGGAGCCCATGGCCGAGTAGGTGTTCATGCACCAGGCCGCGTCCCCCACCAGCACGACCCGCCCCGTGCTCCACCGGGGCATCTTCACCTGGTGGATCGAGTCGAACACGTGGTCAGGGGCCTGCTCCAGGGAGTCCAGGACGTGGCGCACCACGGGGTCGTCGTCCATCCCGGAGAAAGCCGCGCGCACCTGCTCGATCGACGGCCCGGCGAACCGGTCCGGAATGTCGTCGGTGCGGTAGGTCAGCCATGCGCAGGGCGCGTGGTCGGCGAGTCCGAACACCCACATCGCACGCTTGGGGCGCGAGACGATGATGCTGTCGCTCGCCTCGTAGGAGGGCACTTGCTCCTTCATCTGGAACGCGCAGATCATCGCCTTCCAGTTCGCCAGGTAGTCCTCGTCCGGACCGAACACCATCCGGCGCACGCTCGAGCGCATCCCGTCCGCGCCGATCACGAGATCGAAGTCCTCGCGGTACTGCTTCCCGGTGCCGGCGTCCTCGAGCAGGACCCGCACCCCGCCGGCGCCCTCGGTGATGTCGACCGGAGTGGTCGCGAACCGCACCTCGACCGCGTCCTCGGTCCCGTTGCCGGTGATGCCTTGCCACAACGCGGCCTCGATGTCGCCGCGCAGCACCGCTGCCAGCCCGCTGGGCGCGTCCAGCAATCCCAGAGCCGGCTTCCGCCTGCCCCGGCGATCCACCGACCACGAGTTCCCGCCCGGTCGCCATTCCGGGTTGCGGGTGTGCAGGTGGTCGGCGATCCCCAGGTCGGCCGCGGCCTGCACACCCTCCGGGAACATGAAGATGAAGTAGCCCCCCGTCCGACGCTCGGCTGCTCGTTCGACGATCACCGGCGTCCAACCGGCCCGGCGCAGCCCGATGGCCGCGGACATCCCCGCGATCCCGAGCCCCACCACTAGTGCCCTCTTCTGCATGGCTTTCCTCTCTCCGATCACGTTCTGATGGATGGACGGCTCAATCCGGCACGATGACGGCGCGGCTGCGGCCGGTGTGTGCCCACGCCTCGCCGACCCGGCTCAGCGGGAACGCGGTGTAGGGCAGCTGCAGGGACCCGTCGGCGAAGCGGGCCATGACCTCGGGCGCCTCGGCGAGCATCTCCTCGGCGGACCGCGATCCGACGCCGCTCCCGGTGATCCGGATCCGCCGGCTGCGCAGCAGGTCCGCGGGCAGCGACGCCTCCAAGCCCGCGAGCGAGCCGATCTGCACGTAGGCCGTGTTCGCCTCGGTGTCCGCGCCGCTGCGACCCAGCACGGCGAAGGCGGCCTCGGCGACGGGCCCCCACAGGTAATCCAGCACGAGACCGGGCGACGCCTCGGATACCGCATCAGCCAGGGCCTTCTCCATGCCGTCGGGTCCGTCGTGGGCCAGCGACACGGTCGTCGCTCCCGCGCCACGCAGCCGCTCCAGCGCCTCCGGATCGCGCCCGGCGGCGATGACCCGCTCGGCCCCGAGCGCCAACGCCCCCTGCACGGCAAGGCTGCCCGACATCCCCGTGGCGCCCAGCACCAGTACGGTGCCCAACGCCCCCATTTCCTTGCGTCGCGCGGTGAGGACCATCCAGCCCGAGAGGCCGGGGTTCATGCCTGCGGCGATCGCGAGTGGATCCGCTCCCGCCGGGACCTCCGCCTGGAAGGGCGCGACCAGCCGCTCGGCCATCGTCCCGAAGGGTGGACGCGCGTATCCGGTGTAGACCAGGCGCCCGTCGCCGGTGCGAGCGACCGCGTCGATGCCTGGCACCAGCGGATACGTCATCTGCCCTTGGCCGTAGTGCCGCCCGGTGGTCAGCCCGCGAACGATGTTGTGCAGGCCGGCACCGACGAGGTGCAGCGGCTCGTGACCAGGTGGGACCGTCGGCTCGGGGAAGTCACTGCAGACAGGTGACGTATCGGGGGTGGTGACGACCGCAGCACGCATCAGATTCTCCTTAACTAAGTTCAACGCTGTGGTCAGCATTCCTTAACAATGTTAAGTTGTCAATATGGCCGAGGGCATCACTCGGGAGCGGATCATCACGGCGGCGCTCGAGCTCCTCGACGACCAGGGCATGGACGCCCTCACTGTTCGCGCGCTCGCCTCCCGGCTGGGCATCCGCGCCCCCGCCCTCTACTGGCATGTGCGCAACAAGCGGGAGCTGCTCGAGATGGCCACCGAGGTCATGCGCCGCGTGAGCAGCGCCTTCGCCGCGGTCCCGCCGGAGACGGCTGGAAGCCCGTCGACGCGGACGACGCCCTCGATATGGTCACCGCATTCGTCGTGGGCTTCGTCATCGAGGAGCAGGAGCGGCGCCAGTCCGCCGCGACCGATCCGACGCGCTACTCGGCTACGGCGGTGGTCGGCGTGCTGGGCGCCGGGATCTTCGCGTTCGTGCTGGTGCGGATCTCGCGGCTGTCCCGCGCGGGCCGGCGTCGGAAGTGGTGCCCGGCGCGGTGGTCGAGGTCGTGCCACCGGCCGCCGCCGCGAGCAAGAGGGACTGAAGCGAGTTCGTCAGGCGGGGAATCCGCGACGGCGACGTCGAACGGCGGAGGAAAGACCCGCCGCCGCGAAGGGTCTCGTCCAGAACCTTGGCGAACTGTTCGGTGTCGAGTCGCAGTTCGGCCAGGTGTCGGCGTCTGGAGCGGACAGCGGCGGGATGGCTACCTCGAGCTGCAGCATCTTCTCCAGATAGCCGAGTGGTACGCGCTGGACATGAGCAAGCGGGCTCGCGACGGGTTCGAGACCCACACCGATCAGGGCTACAACGTCGGCAAGGCGTGCTACGGCTACCACACTGGGCAACTGGAAATGCCTGGTAATCGTGGGTGGTGAGCGTCACGACGCGCTCGGTTGGTTGCCTGCCGTTCCCTCTTCGACGTGCTCCGGGTACGTCCGAGATGGGAACGCGGCAGCCTGTATTTCTGCATCGATCAAGCGAGAGTCGAAGCGGTCCCGCTCTTGGCTGAGTGGAGATGACCCTGCTGGGTGCTTCGTCGTTCTCGGACCGATGCTCTCAGTTGCGGGCGTGTGGTTTTTATATGGCGGTGTCAGCGAGGCTGACCGCTCTTATGAGCACGGCCGGCCATCGGAGACGGTGAACCGGGACGGTCGTCGGCGGGTCAGGCCGACGGCGAGCACGGTGGCGGTCGTCAGCGTGGCGGTCGCGATCGCGATGTAGCTGTACACGCCCGTCGCGGAGTTCACTGCCGTCCCGTCGATGATCGTCTGGGTGGACGAGAGCACGGCCGCACCCACGAACGTCATGACCACCGAGCCGAACGCGCCCACGACCGAGACCATGCTCGAGACCGCAGCCTGACGATCGGCCGACACGAGCGACCCGGCCAGGTTGAATCCGGTGGTCAGGAGCGCACCCATCGTGCACTGCAGCAGAAAGGAGCAGGCGATCGCGGCGGGCAGCCAGGACGCCCCGGTGAGCATTCCGGCGGCGCCGGCGGTGCCGACCGTCGTGGCGGCGGCCAGCGTGGCCGCCGGTCCGATCCGGGTCGCGAGCCAGCCCGAGAGCACTCCACCGACGACAACCCCGACGGCGGGAATCCCGAACAGTAGCCCCAGCATGCCCTGGGCGTCGAGCCCGTAACCGAGCCGCTGCTCGTGCGAGACCTGGGCGATCAGGCTGAGGAGCTGGTCCATGCTCTGTGTCGCACCCGTAGCGAGCACGATGACGAGCAGCGTGAGCAGGAGGGGCCGCCCGAGGTCGCTGATGTCGATCACGGGATCGGCGGCCCGCCGGGAGTGCCGTACCCAGTACGCCAGCGCGGTCAGACCGGCGCCGAGGAGGGTGAACGGGATCACACCGAACCAGCCGATCTCCGGCCCCAGGCTGATGTAGCCGAGCACCGTGACCAGGCCGGCGCCCAGTAGGAGGGCCCCGCCGACGTCGAGCCGGCCCGGCGTCCTGGTCGTGGATTCGGGGATGACGGCGCGCACGGCGACGGCGGCGGTGGCGCCGAGTGCGGCGGCCGTTATGAAGATGATTCGGAAGCCGAACTCGGCGACCAGATTCTCGTAGAGGAAGGCGGCGCCGAGGTTGAGCACTGCTGTGCCGGTGGTGACGATCCCGACCGCGGGCATCGCGATCCGTGGTTCGCAGAGTTCGCGGACGATCGCCGCGGAAAGGAAGACCGACGCGATGACGGCGCCTTGGGTGAGACGTCCGAGGGTGAAAATCAGCATGTTGGGAGCCATCACGCAGATCACGGAGCCGGTGCAGCCGATGAGCAGCGTGATGACGAGCATTCGGCGTTTGCCGCGCAGGTCGGCGCTCCGGCCCAGCAGCGGGGCCCACAGCGCACCGGCGAGTACCGCGCTGGAGCTGATCCAGGCCGCCTGATCGGTCTGGAAGTGCTCGAGCATCTGCGGGAGGAACAGCAGCGGCGCCACGAGCACGGTATCCGCCATCAGATTCCCGACGAGGAGTGCGGCGATCTGTGCGGCGAGGCGCTTGTTCCACCGTCTGTGCCGTGTCGTGCCCGGTGGCAGGCCGGTGTCCGGCATGGTTTTCACGAAAGCTCCTTTGCGATGGTCGGGCAGTTACAGCGCTGCGCCACGGTCCGTTCCCGGGTGATTCGCTTCCCGAGGTCAACGCATTAACAAAGTTAAGGAAAGTGGCAATCGGTCGACTGAACTCAGATAAGGAGGGTGCGCGGTGCGGTGCGGGCGGCGGTCGTCACCACGTCCGATGTCGCGCCGGTGCGCGCGGAGTTCTCCGGCCCCGGTGTAGCCGCCTGTGAGGTCGGAACGGCTGACCGGTCGTCAGGGCAGCCGGGCCGCGAGCCCGTCGAGGAGAACGCCGAGCTGCCGTTCGAATCTCGGGTCGCCGTCGTCGCGGAGATGTCCGGCGGCCTTGGCCAGTTCGGCGCCTTCGCCGAGCCACGCGTCACGTCCGGTGAGCGAGTATCGATCGGGGTCGGCGCCGGCGGACGGGCTGCGTTCCTGCTCTTCGATGACGAAGCCGACTACGAAGGCGGTGACCAGATCGAGGGTGTCGTCTGCTTCGGCCAGTGAGAACCCGGCCGCAGTCAATCGCTCGAGCCACCCTTCTTTCGCTTTCACCACTTCGGGGTCGGCGATACGCGTGCCGCTGAAGATGCGCGCCCCATCTCGGTGCAGTAGGTACTCCGACCGCAGGACGCGGGCGTAGGCGGCTACGGCGTCACGCCAGTCGCCGCCGCGCGGGATCGCCGCGAGGGCGTCGGTGACGCGGCGCATGACGAAGGTGGCCATTTCGTCGAGCAGTTCCTGTTTGTTGCGGACGTGCCAGTACAGGGCGGGGGCCTTCACGTCGAGCCGGGATGCGAGCGCACGGACGGTGAGGGCGTCCATGCCGTGCTCGTTGAGCAGTTCGAGTGCTGCCGCCACGATCCGCTCCCGCGTGATTCCTTTTGTCACAGTTGACACCTTAACAAAGTTAAGGCACCGATGTCAGCATCGGAGATCAACATAGTTAAGTAGTCATTTCGTGCGTGCTGCAGTCGTCAGCGCCCCCGACGCGACACCCGTCTGCGCGGACTTCCCGGATCCGGAACAGCGGCCGGGCCCCGCTGAGGCTGGTGGGCGCCGGTTTGCACCACGTCGCCGGGATCGAGCGGCTGCGCACCGTCTTCTCGGATACGGATGACCCTGCGGTGCGGCATGTCCTGGGCTCGCTGGAACAGACGCCGGATTCCCTGTTCGACTCGGTGCGCCAAGTGAAGATGCCCCGGTGGAGCCGCCTCGGACCGTGACATCACCGACGCCCAGGTCGAGAACGCCCTGCGGGATCTGCAGGGCACACCCGAAGCGATGTACGGCCGCCGCAAATGACCCGCTACCTGCGACGCCTCGGCTGTGTCCCCACCGCCGGCACAACTGAAGACTGAAACCACCGACCCAACCGACCGGGTGGTCCATATTGAACTTCCGTCAAATGGTCCGGATTGGCGGTCCGTTGCCATGCCCGTGACGGTTCGGACATCTCCGATCGATGGCGCAGCGCGAGCTCGGTCGCCGTGTTTCCACTCGTGATACCTGGACTCGGATACCCTGAGCAGGCGGCAGGCCTACTGGATAGGCATGACTTCGGCGGCCATCGTGGCTATGACCGCGTATCGCCTCTGGGTCGGGCTCCTCCATCAGCAGCTCGCGGGCCGGTTCAGGGTCGTATTCTCCTGTTCCAGCTCCAGGATCCGCCGTTTGGCGGCGGACAGTCCCGCGTGCTCGGCGTAGGCCGGTCCCGCCCCTGACCGGTATCGGTCAGCTCTTGGCGGCGCCAGTTGTAGATTGCCAGCGATCCCGGGGTGCAACAACTCACCAATCGAATTGCGATGACAACGATCCGACTCTGAAGGTGCGTTGTCGCGTTACCGGGGACCTGTCACTACGATAGGGGCATGGCGGCTTCGTTCTCGAATGGTCTCAACGGTACCGAACCCCGGGCCGGTAGGCGGAATCTCAAGGGTGACATGCGAGAGCAGGCGATCCTCAAGGGCGCTTATGAAACACTGCGCACCGAGTCGATGCGTACGGTCTCGATCGATGATCTCACCAAGAACGCAGGATTGTCGCGATCCTCCTTCTATTTCTATTTCGAATCCAAATGGCAGGTGCTTTCGGCGCTTCTGTCGAGCGTTACCGACGATGTTTTCAAAGCATCCGCAATGATTTTCGATCGGCCGGCCGGAGTTTCGCCAGAGGTTGCGATAGAGCACGCGGTCTCGGAAGTTATAGATGTATGGGAGCGGCACGGTCACATTCTTCGCGAAGTCGGTGATGCCGCGGCGGCGGAACCTGCCTTACAGGCGCAGTGGGACAAGATCTTGGGTGGATTCATCGATGCTGCCGCCGCCGCTATCGAGCGCGACAGAGCCGCGGGTGTGGCTATCGACGGGCCGCCGGCCCGCTCGCTGGCGGCAGCGCTTATGTGGATGGGTGAGAGAAACCTCGGTGTCATGAGTATGCGCAGCGCGAACGCGATCCGCATGGAAGATATGGTCGAGACGGTTACGACCATGTGGCTGAGAACAGTGTTCGGCCTCGAATACGCGGGAACCTCGAAAAATACCTGAGCGGACGTTTCGGCTCCCGGCAACGCCGATTCGAATAGATCGATCGCAGCGAACCGACTTCCGAAGGAGCGGTTCGCTGCGATTGGTATGTATATTCAGTTGGCTATCGCTGTTGTGCACAATGCTGAATCCGGCGAAATTCTTTTACTGTGCAATTCGGCGGAGGAGTGACCTTACTGCTGTTGATCGGCAGCCATCTTCGCCATGTTCAATCCAGGCATAAGCATGTGTCCGCCATCAACGAGCATCTCCAGTCCGGTTGTCCAACGTGACTCGTCGGATGCCAGCCATAGTACGGCTTCGCTCATGGCGCGCGGAGGGAGCAGTCCGACGTCGCGTAGGACGGACCAGTACTTTGCACCTTGGAGATCCTCTTTGACCCCCTGCCCGGGGCCCTTACCGGAACAGAGATCATATCCGCCCTGCCAATCGAGCGCAGGAGTGTCACTCGGCCCTGGCAGAAGAATGTTAACCCTGATTCCGTACTGCCCGAACTCGAGTGCCGCACTCTTGGCGAGCCCGATAACGCCGTGTTTCGAGGCGACGTAGTGCACATAGTGCGGCGACCCCTCTACGCCGTTTCCGGAGGATGTGACCACAATCGATCCACCACCCCGCGCCTTGATCGCCGGTGCGACAGCTTTCAACGTTCGCCATACTCCGGTAATGTTGACGTCGAGGACTGCCGCGAACTCGTCTTCAGGAATATCGGCGAACGGGCGAACTGTCCAGATACCGGCATTTGCGACGGCAACGTCCAGACCGCCGAATGCCTTCACGCCGTCAGCGACCAGATTATCGATCGAGGATTGCTTTCGGACGTCTCCCTCGTGCGCAATAATACGCCGACCCAATCCCTCGACCTCTTTGACGGTGATCTGGAGATCTTCAGGCGATCCAGTGGGATAGGGGAGACCGGTGTCGGATGGGCAGTCGAGGGCAAGAATGTCGGCCCCTTCTTCGGCGAGGCGGACTGCGTGCGCCCGCCCCATGCCACGTGCCGCTCCAGTCACCAGGGCAACTTTTCCATCCATTCTTCCCATTATATTCTCCTCTTTGAGTGGGATTTTCGTAAACAACCTCTGTTGTGCAGGGTCGCTATAACCCGGTGCACCGAAGCGTTGTGATTATCTCTGTACGATGCGTACAGATATTGCTAATGCAACGATCAAGACTACGTGATGGTGACAGCTCCGAACGACTATAATGCGATGTCGGTAGGAGTGATCAGCTGTAAAAGAACATTGATTCCAGGAGGCTCGGTCCAGACATGATCCGAGCCGGCGATCTGAAATGGTGTACTGATCGGATCGGACCGGCCGGGTCCTCGGATACTGCATCCGCTCAGTTCGACGTCGCTCAGGGCCTTACCGAACCGGAGAGCGATATGATCTATTTTCGCCGATGCACCTCCGAGCGCGCGGTCGAGGGCCTTCGGCTCATCGATGGTGTACAGCTCGATTTTTGCCGCGTCCAGGGCCAGAAAAGTTGCACGGATATCGAGCGAGGGAGCTTCGAACGTGGATGCGACAGAAACCCCGAATCTGCTCTGCCACTGGGCCAGCGTGTGTTCCATATCGCGAACCAATATGCCTACGTGATCAAGACGCGGGAATTGCCCTTCAGCCCCGATAGCCGAATCCCATGAAAGCTTCGACATCGTCATTGACTTCCGGCGGCAACAAAATGCGGTGCGACACCCTGGCGAGGTTCGGTCCAACGCTGGGTGATCACCTTTGCCTTGGTGTAGAAACGATAGGCGTCATAGTTCAGCCCGTCATCACCGAATCGTGAGTCGCCCCATCCGCCGAACCCGAACCACGAAATCGGCACCGGAATAGGGACATTGATCCCGACGCTTCCTGCTCGTACATTGTGGGCGAACCGGCGACCTGCTACTCCGCTCGCGGTGAAGATCGACGCGCCGTTTCCGTACGGGCTCGCGTTGACGACGCGAAGAGCCTCCTCGAGATCGTCGACGCGAACCACGCTGAGGACCGGGCCGAAGATCTCTTCTCTGTAGAGGTCGCTGTCTGTCCGGACGTGGTCGACAAGACTTGGGCCGATGAAGTGCCCTGCGGCCTCGGTGCTGTACTTTCGACCGTCTACGACGACGGTTCCGCCTTGGTCGGCAGCCGCATCAAGGGCGCCGCGGACTCGTTCGATGGCGGCCGCCGAGATGAGTGGCCCCATATCGGAACCATCCGCGTCTCCCGGCCCCGTACGGAAGGCATCGGCTCGATGCGCGGTCTCGGCAACCAGTTGGTCGGCAACGTCGCCGACAACCACTGCCACGGTTACCGCCATGCACCTCTGACCGGCAGCGCCATATGCCGCCGATACCAACGCATCCGCTGCCGCGTCCAGGTCGGCGTCGGGCATCACGACCAAGTGATTGTTCGCCCCGCCCAGTGCCTGCACCTTCTTGCCGGCCTCGGCTGAGCGGCGGTAGATCTCACGGGCGACCGGAGTGGAGCCAACGAAAGAAATCGCGGCGACGTCAGGATGGCTGATCAGCGCGTTTACTGCGTCGACTCCTCCGTGTACGACGTTGAAGACACCGTTGGGTAGGCCGGCTTCGGCGAAAAGTTGCGCCAGTCGCACAGAAGCCGATGGCACCTTCTCGCTGGGTTTGAGAACGAACGAGTTGCCGCACGCGATCGCTGCTGCGAACATCGATACCGGCACCATAACGGGGAAGTTGAACGGCGTGATGCCGACACACACTCCTAGCGGTTGACGGAAGGAGTATGTGTCGACACCTCTGGAGACTTGTTCTGCGAACTCACCTTTGAGTTGTTGAACTGCAGACGTCGCAACCTCGACGGCTTCGACAGAGCGGGCCACCTCGCCCCTCGCGTCGGCAAGAGTCTTTCCTTGCTCCGCGGTGATAATAGATGCGAGCTCCTCGGTGTGTTCCAGCAGAAGTGCGCGAAATGCCAGGAGAATCGTCGCCCGAGCCGGGGTCGGAGTCGATGCCCACGCTTCCGCTGCGCTTTGTGCGCTGGCAACAGCCTCGTTGACCACGTCAGCGCCGCCCAGTTCGACCGTCCGCAATGCATGACCTGTCGCTGGGTCTACGATTTCCGATTTTGTCGCGCTCGCATAACCCACGGAAGCGCCGTCGATCCAGTGCGGAACGGTTTCTAGATGGACACCGTTGGTAGTCACAGATACTCCAAATCAGCGAAGTGGCGAAGTGTTGCTCGAATGATCAGGCTTGTGTCTCCCGCGGGTGGGGCAGCTCGGGAAACATTTCCAGGCCGTAATTGGTCTTGAGATTCTCCACCTCTGCCGCGAGCTGTTCCGGAGTGCGCAATTCTCGATCGCGAGCTTCGTAGAAGTACTTGTCGATGCCGCCGCCGGGCTCGAAACTTCCCGCCGGCCCCGGCACGAACACGACGAGAATCCTCGCCTCTTCTCCGACGACCTCATAGGTATGCCGCTGATCTTTGCGTCCCCACACAAACTGTCCGGCGCCCGCACTGTAGGACCCTGCCTCAGTGTGAATCTTGATTTCACCGCTCATCACGAAGAAGCCTTCTTCTTCGCGGTGATGAATATGCCAAACCGGTTCGGTTCCACGAACCCAGTTCGTCTCGATGACGATCAGCTGACCTTGGGTAGTTTCTCCGGTCGCATGAATCCAGAAATCCACACCGGTCATGAAATCGCCGGTCATGGTGAAATGCACATCATCGCGGTGAGAGACATAACTTTCTCCATCTCGGGTCGTCGACGGCTGGATCTGATCGACACCGGACTCGATGGTCATGGTGGTCCTTTCGTTCACCCGCCGTGGCGAGTAGTTGAGATCTGGCTGATAGATGTGAGACTAGACTCACCGTTGATGAAAGTCAACGGTGTGTCCAGAGTCTTGGAATCTGCCGCTAGGGGCTGTCTACGCTGCGGTGGCGGCCAGTGTCGCAAGGGGCTTTAACGCTGGACGACACTGTGTTGACAATCACCGATAGGGCGTGCAGAATCCTTTCACTCCCGTGCGCTGCAGGCGCCGAGGCTGTGGGGGCCACGACTTCAATAAGGACTGATGACGATGCTGCAGGAAGCGGGTAAATGCCGCGTGGACGATCGCGCGGTTCGGTAATGGGTAAATTAGATGCTCAAGTGCGAGAACTGCTCGCCTCACTTTCCAAAAACCCACCAGCACAACCCTGGGACGTATCGATTGCCTCGTACAGATCGGCTGGTGAGAAGTTGGTCGCGTTGGCAGGTGACCCCAGTTCTGAATGCGAAGTGAGAGATTTCGAAATCCACCTCCCCGGAAGGGCTATAAGGGCGCGCAGTTATCGACCGAAAGGCGCGGTAGGTGCCGTACCCGGCGTGGTCTACTTTCATGGTGGCGGATTCGTCAGAGGTAGTCTCGAATCACATGACAGGTTGTGTCGGGAGTTGAGTATCCGGGGCGGGTTCAGTGTTATCGCTATCGCGTATCGACTCGCTCCCGAAGCGACCTTTCCCAGCGCTCACGACGATGCGGTGGAATGCTTCCACTGGGTATCAGATCACTCCGATGAACTGCGTATCGACAGCGACGCACTGGCGGTTGCCGGTGACTCGGCAGGAGCGATGCTCGCGGCGGCGACCGCAGTAGGCATTCGGGAACGCGCCAACGGTGCAATGGTGAAGGCGCAAGGGCTGCTGTGCCCGGTGCTCGATGCGACCCTGACCAGTACTTCTGTCGAGCAATACAGTCAGGCGCCGATCTTGCCACGCCCTGTTCTCGAATGGTGCATCGATCAGTATTTTCCGAATGTACAAGCTCGACGGTCCCCGGCCGCATCACCCTTGATGAAGGAAAGTCTGGCGGGAGCTCCTCCCGCGCTTATTTTCAGCTCGGAGGTAGATCCGGTGTCAGATGATGCTCGGCGCTATTCCGCCAAATTGGAGGCATCGGGTGTCGGGTCCGAGCTCCGCGAGTATGCAGGGATGCCGCATAGCTTCTTTCTGCTGGCCGGCGTGCTGGAGGAGGGCGAACGCGCCATTGTCTGCTTCGCAGAAAAGTTGTCCAGGTTGCTGCGCTAGAGGGTATGGAGGGCAGCTGCCGGTGATGGCATGGCTGGGGTGACAGAGCACAGACACCCGAGTGACGGACCGGCGGTGGAGGCACTGCCGCGTCGTCGGTAGCCCGGCCGTGCTGTGCCTTTTCGACTCCGGTGCATCGCGTACCCGGTCGACAAGTGCCTCCACCTCGGTGCTCTGACTGCCGGGGTCTGGTCGGTTTCGGCCATCGGCGATCGTATAGTGGCCGAACTCGAACGGTTCTTCGCCACACGTGGGGTACCGAGCTTCTGTGGTGCGATATCGGCCGTGAGCTGAGGTCGGTTGCCCTGCAATCAATATGCCGGAGCAGGGTGGAACTCTCGCCGTCGTGACGCGGGCGCCGCACTCACTTCCTCGTCTCGCTGCACGCAACGATCCCTCGACGGTATATGGGCCGGCCCGGTGCCCCCAGGGTCGCTCGGCTCCTGTCCCGGGGACATTCGGCCTCGTCCGAGGGGATGGGGTTCCCGTGGTGCGGAGGCGGGGAAGTGGTGTTCGGATTTGCCGGTTACCTTCCCGCCGCCGCGGTGCGCCGGGAAGGTACTTGGTGAGCGGTGGCAGAGGGCATTCGGCCCTGTCTTTTTCCTTGTCGTGGTGGTGATCTGAGGGGAGGTGCCGACAGAGGAAGCGGGGAAACGAGGTGATAGGTCCCGAACTGGCCCCGGGCTGCGGCGGAGCTCCGCGGCGAACCGTGCCGCTGGAGCGCGCCGAAGCCCTGCGCCTGCTCGCGGCCGCCCCGTTCGGGCGCATCGTGTTCACCGCCGACGCGCTGCCCGCGGTGCGGCCGGTGAATCATCTCATCGGCGACGGCGGGGAGGTGATCGTGCGGACCCAGCCGTTCGCCGGGCTGGCCCGGGCGGCGCTCGACCGCCCGGCCATCGTCGCCTATCACGCCGACGAGATCGACCCGGTACGGCGGATCGGCTGGTCGGTGCTGGTCACCGGGCCGGCGCGGCGGGTCATCGCCGCTGAACTCGCCGCGGAGTACGCGCGGCGGCTCGGCCCCTGGGGAGATCCGGACAGCGGCGTCGTCATCGGTATCGAACCCACCCTGGTCACCGGGACGAGGTTGATCGAAGAGGTCCCGGTGTGAACCCGGTGACCATGCGGGCGTGGCGGGTGGACGTGCCCAGGGGTATCGACCGGAAACCGATCATCGCCCGACGGGATCCGCTTCCGCGACCGGGCTCGGGCGAGCTGCTCGCCCGGGTGCTGGCCTGCGGTGTGTGCCGTACGGATCTGCACGTGGTGGAAGGCGATCTGCCCGTGCACCGGCCGCATGTCGTACCGGGTCACGAGGTCGTCGCCGAAGTCGTCGCCCCCGCCGAACGGGGGGACTTCACCGTGGGGGATCGCGTCGGGATCCCGTGGTTGCGGCACACCTGCGGTGTGTGCGAGTTCTGCCGGCAAGATGCGGAGAACCTGTGCCCGGACTCGCGGTACACCGGATGGGACGCGGACGGCGGGTATGCCGAATATGTCACCGTTCCGGCGGATTTCGCGTTGGCGCTGCCGGCCGGGTACGCGGACCGGGAGCTGGCGCCACTGGTGTGCGCGGGCATCATCGGCTACCGGGCGCTCACCCGGGCCCTCGTGCCCGAGGGCGGGGTACTGGGTATCTACGGATTCGGCGGCAGCGCCCACCTGACCGCTCAGGTCGCTCTCGCCCGCGGCGCTCGCGTCCATGTCATGACCCGCGGCGCCGCGGCGCGCGAACTCGCGCTCGGGCTCGGTGTCGCGTCGGTACAGCTTGCCGCGGATCCACCACCGGAACCGCTGGATTCGGCCATTCTGTTCGCACCGGTGGGCGAGCTGGTACCGCCGGCGCTGGAGGCCCTCGGAGCGGGCGGGACCTTGGCGGTGGCGGGAATCCACCTCACCGATATCCCCCCGCTCGACTATCGACGCCATCTCTTCCGCGAACGGCAGATTCGCAGCGTCACATCCAATACGCGCACCGACGCCCGCGATTTCCTCGCCTTCGCCGCGCGCCATCGGCTGCGGGTGACGACCCATCCCTACCCGCTGGAGCGAGCCGACCGGGCCCTGTCCGATCTCGCGCACGGTCGCTTCGACGGCGCCGCCGTGCTACTGCCCTGACTCCGGAGGGCGATTTCCGGCCTCCGGAGTCGGAAGCAGTGCGCGATGCGGCGGGCGGTCCGTGCCTTCCTGGCCGTGCTCCGCCGGCTCGTGACCGTCCGCTCAGGCGCGGGTCCGCGCGATGATCACCGGTACGGACACCCCGTGCAACACCGCCTGGCTGGTCGAGCCCAGGCTCATTCCGGCGAAACCGCCGCCGCCGTGACTGCCGACGACAACCAGTTGCGCGCTCTCGGCTTCGTGCAGCAACCTCCGTGCGGGCCGGTCCTCGACGACAACCCGGGTCACCGGGACATCGGGGTACCGGTCGGTGTGCCCGGCCAGGCTCTCGGCCTGGAGAACGCGAGCCCGCTCCTGCATCTCGGGCCGCGACAGGTACCGGAAGAACTCCGACCAGGTGGTGACCGCGACGAGACCGGTGCCGCGGCGCGTCGCCTCGTCGAAGGCGATATCGACGGCCTCGGTGCTGCGCGGTGACCCGTCCACCCCGACCACCACGGGCGCGCCCGGGCGGTCGCCGTGTTCACCGTAGCTCTGCGGGACCACGGCGACCGGGCAGTGCGCGTGTCGCGCCAGGGAGGTACTCACCGAACCGAGCAGCCCCCGCCCGATCGCGCTACGGCCGTGAGTGCCCACCACGACCAGGCGGGCGGCCCGGGATCGCTCGATCAGCGCGGGCGCCGGGTCCGGATCGACCACGGTCGTGGTGATCTCCAGCTCACCGGCGATCTCGCGGGCGATCTTCGCGGTGGAGGCGCACACGGCCTCGCCGTCGGCTCGCAGCGCTTGATTGTCGAAGGCGACGACCCCGAGCCCGGGCCCGAAATCCAGCGGCGCCCCGACGGCGTACACCAGGTTCAGCGGGTCGCCGTGGCCTGCCGCTGTCCGGGCCGCCCACTGGACGGCGGCGAACGACGCGGCCGAGCCGTCGACACCGACGACCACGGGCTCTCGGGTATGTGTGCTCACGGTGGGCTCACCTTCTCGCTCATCGGCTCCGGAATCCGGGCTCGGCTACCGGCCACGGTTTCTCCGCCGCTCCGGTTCCTCCGGATACTGCGAGGTTAAAGCGCGGACCCCGCGGACGATGGGGGCGTTGGTCCCGGCCGGAAGAGACCAAAGTCGATTTCCGGCGGAAACAACGCCTACACCAATGTCATGGCTGCCTGGACCATCACCTGTGCGCTCGAAGCACTCGCTACGCTCGCGCCCCGCGTCCGCGCCGAACTACTGGAACGGCTCGGCGTGGGTCCGGCGGAGCCGGACCGGTGACGCGAGGTCGCCCATCGGATGTACGTGCCGTTCCACGACGGGGTGATCAGCCAGTTCGACGGCTACGAGCGGCTACGGGAGCTGGACTGGGCGCTACCGGCGCCGATACGGCAACATCCAGCGGCTGGACCGGATACTGGAAGCCGAGGGCGACGATATCGGCCGCTATCGCGCGGGCCAACAGGCCGATGTGGTCATGCTCTTCTACCTGTTCTCCGCCGACGAACTGCGCGAACGGTTCATGCGCGCGGGTTATGAGCTGCCGGGGGAGATGACCGGGATCTGCCGGTAGGCGGTCCTCGGTAACGCGGCGCCGGGTTGCTCATGGCCACCGCCGGCGGCGCCCGCTATCGTGCCACTGGCGCAACGCCTCGGCCGCGACGAGATCGGGTGGTTGCCGGGTGTCGAGCACGGCGACCGGCGATCGACCGTCCGGAAGAGACGCCGTCCCGTCCACCGGTACCCGGACCCCGGATATGCGGTGAATGCGCCCGTTGCCGGGACTCTCGAGCCGGAACCGGCCCCGGGGTAGCGGGCGGAGCCGGAGGCGCCGGAGGCCGATGCGCCGGCCGGCTCGCGTGCAACACCTCGATGTCTCTGCTCCATCCGTTCCGGTCCGGGGAATAATGTCCGGTCTGAACTGCCCCGGACCAGCCGGTCGAATTTTGGGAATTCCGCCGGCCGGTACGGGCTACGGTGGGCAACGCGGTCGGGACCAAGGGTGAGTCGATGAATGACAGCAAGACACTGCGGGCCTGGTGGAACGACCCGGTCGATTACGGCTGGCTGGTGCGCACGTTGGCGGCGCGATCGGCGCTGGGCCCACTGAAAGTGCTGATCGGCGTCGCGGGTGCGGCGATCGCGGTGATGGGCGCCGTGATCGCGGGCACACCGGTGGGGCCGGCCGGTGATCCCGGCATCGCCTCGACGCTCGGAGTGCTGTGCGGGACGCTGTGGGCCCTGCGCTGGTGGTTGCTGGCCTGGCCGAGCAAGGCCGAATCGCTGGTGCTGATCGGCGGCGCGGATGTGCTGTTCACGATGGAGTTCCTCCAGGTGCCGGATCGGCTGTTCGGGGCGATGGGTGCGGTGCTGCTCGTGGTCACCGGCAGTTACCTGGGCTTCTTCCACAGTGCGCGGGCCCTGGCAGCGCATTCGGTGTGGTCGTTGCTGTCGGTGATCGTGTTCTCGGTGCGGATCGCCACCGGGGGCGGCGATATCCGGCTGGCCTGCGCGGTCGGCCTGCTGTTGTTCGTCTCGGTGGTCAGCGCGCTACCCGCGTTGCAGATCCTGTACTGGCTGTTGCGCACCGAATCGCTGTTGGATCCATTGACCGAACTGCTGAACCGCCGGGGTCTGGAGATCCGGCTGCCGCTGTTGGTCGACCGGTTTCCCGCGATCTGCGTCATGAGCTTCGATCTCGACCGGTTCAAAAGCGTGAACGACACCTGGGGGCACCGTGTCGGCGATACCGTCCTGGTACGGACCGCCCGGCGGTTGCACGCCGCTGCGGGGGAGACGGCGGTGGTGGCGCGCACCGGTGGCGAGGAGTTCGTGGTGGCCGCGCCGATGGACGCGGCGGCCGCGCGCGCCGAGGCCGAACGTCTGCGCCGCGCGGTCGCCGACCCCCCGGAGACCGCGGTGGAGGTCACCGCGAGTGTGGGTGTCGCGGTCTTCGACGCGGCGACCTGTCCCGGGTGCCCGCGCCCGACGCCGGATCGGCTGCTGCAATCCGCCGACGCCGCCATGTACCGGGCCAAACAGTCCGGTGGGAACCTGGTGGTGGTCGACGAACTCACCCCGCCGCGGGACCACCACCATCCGGCTCCCGGATAACCCGCGTGTGTCTCTCCGGCCGCCACCGGGGTCGGCCGGAGAGACACACGGCCCGAGGCGATCGCCGCCCCAGCGCGTACTGTCCGAGCGCCCGATGCGTGCCGCCCGGTGTTGCGAGAGCCGGCTCACCCGGGGTGATCAGCGCTGGAACATCTTCTGCCATGTCTGCTGGTACCGGGTGACGGCGTCCGGGGCGAGCGCGGCGGTATCGGGAAAGGGGACGTCCTGGGCTCGTGCCACGGCGCCCTCGGTATCGGGCAGGGCGGCGGCATAGCCGGTCGACAGCGCCGTCTGCCCGTCCCGGGTGACCAGGAAATCGGCGAGCACCTGCGCGGCGTTCAGGTGCGGCGCCGAGGCCAGGACATGGCTGTACCACGGCGTGCCCCAGGCGGGGTCGGGCAGTCTCCAGTCGACCGGTGCCCCGGCGGCCTGCTCGCGTACCAGCGGTTGCACCATCGGCGTCGCCACGATCTCCCCGGAGTTCAACGCCTGCGCCACACCGAGCGCGCTCGGATAGATGCGCGGCTGCTGCGCGGCCAGTTTCTCGGTGAAGTCGGGATCCCAGTTGCGATCGAAGAACTGATAGTGGTCCACCAC
Source organism: Nocardia sp. NPDC050799 (assembly GCF_040654015.1). Classification (NCBI taxonomy): domain Bacteria; kingdom Bacillati; phylum Actinomycetota; class Actinomycetes; order Mycobacteriales; family Nocardiaceae; genus Nocardia; species Nocardia sp. NPDC050799. The sequence continues at coordinate 38,928 of NZ_JBFAHF010000050.1, forward strand.
CGCGGCGAACCCGCTCGGGTTGGTCACGCCGATCCTGCCGCGCAGTGCGGGGTCCAGCAGATCCGCCGGCGTCGTCAGCCCCCGCGGCAGCGCGGTGGTGTTCCAGCCCAGCCCGAAGACCGCGGCACTGGTCAAGAAGAACCGGTCGCCACGGACGCTGCGCTCCCGGTCGTAGGCCGGGTCGGCGAAGGACGGCCCGACCGGTTCCACGGAATAGGTGCCGGATTCGGCCGCGGTGGCGGTCCAGACCGGGTCGGAGGTCATGTGCACATCGGCGGTTCCACGCCCGGTACGGTGCTCGGTCTCGACCCGGGGATTGATCCACATCGGTGCCGCGGGTGAACTCCAGGGTGCTGCGTGGGTATCGCCGCTCGAACGCTGTTTTCAGCTTCATCACAAGGTCGGCTCAATGAACACCATCGCGACCGTTGCCGCCGAGCAGGACCATGCACCGGTCTGGATCACCACACAGATCCCGGACCCAATAGCCATCCGAGGCGAAATCCACCGATGCTCAATCGATGGGCAGATCCAACGGAGCCGTAATGGTGAAGTTCCGGTCGATCGCCTCTACAAGAGCGGTTCCGTTCTCGCCCAACCCGCTGCGCCCCGTCCACTGCTTCACCAGAGCGAGAAAGCCGACCAGGTCCTGCCGCACGTTCCTCAGCAGGTCAGGCAGTATGAGCCTGGGCAGCACGACACTTGTCCCCGCCCACCGGCCGTGGTGACGGTTCGCGCCGCCGGCCTGCCACACGCGCAGATCACCGTCACTGCCGATCTCGACTTCCGGCCACGGGTCATGGCCCAGCCACGGCGAACCGCCCGTCAGCACCTGCCCCCAATCGCGCCAACCCTCGAGCCCGGCGCAGCAGCCCGGCACCACCGCCATCCCGGTGACCATGTCGAGCAACCGCAGACCACCAGCCACGATGAGGATCTCCTCTGCGAGCAGCCTGGCTACGACCTCATCGCGCCCACCCGGAGACTCGACATCGAGACGGTGAGCCAGAGTGCCTACAAACAGCCCAACTTCCTCATCAGTACAGCCGGCGTCGAGCGCCAACCACGATCCCGCCGCCACCGACGCGACGGGCCATGGCTGCGGCGACTCCGTATCGAAGACCGGAACCTCGACGACGGCCTGCATCTTGATCACCTCAACACCAAGCAGAACCACCCGACATAATCCTCCAGTTTTCGACAACCTCAGCGTGTCTCCGACGCTGGTGCAGAGAAGCGGTGGAGACCCACAACGTCAACCACCCGGACACCGACCACGACTGCGAGTTATTGTCAATTCCTGTGGATCTCCATTTTTCTCAGGTTGCTCGCAGCCAGTGATCGAGGGCTGCGAAGTGCTCGCCGCTGAGTCCTCGGAA
>NZ_JBFAHF010000051.1:0-40094 GCF_040654015.1 Nocardia sp. NPDC050799
CGCGCTGCGTCACCCGCTGTCGCGATCACGCTCCTATCCCTACCCCGGGCTTTCGGTGGCTCGTGCCACCGATCGCCGGTCGTGTGTGCTCGGGTTGATCGCCGGTCGGGTCGGCGGCGATCGATCCAGGGACCATCCGGCCGCGGCGGGAGCGAGGCCGACCATGCCGTCCAGCGCTGCCGGTCGGCCGAGGACCGGTCGGGCCGCGTTGCCCAACTCGCGCGACAGACCGAGGAGCGATCCAGCCGCCGTCGCGGATGCCCGCGCACCGAGGAGGTGTGTCGGGGTTGTCTGCCGCACCGGTGTCCATGGCGATCGTCCGGCCGTGCCGATAGTGGCGGCGCCCATGGCGGGTGGGCCCTCGACGCCGGAATCGGGGGTGTGTGTCGGAGAAGCGGGCAGACCGGGATTTCTGGCGGCCGGGTACAGACCCCCGAGGCGGTGGCCGAGCAGATCTGGCGGGTGCGGGCCGGACTGCGCGGATGCGGCCCGGCCGGGCAGCCCGATTACCGGCCCGGCGCCGGCGCTCGGCGGGTGCTGTCCGCGAAATCCTTCCGGACCGAATCGAGAATCCGGGCGACCTGTTCGGGATGGGTGAGATGCGGATAGTGACCGGCGCCCGCGATCTCGGTGACCGGGGCGGTGACCGCGGTGGTCAGCGGATCGGCGGACCCGGTCACCAGGTGGACCGGCACGCGCAGTTCGTCGAGGAGGCGGCGGGCGGTCGCGCGGGCATCCGGCCTGCCGGCGGCGCGTAGCGCCGCGACCGTGCGGCGGGCCACCCCGGGGCGGCGCAGGTTCGCGCTCGCGCTCTCCACCGCCGGGCCCGCCGGGATCCCCAGCAGCGCGGTCAGTCTCGCGGGCGGCAGGCGGCGCAGCAGCGCGGTGGCGATCGGGGTGCGGGCGAGGCGGGAGCCGCCGCTCTGCAGGAAGGCCGGTGCCATCAGGACCACGCCCGCGACGCGGTCGGGATGGGCGGCGGCGTATCGGAGTACCGGCACACAGCCGAGGGAATGGCCCACCAGCACCGGGCGGCCGGTGACCGGCGCCAGGAGGTCGTCGAGCCAGCTGTCCGGCCCGGTCGGCTGCGGTGCGGAACGGCCCAGGCCCGGGAGGTCCGCGGCCAGGGTGGGGGCGTCGAGCGACGCACGGACCTCGCGCCAGGCTTCGCTGTCGGTGGGAAGTCCGTGCAGTAGGACGTATTCCGGCGTGTGCCGTTCGCCGGCGACCCAGAGCCCGCGGTCGAAGCCCGCGGCGGGGTCGGCTTCGGTGGCGCCGAATCGACTGCTCACCAGGTGATCCGCCCAGTCCCGGAGCACGGTTTCGGCCGCGGGATGGGTGAGCCCGGCGCGTGCGGCCACCGCGTCGGCGGCGGAGGTGTCGTAGCGATCGCCGGAGATGAAGGCCAGGCGTTCGGCGTCCACCCCGGTCAGCCGGCGGGGCAGGCGCGCCACCAGGCTTACGGGGAGGGTGAGGCGCGGCGGGCGGACATGCATATGCCGGGCCAGCAGCCGGATCAGTTCCGGGAGCGGCGGACTGGCCGGGTCGAGCACGGTATAGGAACGGCCGGCGGTATCCGGCTGCTGCGGGAGCAGCGTCAGGAAATCGACGAAGTAGTCCAGGTCCAGGATCGGGAGCAGAGTCTCCGCATTGCCGGGCAGCGCGGGCAGCGCGCCGTGCCACAGATCGCGGACGAGTTCGGCCAGGCCGATGTACTGACCGGGCCCGACGACGGTGCTCGGATTTGCGACGGTCAGCGGGACCGCGGCGGCCGCGGCCTGTTCGCGTAGCACCGCGTCCGCTTCGAATTTGGAGGCGCCGTAGGCGCCGACGGCGTAGTCGTGCTCGGCGGATTCCGGCACGGTGACCCGGTAGCCGGTGATGTGGACGAGCCGGCGCAGCCGCGGGCGGCCGGCGGACCAGTGCAGCACGTGGAGGGCGCCGTCGAGGTTCACCGCCCGGGCCGCCGCGGGATCGAGCCCGAAGGAGAACCGCGCGGCGCAGTTGTAGACGTCGCGGACGTCGTCCAATGGTGCCGCGCTCAGGGTGCCGAGGCCGGGATCGGTGATATCGCACCCGAGTACGGTGAGCCGCTCCCGGTCGAGACCCCGGCTGTCCAGCCAGGACCGGAGCCGTGCCTCGGTCCCGGGGCGGACCGCCGCGGCGACGGTGTGGCCCTGCTGTAGCAGTCGGGCGACGAGGGCGCGGCCGATGAATCCCGCCGCCCCGAAGACGACTGTGTCGGGAGTACTCATAGTCACTTCCTAACTAGACTGGTCTACATAATTTGTGCGGATGTCAGATTCCGGTACGGGTGAGCGGGGAGTCAGAGCAGGGTGCGGGCGACGCGCGCGGCCCGATCCAGCGGATCGCGGCTGCGGTGGGTCCGGGCGAGCAGCAGTGCGCCCTCGACCAGCGCGAGCAGGGAGACCGCGAGATCATCGGCATCGCGATATCCGGCGGTCCGCAGAATGATCCGCAGCGCCTCGGTCCAGCGCGCGTACACCTGGGCGCATGCCTGCTGGACCGCGTCATTGGTCCCCGCGACTTCCAGGGCGACGGTGGCGACCGGGCACCCGTTCTCCCAGCCGGAGGCTTCGAGCCGCTCGCCGAGCAGGGTGATCAGTTCGGCGACCGCACCGGCCGGATCGGTGAAGTCGGCCGCGTCGAGTGCCGCGTCGACCAGCCCGGAAGTCTGGGTGACGGCCGCGGCGACCAGTTCGTCTTTACCGCCGGGAAAGTGGAAGTACAGCGAACCCCGCGGCGTGCCGCTCGCGGTGAGGATCTGATTCAGCCCGGTGCCGAAGTAGCCCTGACGCTCGATCGAGTGCCGGGTCGCCTCGATCATCCGCTGCCGGGTCTCGGCTCCTTTGGCTCCCATAGGTCGAAAGTAGACCGGTCGTCATAAAAATGTCAATGGTGGGGCTACGGGGTAGACAGCGTCGGTCGCCGGGTCGATGATCCGCGGGCCCGGCGTACCACCCGGCCATGGGTGCCGATGCCGGCGCCGCCGTGGGCCGATCATCCGACCCCGGGGACGACTCCCTGCGGCCGGATGAGCGGCAGATCGTTGTAGGTCACGATGCCGGGCGCCGCGGTGACCACGGCGGGGATGGCGTTGATCACCGGCATGGCGGTCATGATGTGGCCGAGGGTCATGAAATCGGCGATGGTCTCCGCCTGGAAATCCGGGGGCGGCAGGAAGCTCACCACGTTCTTCACGGTCGGCCGCCCGTCCACCTGCAGGATCCAGCCGTCCTGGTCGATCTTCCAGTCCGGTTCCAGGGTCTGCCCCTTACGCCACCGCACTGTCAGTTCCACCAGGGTGCGTCCGGCGACGATCCCTTTCCAGCTTGCGAACACACCCGCCACGCAACCGGCCGGAATGGTCCACGACCCCAGATCGAGATCGGCGGTGGTCTGCGCGAACTCCGCATCGCAACGCACCTCGTCGAGCTCCACGCCCAGGGCGTCGCCGATCATCCGCACGGCCTCACCGAAGACCCCGGTGCCCTCCGCTGCCATCTCCGGCAGGCCGGGGTGGTCGACGGGTTGTCCGAAGCCCACCGGACGTTCGGTCGCGGGCGAGTCGTAGAAGGTGGTATCCGCGGCCTCGCTGACGGTCACCTTGTCGACGCGGTCGCAGATACCGGCCGACACGATGGCCAGCAGATCGATGAATCCGGGGCTGATCCCGGAGCCGAAGATCGTCGAACCGCCACGGCGACAGGCCTCGGCGAGCCGGTCGCGACCCGGGCCCTGCCGGTGACCGGTGATGAAGGAGGCGGTGGTGACCACGTCGACGCCGGCGGACAGGATGCGCACCAGCTCGTCCACATCGATCCACATGGGGTTGTAGACGACGCAGTCCGGTTTCAGCGCGAGTAGCGCGTCCACGTCGTCGGTCGCGGTGATGCCCAGGGGTTCGATACCGCACAGTTCGCCGATATCGCGACCCACTTTCGCCGGCGCCCACGCATAGCAGCCGACGAGTTCGAGGGTGGGGTTCGCGACGATGGCGCGGACCGAGCTCTTTCCGACATTGCCGGTCGTCCACTGGACGACCCGATACCGATCACGCTGGGGCATCCGCTCAGCATAGGTCTGATTTCCGAGTTATGGAAAGAATCCTCTGATTTTCGAGAATGATACTCTCGAAATGCGCGGCGGAGAGAGTGTCGGCGAGGTCGAGTGCGCGCCGCGGGGCACAGGTTCGGCCGCGGTCGTCGATTCCGCAACGGCGAGGGGTCTGTCACAGGTGGATGTCGTCGACGGTGGTCGCGGTGAGCGCGATTCCTATTGGTCACATCGTCGGTAATGGAATCGCCAGCAGGTCGTCAGGACACCGGGAAGCGTTGTCGAGCAAACGAATTCACCCTCGTGATGCGCCGGTGCGGACGCGTTTTCCGGCTGCCGGATATGTGCGGGAGGCCGGTCCGGACGGCACTGTTGTGCAGCTCACTTCGGGCGATCCGCTGTCATCCTATGGTCACGGCGCGGTAATATCGAAACGCTCGTTTACGGCGTGACCGAGGCGAGTCCGCCCGATCGAAGGTTGGTGAAACCGCGTATGTCGGTATCCATGTTCGACGAGACCCTGCCACGTGGCGAGCGGGACGGGGTCGGACTGCGGGTGGGTGCGATCATAGACCGGGGTGGGGAAGTCCTGCTACTCGAACTGCCCAGTACCGGACCGATCAGCCCCACCCTGAAACTGCCCGGCGCGACCGTCGAACCGGGAGAATCGGTGACCGGAGCCCTCGTTCGCGGGGTGCAGGAGGAGACGGGGCTGACCGTCACGGATATTCGGCACCACATCGGTGATTTCGACTATCTGTCCCCCGCCGGGAAACCGGTGCGGCGATTGCACTTCGCCGTCGAGGTGGCGGCGACCGGTCCGGTGGTGCTGAGCGCGCACGCCGGCTACGAATGGGCGCCGCTCAACGGCGAGTTGCATGTCACCTCCTCGATCCAGAAGATCCTGGACACCTATCGCGAGCTGGTCTATCCCTGAGCCCGAGCGGAGTCACCGGTCCGGCTGCGAACGAGATCCGCGTGCCGGCATCCGGCGCGATGTGCACTCCGTCTTCCCCGAGCACACGGTTCTCCCGGCCGGCCGGCGTGATGGCGCGCGGTGGCCGGTTCCGTCGGCGGGCGCCCCGCCGGCCTGCGCGGGCGGGACGGACCATTAGCTGATCACGTACGAGTCGGCATCGAAATTCCTTGTGCGGTAACGGTATTCGAAAAACGCCTGCGGAGGGGCTGTCAGTCTTTCCGCCCAGCGGGAAGTGAGCCTTTGTGCAACAGGAACCCACCGTAGCGGCACACTGTGTCGCCGGAGGACTTTCAGGGCCGGGAGGACGTCAATCCTCCCGCTTCTCGTGCGGGACCAGTTCGAGCCCGATGACCGCGACCACGATCCCGGTCAGGCAAACCATCTTCGCGAGTGTGACCGCTTCGCCGCCCGTGATCATGGCGTAGGCCACGGTCAGGGCGGTGCCGACACCGGTCCAGACGGCGTAGGCGCTGCCGATCGGAATATCACGCACCGCCCGGCCCAGCCCGAGCATGCTCGCCGCCAGCGCGACCAAGAAGACGGTCGCCGCCACCGGTTCGGTCAGACCCGCCGATCTGCCCAGCGCGGTCGCCCAGACCGCCTCGCAGACAGCGCTCGCCAGCAGGATGATCCACGCCATGGTCAGCTCACCGCCTTCAGGCCCACCACGGACACGATGAGCAGCGACAGCAACAGCACGCGAGCGGTACCCGCGCGCTCGCGGCCGGTGACGACGGCCCACCCGACGGTCAATGTCGCGCCGGTGCCCACCCAGACGGCGTAGGCGGTGCCGGTCGGCAGATCGATCATCGCCCAGGCGAGACCGGCCATACTCAGGATCAGCGCCGCGATGAACAGAACAGTGGGTTTCCACCGGCGGAAACCGTGCGAGGCCGACAGCGCGGCGGCCCAGACGGCCTCCAGCACCCCCGACAGCAGCAGGACGACCCAGGACATGACAGAACCTTCCGAGTCAGTCTTGTCGCGATGCGGGTACTGCTCCCTCGTCCGCGAGCCCGATCGCCGGGCTCCACTGCGGTAACGAACGGGGTGGGCGCGGGATTCCCGGGGTGAGCGGAACCACCACCATCACCGGATGGCTCGTGCCGGCGCGGTGCTCTGCCGCTGTGCCGTGGACCCGTTATCGGCCGCCTCTTCAGCAGTTTTCGTCCGGTTGCGGCCGGCGAGCGGTATCGACTCGGTGCGGGCCGGCCCGGAACCGCAGGGGTACCCGAGCCGGGTCCGGACGGCACTGCCGGCGCAGGCGATGACCGCCAGCGCGCCCAGTGCAGTCGACCAGGCCAGGCTTTCGCCCAGGAGCAGCGCGGCCCAGCCCAGGGTCAGCACCGGCTGGACCAGCTGGATCTGGCTGACCTGCGCCATCGGACCGTATGCGAGTCCGCGATACCACGCCAGGAAGCCGAGGAACATGCTGACCACGCCGAGGTAGGCGAACGACGCCCACTGTGCCGGGGAACCGGTCGGCGGTTGGCCGGCGACCGCGATACCGGCGAGCGCGACCATCGGCGGCGCGGACAGGACGAGCGCCCAGGAAATGGTCTGCCAGGGCCCGAGTTCGCGGGCCAGCAGTCCGCCTTCGGCGTATCCGGCGGCGGCCGCGACCACCGCGCCGAACAGCAGCAGATCCGGCCAGTGCAGACTGCCGAGCCCGCCCCCGCTGAACACCGCGAAGCCCACGGCCGCCACCGCGCCCGCGGCCGCGGCACACCAGAACGCGCGTGGTGGCCGTTCCTCGGTGCGCAGGACCGCCAGGACGGCGGTGGCCGCCGGGAGCAGCGCGATCACCACCGCGCTGTGGCCGGCCGAGGTGGTGGTGAGCGCGAACGTGGTGAGCAGTGGGAAGCCCGCGACCACACCGGCCGCGACGATGCCGAGCCGGAGCCATTGCCCGCCGCGGGGCAGCGGCTGACGGGTGACGAGCAGTGCCGTGGCGGCCAGGAGGGTGGCGACCACGGCCCGGGCGCACGCGACGAACAATGGCGACATTCCGCCCCCGGCCACGGTGATCCGGGTGAGCGGGACGGTCAGCGAGAATGCCGCCACTCCGAGTAGTCCCCAGGCCGGGCCGATCCGGGTGGGCGATAGCGGTCCGCTGCGCTGGTGAGTAGCGCTACTGTGTTTCTTCATGTCCGACGATAGCAGTTCGCGGATCGTCGCGGACCTCCGCGCGTGGATCGCCGCGGCCCCCGCCGGGGCCAAGCTGCCCTCCACCCGCACCCTGGTCGCGCGGTACTCGGCGAGTCCGGTCACCGTCCAGAAGGCGCTGCGGGCACTGGTGGCCCAGGGGTTGGTGGAGAGCCGGCCGGGGGTCGGCACCTTCGTCCAGGCGGTGCGCCCGGCCCGGCCGGCCGACTACGGCTGGCAGACCGCGGCCCTCGGCACACCGCGCGGCCGGCGCGCCCAGATGTCCACCGTCCTGCGGACGGTGCCCAACGACCGGATCGCCCTGCATTCGGGTTACCCCGACCGGGAACTGCTCCCGGTCCGCCTGGTTCGCGCCGCGTTCACGCGGGCCGCGCGCAGCGATGCGGCGATCGGCCGCCCACCGACCGCGGGGGCCCCGGAACTGCAGAGCTGGTTCGCCACCGAACTGGCGACGGTGACCCCGGCCGGTGTGCTGCCGCCGGTGCCCAGCGATGTGATCGTGTTCGGCGGCAGCCAGAGCGGCCTGAACACGACCTTCCAGTCGTTGGTCGGCCCCGGCCGGCCGCTGCTGGTGGAATCGCCGACCTACTGGGGGGCGCTGATGGCCGCCGAGCGGGCCGGGGTGCGGGTGGTGCCGGTGCCGAGCGGGCCGCAGGGTCCACGGCCGGCGGAACTGGCCCGCGCGTTCGAACAGACCGGGGCCCGCGCCTTCTACGCGCAACCCCATTTCGCCAATCCCACCGGCGCCCAATGGGCTCCGCAGACCGCCGCGCGGGTGCTCGAGGTGGTGCGCGAGTACGGTGCCTTCCTCATCGAGGACGACTGGGCGCACGATTTCGGCATCGACTCGGTGCCGGTCCCGCTGGCCGCACGGGACGACAGCGGCCATGTGATCTATCTCCGGTCGCTCACCAAGAGCGTCTCACCGTCGGTCCGGATCGCCGCCGTGGTCGCGCGCGGACCGGCACGCGATCGGATCCTCTCCGATGCGCAGGCCGAGTCCATGTACGTGAGCGGGCTGCTGCAGGCGGTCGCGCTCGATGTGGTGTCTCATCCGGGGTGGCGGACCCATCTGCGCGGTCTGGGGCAGCGTTTGGCCATCCGCCGCGACCTGCTGCTGACCGCGCTCCGGGAGCACGCCCCCGACGCGGTCCCGGAACTGGTGCCCCGCGGCGGGCTCAACCTCTGGGTCCGGTTACCCGAACACACCGATCTGACCGGGCTCGTGCGGGATTGCGAGGCCGGAGGAGTGGTGGTGGCTCCCGGCGACGAATGGTTCCCCGCCGAGCCCACGGGCGCCTACCTGCGGATCAACTACTCCGGGCCGAATCCGGGCGCGTTTCCCGAGGGTGCCCGCGTCATCGGCCGCGCGCTGGCCCGGCAGCATCCGGGCGGCAGTCCGGCCGGCAACGCGGACCCGGGCCGGTAGCGCCGGCTCCCAGGACCCCGGAACCGGCCCGGATATGCATATGGTTTCCTACCGGCGCCGAGTCGGCGCGGTGAGGGCGGCCAGCACACGATCGAGCGCAGGTGCAGGTTGCAGACCGGGCATCCGGCGAATCGGCGGAACCGGCCGAGGAGTTCGGCCGCGGGCTCGATATCGTGCTGCGCGGACTGACCGCGGGCTGACCCACCGCCGCCCGGTCAGTCCCCGGGTTCGGGTTCCGCACGGTCGTCATCCGGGTGCTCACCGGCCAGAACCTTCCCCAATCGGACTCTTGCCGGGGAGCGCGTCACGACCTCCTCCAGAATGGCGAGGATCTCCGCCTCGGTGCTGCGGCCGTTATTGTCCGCGCGGATCCGCAGGGCGCGATACACCGCGTCCGGTACATGTCGAACAGATAGCGTCACCATGGTGGGCGTCTTTCGTCGACAGTGGTCGGTGACCCGATTATATTTCGCGTTCCGGCAAACTTCCGGTGCCGGTGGCGTCTCGTTCCGATATATGCCGCGCGGCGTGCTCGAGCGGGCCGAACCGGGCTCATTCGCCTCCTCGCCGTAGAGTAATCGGCCGAAACCTGTTCCAGCGCAGCGAATATGGCGCAAAATCGGAAATCGTCGGTGCGAAGAAGAAAGTCCGGACCGGACGGTTCGGCACGGTGTGCGCGTTTCACGCGCATCCGGAAAGTGAGGCGGAAATGAATCACAAGCTCTGGTTGCTCGGCCGGCTCGCCGCGGTGGGCGGGCATATCCTCGGCGAGAAACTCACCGGGCACCGGGCCCGCGCGATCGACGATGTGCCCGCGTCCGGCGCCGCGCTCACCGCCGAATGGCTGACCGCGGTGCTCTGCCGGGACACCCCTGGCGCCGAAGTGGTCTCCTTCGACACCACGGGTGGTAGCAGCGGCACCTCCACCCGGGTGGCGATCCGGGTGGAGTACAACGAGGCGGGCCGGGCGGCCGGGCTACCGGAGGCATTGTTCGCCAAGACCACGACGTCGCTGAGTCAGCGGATCCTGCTCGGCGGCGGAAAGATGATCGACGGCGAGACACGGTTCTTCCGCGACTTCCGGCCGAAACTGGAGATCCAGGCCCCGCTCGGTTATTGGGGGGCGTCGGATCCGGCTTCCTGGCGGTCGATCGCGCTGATGGAGGATATCGCCGTCACACGGGGGGCGGTGTTCAGTGAACCGACCGCCCCGATCGGCCGCGCCGAAATGGAGGATCTGGTCCGCAATCTCGCCCGGCTGCACGGGACATTCTGGGAGGACCCCTCCATCGAGGTGCTCAAGACCACCAACGAGGCGTTGCGGGCCTATCTCGCGGCCATCGATATGAAGACCCGCTGCGCGGTCGGTCTGGACCGGGCGGCCGAAGTGGTCCCGGAAAGCCTGCACGGGCAGGCGGACCGGTTGTGGTCCGGGGTCGAGCGTGCGGTGGACCTGGCCACGACCGAACTCCCGCATACCCTGCTGCACGGCGACCCGCATATCGGCCAGACCTACCGGACCACCGAGGGACGGATGGGTTATGTGGACTGGCAGGTCGTGATGCGCGGCGGCTGGGGGCACGATTTCGCCTATACGGTCAACTCCGGGTGCGAACCGGCGGACCGCCGGGCCTGGGCCGAAGAACTGCTGCGGGCATATCTGGAGGAATTGGCCGAGGCCGGCGGTGTGGCGCCCGACTTCGACACGGCCTGGCTGATCTACCGGCAGCAGTCGATGTTCGCCTACGCGGCATGGGCGTTCACGATCGGCCGGGCCGCGTATCAGCCGGAGATGCAGTCGACGGAGACCTGTCTCACACTTTTGCGGAGAATCACCTCGGCCATCGATGACAATCGATCACTGGAAGCGCTCGGCGTGTGAGAACCGTGGCGCCGGCCGGGCTTCGGATTCGCCGAGCCCGGCCGCGTCGCGGTAGCGGAAAAGCCCGGTGAAATGTTCGGACCAGACCGATCGAAATTGTGCGGACTAGTCCAACAAAAGCGCGAAACAGACAGTCGTACAACTCGTTTCGAAATCGTTCAGAGTTCGTGACCATGTCGTACCATCGCCTGGTTCCGGCTCGAGTCAGGAGATTGCTGCAGGAGGAGCCTCGAACCGGGATCGGCCGGTGGAAAACCATCGGCTCCGCAACCGGACGGTATGGAGTTTCGTTCTTGACTACCTCGGATTACCGAAGACACGCACAGGCCCACGTGCACGGTTCGCCGATCGATTCCGATGATCCGCGGATACCGCTGTACCTGCCGGAATTCGCGGCCGATCCCCACCGGATCTACCGCGAGATGCGGGCTCGGTACGGGTCACTGGCGCCGGTGGAACTCGCCCCCGGCGTGCCCGCCACCCTGGTGATCGGATACAGCACCGCCCTGCGGGTGCTCAACGATCCGGATCGTTTCCCCGCCGACCCCCGGGTCTGGCAGAAGGATATTCCGGCCGAGTGCCCGATCCTGCCGCTGCTGGAATGGCGGCCGATGGCCAGCCGTTGCGCCGGGCAGGAATTCGTGCGCTATCGGCAGGCGATCACGGCGAGCATGGACGAAGTGGACATGTACGCGATCCATACGGTCGTCGAGAACATCGCGGGCCCGCTGATCAACTCGTTCTGCGGGGACGGCCAGGCGGAGCTGATCCAGCAGTATGTGTTCCCGCTGGCCTTCCAGGTGATCAACTATCTGCTCGGCTGCCCGCCGGAGATCGGTCAGCAGGTCGCGGCCGGGACGGCCGCGCTGCTCGAGGGGGTGGACGCCGAAGCCGGCAGCCGGATGCTGGGCGAGGCCCTGATGAATCTGGTGCTGCTCAAGCGCGAGCAGCCGGGCAGCGATATCACCTCGGTGCTGCTGCAGCATCCGGTCGAGCTGTCCGAGGAGGAGGTCTCCCACCACGTTTCGCAGGTGTACGGCACCGGGATCGAATTCGAACTGAACCTCATCGTCAACACATTGCTGCTGATCCTCACCGACGAACGGTTCGGCGGCAGCGTCCTCGGCGGGAACCTCACCTCTCGTGACGCCCTGGACGAGGTGCTGTTCAACGACCCGCCGCTGGCGAATCTGCTGATCACCTATCCGCGGATGCCGATCCTGCTCGACGATGTGTGGCTCCCCGCGCACCAGCCCGTGGTGATCAGCATGGCGGCCTGCAACAACGACCCGGCCATCCGCACCTCGGAGCTGACAGGTAACCGCGCCCATCTGGCGTGGGGTCTGGGCCCGCACGCCTGCCCCGCCCAATCGCTGGCCTATATGGTCGCCGAGGGCGCCATCGATCAGCTGCTGGACGCGATACCGGAGATGCGCGCGAATTTCCCCGACGGCGAGCCGGTCTGGCGGCCGGGCCCCTTCCATCGATCGCTGGCCGGCCTGCCGGTGACCTTTCCCCCGCAGGCCCCGCTGCCGGGATACGAGGACACCGCCGCCCGGCCCGCCGTTCGCGCCTGAGCGCAGCGGTCGGGCCGCCCACGACAGGGCCCGAACCCCCCGGGGTCCGGGCCCTGTGTCGTGCTCGTCCGGGGTTCGCCGGTTCCGCGGAGCCGAAGTACTTGAATCCGGATTCAAGTTTGGGATACCGTCGGAAAGGCATCGAGCCGCGCCCCGACGATCGGAGTTCTCGTGGAACTGTTCACCTCGACCGAGCGTGCCCGGGAGTATCGGCGCACCCTGCTCGCGTTCATGGACGACAGTGTCTATCCGGCCGAGCCGGTCTACGCCGAGCAGATGGCCGCGGCGGGCGATCCGCATCATCACCCGCAGATCCTCGAGGATCTCAAGGCCGAGGCCAAGCGGCGGGGGTTGTGGAATCTGTTCCATCCGCATCCGGAGTGGGGCCCGGGCCTGTCCAACCTGGAGTACGCGCCGCTGGCCGAGATCATGGGCCGCAGTCCCGCGCTGGCTCCCGAGGCGTGTAACTGTTCGGCGCCCGATACCGGCAATATGGAAGTCTTCACCCTCTTCGGTACCGAGGAGCACAAGCAGCGCTGGCTCGAACCGCTGCTGGCGGGCACCATCCGATCGGCGTTCGCGATGACCGAGCCCGGGGTCGCCAGTTCCGATGCCACCAATGTGGAGATGCGGATGGAACGCGACGGCGACGAGTACGTGCTCAACGGCCGGAAGTGGTTCGCGTCCAATGCCATGCACGCCAATTGCAAGGTGCTCATCGTGATGGGCAAAACCGATCCGGACGCGCCCAAACATCGGCAGCAGTCGATGATGGTGGTGCCGATCGACGCGCCGGGCGTCACCGTCGTCCGCAATCTTCCGGTGTTCGGTTATGTCGACCGGGAGGGGCACGCCGAGATCGAGTTCACCGATGTCCGGGTCCCGGTCACCGAGGTACTGAAGGGCGAGGGGGAGGGTTTCGCGATCAGCCAGGCCCGGCTGGGCCCCGGCCGCATCCACCACGCCATGCGGGCTATCGGAATGGCCGAGCGCGCGCTCGAACTCATGTGTGCCCGGGCGGATTCACGGACCACATTCGGGCGCAAGGTCAGTGAACGGGCGAATATCCGGGATTGGATCGCCGAGGCCCGGATCGATATCGAACAGGCGCGGCTGCTCACCCTGAAGACCGCCTGGATGATGGATACGGTCGGCAACAAGGAGGCCCGCACCGAGATCGCCGCGATCAAGATCGCCGCGCCGGTGATGGCCTTGCGGATCGTCGACCGCGCCATCCAGGTGTACGGCGCGGCGGGCGTGACCGAGGATTTCCCGCTCGCGAGCATGTACGCCCATCTGCGTACCCTGCGGATCGCCGACGGCCCCGACGAGGTGCACAAACTGACGATCGCCCGGGCCGAGCTCGGTAAGGCTCGCGCGGCGGCCGAAGCCGCCGGTAGCTAGTGGTTCCCGCCCGGGCTCGGGGACGTGGCCCGGGCGTTCCGGCTCGCCGCCCGATACGTTGGACATGTCCGGTCGGCGCCCGGCTGTTCCCCCGGCGCGACCCGGGCGGGCACGAGGAGGCAACCCATGACGGTCGAGACCGGAACCGCGCCGCGGCGCCAGCATATTCTGCTGGAGCTGGGCTTCGCGACCACGCGGGCCGGCGACGAGCTGCACGGGGCGGCGGCGATCACCCCGCAGATGCACGTCCCCGGCACCGAGCGGCTGCGCACCTCGGTGCTGGCCACCTGGACCGATACGGTGACCGGGCTGCTGGCCGCGCTCACCCTGGGGCCGCGGGTGCCGGTCACCCTCGAACTCGATGTACACCTGTACCGGCCGGCGCCGGGATCCGGCGAGGTCCGAGCGGTGGGGCGCAAGATCAAAGCGGGGCGGTCGGTGTTCGTCGCGGAGGTCGAATGGACCGTCGACGGCGAACCGTTCGCCTTCGGCGGCGGATCGTTCATGGTCTCGCCCGACGCGGACCTGCGGCTGCCCGCGGGATTGAGCGTCGATATGCCGGTATCGGACCGGCTGCTCGAGGTGCCGCTCGCCGAACGCGCGGGATGCGTGCGTCGCGCCCCCGGCACCGCGGTGCTGCCGCGCACCGACGACGGCCTGAACGCCTCCCGGACCGTCAACGGCGGTCTGATCGCGCTCGCGGCGGAGGAGGCCATTCTGTCGCTGGCGCCCGGGTCCACGCTGAGCACCCTCGGCCTGCGATACCTGCAACCCGCCCGGGTGGGGCCGGTGGTCGCCGACGCGACACTGCGGGCCGAGGTCGGCCGGGCGACGCTGCGCGATACCGGGAACTCCGATCGGATCACCACGCTGGCGACGGGCCGCCTGTTCCCGGCGTGATCCCGGTATTCGAGCCTGTCGGCGCCCGCCGCTACCGACTTCCGCGATCCGCTCGGCCGGCGATGGCGGAGTTCGTGCGCGCCCGCCGCTACCGACTTCCGCGATCCGCCCGGCCCGCGATGGCGGCGAGTGACCGGTGAACGCCCGGCAGGAGAACACTTCCGCAAGCCGGCAGGTCGGCGGGGGAGCCGACAACGTATCCGCGGGTGGGAATCCCGGCGAGGGGGCCGCGCCGGAGCTCACGGTGGCCGGTCGTTCCACCCGGCCCGCCCCGAAGAGCCGTCGCGGGATCCGCACCCGCGCGGCGCTGCTCGCGGCGGCTCGAACGGTTTTCGAGGCCGACGGGTTCGTGGATGCCCGGATCAGTGACATCACCCGGACCGCCGGGGTGGCGTCGGGGTCCTTCTACACCCATTTCGACAGCAAGGAAGAGATTTTCGCCGCTGTAGTCGAGCAGGTCCGGGAGGAGATGCTGCATCCGCACGTCCGGGCGCGCGCCGGTAGCGACGATCCGCGCGACTGGATCGCCGCGGCGAACCGGGAGTACCTGCGGTCCTATCGGCGCAATGCGCGGCTGATGGCCGTTCTGGAGCAGGTGTCCCGGGTCGACCCGCAGTTCGCCGCGCTGCGGGCCGAGCGGGCCTCGGCGTTCATCGATCGCAATGCGGCGCTGATCCGCGACCTGCAGGAGCGTGGTCTGGTCACGGCGCGGTTGCATGCGCGGGTGACGGCGCTGGCGTTGTCGAGCATGGTGAGCAAGGTCGCCTATCTGGTGTTCG
Source organism: Nocardia sp. NPDC050799 (assembly GCF_040654015.1). Taxonomy (NCBI): domain Bacteria; kingdom Bacillati; phylum Actinomycetota; class Actinomycetes; order Mycobacteriales; family Nocardiaceae; genus Nocardia; species Nocardia sp. NPDC050799. Next base: position 15,194 of record NZ_JBFAHF010000051.1, read on the forward strand.
TGGAGGGTGAGCAGATCGAATTCGACACCTTGCTGGAGACACTCGACTGGATCTGGTGCAACGCTCTGCAATTGCCCGAATCACGCGGCACGGGAACGGGTTCCGATCGGAAATAGGAGTGCGTTGTGTGATTCCGCTCCGCGCGGTCGATGGCACCACGGATGAGGTGTGGTCGTATCGGGCCGATATCCGGGATCCGGGAGAGCTACCGCCGCGTAGGTCTGGCCGAAGTCGCTGCCTGCCTGCATCATTGGCATGTCCTGCCGAGATGCCTCACAGACGATCCGAGACCGATAGGGGACAGAGAATGACCGAAGCCGACCGCAAGACGGCGTCAGTGAACCGGACCGTACCCAGCAGCGCCCGCATCTACGATTACGTTCTCGGCGGCAAAGATCACTACCCGGTGGATCGGGACGCCGCCGAGAAAGTGGTCGCGGCGTTTCCCACCGTCCGGGTCGCCGCCCGGCAGAACCGGAACTTCATGCAGCGCGCGGTGAACGAGATCACCGCGGCCGGCGTCACCCAGTTCCTGGATATCGGCACCGGTATCCCCACCGAGCCGAACCTGCACCAGGTGGCGCAGGCCGCGCAACCGACGGCCCGGGTGGTTTATGTGGACAACGATCCGATCGTGCTCGCCCATGCCCGTGCGCTGCTGGTCGGCACGAGTGAGGGACGCACCACCTACATCGACGCCGATCTCACCGATCCGGCGGCGATCCTGGCGGCGCCGCAATTACGCGAAACGCTCGATCTGGCGCGCCCGGTGGCGCTGAGCCTGATCGCCGTCCTGCACTTCCTGACCGCCGAACAGGACCCCTACGGTGTGGTCGCGACGCTGGTGGACGCTCTCGCGCCCGGTTCGTTCGTGGTCGCCTCCCACATCACCACCGACCTCGACCCGGAGAACATGGCGAAGGCGCTCGCGGTGTACCGGCAGAGCGGGGTGTTCGCGCAGTCCCGGAGCCGGGCGGAATTCGCCCGTTTCTTCGACGGGCTGGAGTTGCTGGAACCGGGAGTCGTTGTGGCCAACCAGTGGCGTCCGGTGGGTGAGTCACCGGAGTGGCTGGATACGCAGGTGAACTGCTGGGCCGGGGTGGCGCGGAAGCGATAGCCGGCCCGGGTGGCCGACCGGAACACCGAACCCGGGGGCCCGGTGCGCCCCGGGCACGTATCCAGCGCAGGCAGTCCGTGGTTACTCCGCACGCGGGGTCGCGGAGAAACCACGGAACCGGCGCAGGTAGCCGACGATGCGGCGCAGCGGTACCGCGCGCGGCCAATCGTCCGGCCGGAAGTAGGCGTCGGTGCCGCCGTCCACGAAAATAACACTGCCGCAAAGGAATTCGGCGGCCGGCGACAGCATCATGCAGACCCAGTCGGCGATGTGTTCCGGTGTGCCGAAGCCGCCGGTGGGGACCGGGAACGCGTTGATCGCCTTGGCCTCGGTGGGGGAGGCGAGCTGGCGTTCGAGCAGCGGGGTGAGGATCGCGCCGGGGGCGATGACATTGAGCCGGATACCGGCCCCGGCCCATTCCGGACGGACGGCCCGGCGGCGCACCCAGCGACCGACCGCGATCTTGGAGGCCGCGTACACGAACGGCGCGGCCTGCTTGCCGAAGATCTTCACCGTCCGGACGGCGCGTTCGGTATCGCCGGCCAGGAACGCCGCCACCGTCCGGCGCGGCACCGCGGGGACCGTGGTGGCGGAATTGCTGCCGAAGGCGACGACCCGTGCGGATCCGGTCGCCGCGAGCGCGGGTCGCCAGCCCTCCAGCAACTCGATCGTGCCGAGATAGTTCACCGCGGCGATCACCGGCAACCGGGCGGGATCCGGTACCGGCCCCAGCCCGGCCGCGAGTACGGCGCCGTCGAGGCGGCCGTCCGCGGCGGCCAGTACCGCGTCTATCGCGCTGCGCCGGCCCGCGGCGGTGGCGAGGTCGGCGACGATATCGGTCTGCTGGATATCCACCCCGATCACCCGGTGGCCCGCGGCGGTCAGCTTGTCGGCGACCGCCCTGCCCATCCCCGAGGCCGCACCCGTGACCGCGTAGACACCCATCCGAAATCCCTTCGTCCGGCCCGGGACTGCCGTCCCGGGCCCATTCGACGGAGTCTGTCAAAAGTACGGAGTCTGTCAAGCGGCCTGGAGTGATCCCGGTGGCGATCGCGACCGGCCGCCGGTCCGTACCGCCCGGTCAGCCGGGCAGGCTCAGATACTCGGGCAGAGTGAGACAGACGATGCCGAAGTCGTGCCCCTTCTGCACATACACCTCGGTGCCCACCCCGTCGGCCGATACCGAATGCCGACCGGACACCGTCGGCGCCCAGTCCGCGGTGAACGTGCCGGGGCCGGCCTGCTCGATCGGCCCGAAGGTGCCGCCGGGCTGCCCGTTCACCCGGTCCTCCAGGGTGCCCACCCCGTCCCCGCTGACTGTGACGGTGTAGGTGCAGCCGGTCCCGTACTGGACGAAGCCGAGGCCGAAACCACCGGAGACGCTCACGTTCGATACCGCGGCCCCGGCGCCGGGTGCGGGCCCGAACGCGGTCGCGGCGGCGAGGGCGCAGGCGGTGAGCAGCGTGTGTGCGGCGGTCGTCATGGCGCGTGCTCCGGTCGGATCGACGGTGGGGACACGGTGGAACGTCCTGTAAGTAGTGCAGCACTCCGGGGTCGCGCGGCACAGTCCCCGTCGATCACGAAGTAGTCCCGGTTGACGCGGGCGGGCGAGGCCGCCGGACCCGGCCGCCGGTCCCGCGACGACTGGCACATTTCGGCGGGTGTGTAACACCTCGAAGCCTTCCGATGAATAACCGGGCGTAAAAGTTATGGCCACTGGACGATTGCCGGCGGAATGCTGCCGAGGCCGATGCTGGTGTCACGGTGTTATCGCAGAGTCGTATAACCGTTGACCGAGACGAGTATTGCGGAATTGCCGCCGAACAGAGCGGTTATTGATCAGCAATTTAAAGGATGTGTTTTCCGTTTAATTCCTGATATGCACTCGAACTCCGAATATCGGTATGGTCCTGTGCGCGAATGAAATCGCAGCCGCCCGGCCCAGGGTCGGTTCACGTGAGAAGGAATGAACGTAATGAAGTTCGGCACTTTCGCCGCTACCGCACTTCTGTCCGTCGCCGCTGTAGGGATTTCCGCCGGCGTGGTGCACGCCGAACCCGCGGCTCCGGCTCCGGAGATCAAGAGCGAGGGCGTCGACCAGGGCGTCGCCTACGAGACCAGCGTCGACCAGAAGACCCAGACGATCACCACCGAGGTCCACGACGGGCGGTTCGAACTGACGCCGGACGGCGCCAAGGCCGTACTCAAGGCCGTCAGCGGTGCCGTGGTGGCCGAAGTGCCGCTGCAGTACGAGATCTCCGGCAGTGAGATGGCGGTGGCCCACGAGATCAGCGCGGACGGGACCACTCTCGAGCTGACGCCGACGGTCACCGCCGAGAACATCGGCGAGATGCGGCCGGTCAGCTCGATGGCCCGGCTGACCACCGAACTGCAGGAGAACGTCGTCGGCGTCGCGGCGGGCGCGGTGCTCGGTGGTCTGCTCGGCGCGCTCGTCGGGCTCGGCTTCCTCAGCATCATCACCGGTCCGATCGGCCTGGTCGTGGGTGCGGTGGCCGGCGGTTACATCACCGGCGGGCAGCCGTTCGTCGACGCGGTGTTCGCCGTGCTGCGCGGCGAACCGTGACCCAGCCGGGCCCGGAGGAGGACGGCGGGAATCCGCCGCTCTCACCGCAGGACAAACGTGCCCGGGTCGGTGCCACCGCCGCCGCGATCGCCATCGCGGCCGTGGTGACCTCGATCGTGCTCGGCATCGGCGTGGCCGCGCTGCTGGCCACCGCCGGCAGTGACGAGACGACCGAAGATCTCGCCGCGCCGGCCGCCGTCGAGACGACGGCCGCCACCGGCGTGACCGAGACCTCGCCCGCCCCGGTGGCCCCGCCGTCGGTGCTGGTGCCGTCGACGGTCCCGCCGACCACCACCCCCTCCGCGGTCGGTATCGCGGGTTCGGCCAACAAAGAGGCGAAACAGGCCCCACCGAAGGTCGAGGTCGCGGCGGGGGAGTGCCTGAGCGCGCTGGGGGAGAAGGAGGTCACCAAGGCCGCCTGCGGTAGCGCGGAATCCCGGTACAAGGTGGTCGCTGCCGGTCCGGCGGGGACCGCCTGTCCGTCCGACGCCGACTCGGGCCACACCATCGGCGAGACGACCCTGTGCCTCGATATCGACTGGGTCGTCGGCAGCTGTGTGGATGTCTCGGGCGATCAGCCGCAACGTACGGAATGCGGGCCGGGCGGGGTGCAGGTGATCAGCATCCTGCCGGACACGGTGAATGTGAACGCATGTCCGTCGGCCGACCGCGGGTTCGTCTACGACGAACGCCGGTTCGTGGTCTGTATCGGCGATCGATAGACCGGTCCGGTCGCCCGGTGACCGGACCGGGCGACCGGGTTCCGCCACGGTCGTTCCGGCGATTCGGGCCGGGTTAAGCTGATTCATGGCTCTGTCCCGACGTCGGTTACTGCAGGCGGGCACCGCCGGTGCGGCCGCGCTCCTGGCCGGCGCGGGTCTCGCGAGCAGCGCTCCGTACCGGGCGCCGCGATGGCTCGGCGATCCTTTCACCTTGGGAGTGGCGTCCGGCGATCCATTGCCCGACGGGGTCGTACTGTGGACCCGGCTGGCTCCGGACCCGTTCGCGCCCGATGCGCTCGGCGGCACCGCCCGGGCGCCGGTCACCGTCGAGTACGAAGTCGCCGAGGACGAGCATTTCCGCCGGATCGCCGCCCGCGGCAGCGCGCTCGCCACCCGGGAACTGGCCCACAGTGTGCATCCGGAGGTCCGGGGACTGGCACCGGATCGCTGGTACTACTACCGCTTCCGCGCCGGGGCGGCGATCTCCCCGGTGGGCCGTACCCGCACCGCCCCCGCCGCGGGTGCGCGGGTGGCGCGGTTGCGTTTCGCCTTCGCCTCCTGCCAGCACTGGAGTTCCGGCTATTACACCGCCTATCGGCATCTGTGCGACGAAGACCTCGATTTCGTGGTGCACCTGGGCGATTACATCTACGAGAAGGAATGGGCCCGCGGTCGCGCGGGCGTCGCGATCCCGGAGACGCTGGGTGCGGAGGCCGCCGATCTCACCGGTTACCGGCTGCGGTACGCGCAGTACAAGGCCGAACCCGAACTGCGTGCCGCACATGCCGCGTTCCCCTGGATCTGTACCTTCGACGATCACGAGATCGACAACAACTGGGCCGGTTTCGATCCGGGCGCCGGGATCGATATCCAGCTGCTGCCCGCCCTGTTCCGGCGGCGTCGCACGGCCGCGTTCCGGGCGATGTACGAACATCTGCCGCTGCGTATCGACCAGCTACCCGCCGGGCCCTACATCCGGATGCACCGTCGCTACGCCTTCGGTGATCTCGCCGATCTCACCATGCTCGACACCCGCCAGCACCGGACCTCGCTGGTCTGCGGTGACGGTGGAAACCTGGTGGTCGACTGCCCGGATCGCTTCGCGGCGGACCGCACGATACTGGGCGCGCCGCAACGCGAGTGGCTGATCGACGGCCTCACGCGCTCGCCGGCCCGCTGGCAGATCCTGGGCAATCAGGTCGCGATGGCGCAGTCCGACCACGACCCCGGCCCGGCGGTCGCGGTGGGCACCGATGCCTGGGACGGCTATGTCGCCGACCGCGACGCGGTGCTCGCCGCGGCGGCGGCGCGCGGGCGCGGAAACCTGGTGGTGCTCACCGGTGACCGGCACGAGAACTACGTGGTCGATCTGCGCGGGAACTATCGCGACCCGCACTCCCCGGTGGTGGCCACCGAGTTCACCGGGACCTCGATCACCACCGGACGCGACGGCGCCGACCTTCCGCCGCGGGGCCGGATGCTGCTGGAGGCCAACCCCGATATGAAGTTCTTCAACGGCCAGCGGGGTTACGTCCGGGTGGAGGTCGACGAGCGGCTGTGGCGCAGCGACTACCGGGTGGTGCCCTATGTCGGGCGACCCGGAGCGCCGATCGGCACCCGGGCCAGCTATGTCGTGGAGCACGGCCGGCCCGGCGCGCAGGCCGACCGGGACTCCGGGGCCGTCGTGCCCGACGCGGTGGTTCCCGGCTCCGGCCCGGTGGCGGCGGCCGAGCGGTGAGCGGGAAGGGCCGTGCTCGGACAGGTTGGCCGAAAGTGCCGATTTCGTGTCCGCGGGTATGTGCCCCCGACGGTGATCCAGGCCATAGTCTCGGAAAGATGTCCAGTTCCGCAACGAGCACCGGCACCGGCGCCGGGCCCGGCCAGACCTTCGACTACGACGTCCTCGTCATCGGCTCCGGATTCGGGGGCAGCGTCAGCGCCCTGCGGTTGACCGAGAAGGGATACCGGGTCGGCGTCCTCGAGGCCGGCCGCCGCTTCGCCGACGACGAGTTCGCCAAAACATCCTGGCGTGCCAGGCAGTACCTGTGGGCGCCGTATCTCGGCTGCTTCGGTATCCAACGGCTCGCGCTGCTGAAGAACACCCTCATCATGGCCGGCTCGGGAGTCGGCGGTGGCTCCCTGGTCTACGCCAACACCCTCTACGAGCCGCCGGAAAAATTCTTCCGCGACGGCCAGTGGGCCGGTATCACGGACTGGAAAGACGAGCTCACACCCTACTACGACCAGGCCAAACGCATGCTGGGCGTGACTACGAATCCGGCGACCACGCCGACCGACCGGGTCTTCCTGGAGGTCGCCGAGGAACTGGGTGTCGCCGATTCCTATCAGCGGACGCCGGTCGGCGTCTTCTTCGGCGGTCCCGGGAGCAGGCCCGGCGAGAATGTACCCGATCCGTATTTCGGGGGCGCCGGGCCCGCGCGCCGCACCTGCACCCACTGCGGCGAATGTATGACGGGCTGTCGCCACAACGCCAAGAACACCCTGGTCAAGAACTACCTGTACCTGGCCGAGCAGGCCGGTGCCACGGTGCACGCCCTGCGCACCGTCACCGATGTGAAACCGTTGCCCGGCGGCGGCTACACGGTGGCCACGGTGACGACCGGGCGCTGGCTGCGTAAGAAACGCACCACCTTCACCGCCGAGCAGGTGATCTTCTCCGCGGCCTCCCTGGGCACCCAGCGGCTGCTGCACAAGCTGCGCGATTCCGGGTCGCTACCCGAGATCTCCGGCCGGCTGGGGTTCCTGTCCCGGACCAATTCCGAGGAACTGCTCGCGATCCGCAGCCGGGACAAGAACAGCGATTTCACCAAGGGGGTGGCGATCACCTCCTCGATCCATCCCGATCACGACACCCATATCGAACCGGTGCGCTACGGCAAGGGCAGCAATGTCATTTCGCTGATGGGCAGTGTCATGGTCGACGAGGAACCGGGGGTGTCCAAACGCCGGCTGTGGTTGCGCGAGATCTGGCGCAACCGCCGCGACCTGCCGCATCTGCACAACCCGCGGGGCTGGTCGGAACAGATGATCGGACTGCTGGTGATGCAGTCGGTGGACAATTCGATCACCACCTACACCAAACGCGGGCTGTTCGGCCGCAAGATGACCACCCGGCAGGGTGAGGGCGCTCCCAACCCGACCTGGATCCCGGCCGGGCACGAGGTGGGCCGCCGGGTCGCCGACAAGATCGACGGTATCGCCGGCGGGGCCACCAGCAGTGTGTTCAATATTCCGATGACCGGCCATTTCATCGGCGGCTGTGTGATCGGGGAGAGCGCCGAGACCGGTGTCGTGGATCCCTACCAGCGGCTCTACGGCCATCCGGGGCTGCACGTGATCGACGGTTCGACCATTTCCGCCAACCTCGGCGTCAACCCCTCCCTCACCATCACCGCACAGTCCGAACGCGCGGTGGCGATGTGGCCGAACAAGGGCGAGGCGGATTCCCGGCCACCGCTCGGCGCGCCCTATCGACGGGTCGCCCCCGTCGCCCCGGTGTCGCCGGTGGTGCCGGAGTCGGCGCCCGCGGCGCTGCGGCTGCCGCTCATCGAGGTGAACCATCGGCCCGACCCCGCCGCTGTCGGCGGCGAGGAGTCGCGCTGAGCGGCCGGGACCACCGGCCCGCGGACGGCCGCCGCGGGCGGGTCCGGGGCCGGTTCTCCCACGGGTGTGATCGCCTTCACATACGCTGGTAAGTAGCTGATGAGAGGTGCCCGGCGCCCGGGCTCCGGCACTGCGAGCGTTTACCCAGGCAAAATCGCGGGTAACGGGTTGAGGTCGATACTCGCCGGAACCCGGTCGCCGGCGAGCGCGACGTCATGGGTCGGCCGGGCCGACACGGACGCATGCGCCGGAGAGGACTGACCGTGACGGACCAGAAGCCGGAACCAGACCAGGTCGAATCACCGCAACTCAAGAGGTCGGTGGCGGCCTCGGCAATGGGCAATGCCACCGAATGGTTCGACTACGGTGTCTACGCCGCGACCGCCACCTACCTGACCGACGCATTCTTCCCCGGGGAACTCGGCACCCTCGGCACCATGCTCGGCTTCGCCGTCTCCTTCGTCCTGCGGCCGGTCGGCGGCATGGTGTGGGGCCCGCTGGGCGACCGGGTGGGCCGCAAAGTGGTGCTGGCCACCACCATCCTGCTCATGGCCGCCGCCACCGGCCTGATCGGTGTGCTGCCGACCCACGGCCAGGTCGGGGTGCTCGCCCCCATCCTGCTGATCCTGCTCCGCGTCGTGCAGGGTTTCTCGACCGGCGGCGAGTACGGGGGCGCGGCCACCTACCTGGCCGAATGCGCGAGCGACAAGAAGCGCGGCTTCTTCGGCAGCTTCCTGGAGTTCGGTACCCTCGGCGGTTTCGTGGGCGGTTCCGCGGTCGTGCTGTTGTGCCAGCTGATCCTCGGTTCGGACGCCATGCACGATTGGGGCTGGCGGATCCCGTTCCTGATCGCCATCCCGCTGGGCGCGATCGGCTGGTATCTGCGGACCAAGCTCGACGAATCGCCGGTGTTCACCGAGGTCAACGAACACGAACACCCCCAGGGTGGGCTCCGGGTGCTGCTCACCGAGTACCGGCGCGAACTGCTGACCCTGTTCGGCCTGGTCGTCGCGCTGAACGTGGCGAACTACACGCTGCTCACCTACCAGCCGACCTACCTGCAGAACACCATCGGTCTCGGGGAGTCCACCACCACCACCATGATGCTCATCGGGCAGGTGGTGATGATGGCCTGTGTCCCGTTCTTCGGCCGGTTGTCGGACCGGACCGGGCGGCGGCCGCTGTGGTTGTTCTCGCTCGTCGGTCTCGCGGTGCTGTCCGTGCCGATGTACTGGCTGATGGGTGTGGGGCCCGTCTGGGCGGTGGTGGGCTTCGTGGTGCTGGGTCTGCTGTATGTTCCGCAGCTGTCCACCATCAGCGCGACCTTCCCGGCCATCTTCCCGACCCATGTGCGGTACGCCGGGTTCGCCCTGGCCTACAACGTGTCGACCGCCGTGTTCGGTGGTACCGCGCCGCTGGTGAACGAAGCGGTGATCGAGGCGACCGGGTGGACCCTGTTCCCGGCCCTCTATATGGTGGTCGCCGCGCTGGTCGGTCTGGTGGCGTGGTATTTCCTGCGGGAGACTGCGGGTACGTCGCTGCGCGGCACCGAGGTGCCCGACGCGGCCGAACCCGACCCGCCGACCACCGAGAAACAAATCGTCGCGTGACGTATCGGAAGGGCCGAAACCTGATATGAGTGATGTCCGCAACCCGCCCATCGCCGAGGTCGTGAACTCGGCGCTGGAACAGACCATTCCGGTGGCGCACCGGATGGGGGTGCACGCCGAGGAGGTGCGCCGCGGGTACGCCGCTGCCACGGTGCCCGTCGAGGGCAACGGCAACCATTTCGGTGTCATGTACGCCGGGGTGCTGTTCACCGTGGGCGAGATCCTGGGCGGAGCCATCGCGGTGGCCAGTTTCGACACCACGCGGTTCTATCCGCTGGTGAAGGACCTGCGGATCGTGTTCCGGAAACCGGCGACCACGGCGGTCCGTGCCCAGGCCACCCTGGACGAGGCCGAGATCGACCGGATCGCGGCCGAGGCCGCGGCCAACGGTAAAGCGGATTTCACGCTGCGCGCGGTGCTCAGCGATGCCGACGGTGTGATCGTCGCCGAAACCGAAGGGCTGTACCAGCTGCGCGCCCACCGGTGACGGGCCGCCGCGGCGCTGCCGGCCCGGTCTCCCCGCATTCGGGGGAGCCGGGTCGCGGTCGGTCGCGGGTCAGCCTCCGGCCGAACCGGTCGGCGCCGGCGGGACCATGCGCCAGGGACCGCAGTTCTCGGTCTTGAAGCCCGCGTCGGTCGGTTTCACGGTGACCCGGATCGGGCCCAGCTTGGTGTAGTTGTTCTCGATGATGTATCTCATCTCCGTGTTGTCGCCCTCGACCAACCGCAGCCGTCGCCAGTCGCAGCTGCGGGCGGGATCGGCGGGTCCGGGCGATTCCCACGTTCCGGGCCGGATATCGACGCCGACCCGGTAGACGCCGTCGCGCGATATATGATCCGCGGGCTCGGCCGCCGCGATACCGCCGCCCAGCACGGTCGCCGCCGACAACACCGCACCGGCGATCAGAAACGTGCCTGCACGCATTCGTTCTCCTCGGTATTTCTCTGTTTCTCGATACAGTGAGATCCTCCCGATCTCCCCGGCACGTCTACCAGAGTCGTGCTACCGATTTCGGAGAATCGCGATATTTCCGGAGAATTCGCGGAATACCCGCGGCCCCGCGAGTCAGGTGACTTGGTCGGCGTCGTCTGTATTCTCGCCGCCCCGGGCGCGTCCGCGGGCGGAGCTCAACGCCGCAAAATTTCGGCTACCGCGACGGCGGCGTGCCCGTGTCCGCACGCCCTGTTACGAGCGAGTTTTCGCGTCATGCTTTCTGAAACGTATGACATTCTGAAACATGGACAATTCTGTTGGAATGTGGACGGGTGGTGCACCGGCTGTCCTGAAGTCGGTCGTATCGAGGGCAGTCGGCGCCGATCAGGGACCTGACGCATTCCCCGGCCACCCGGGACACGTCCGATGACCCCGCCCCGGCCACCTACATCTCGCTACCCGTGGTGGAGACCATGCCGTCGGGAGCCCGCCGCTGGTCGGGCAAACCGGGCGCTCTCGGATGAGCGGGGGTGACCGGGGCGTCTGTTCCGAACGGTTTTCGCGTTGCCATGCGGTGACGCGTCGGCACAGGATCCGCCGAACTGGCCCGGGGCGATACCCCGTGCCGAGTCTTACGAAGCCTGAACGACGGGACCGAGGGGGCCTCGACCCCGCGCGCCGAAGGCGCGCCAATACTATTGCCCGGTGCCTGAGCGTATACCCGTGGTGATCGTGGCCGGATTCCTCGGTGCGGGAAAGACCACTCTTCTCAACGACCTGTTGCGCAACAACCGGGGCACCCGGATCGGGGTGGTGGTCAACGATTTCGGCGCCGTGAACATCGACGCGATGCTGGTGGCGGGCCAGGTCGACGCCATGGTGTCGCTGGGCAACGGCTGTGTGTGCTGCGCGGTGGACGTCTCCGAACTCGACGAGCTGTTCACCCGGTTGACCGATCCCCGCGCCGGTATCGATGTGATCGTGGTGGAGGCCAGCGGTCTGGCCGAACCGCGCAATCTGGTGCGCATGGTGGTGGGCAGCGAGAACTCCCGGATCCGCTACGGCGGGCTGCTCGAAGTGGTGGACGCGGGGGAGTTCGCCGGGAGCCGGGCGCGGCATCCGGAACTGGCGAGCCATCTGCGTCTGGCCGATCTGGTGGTGGTGAACAAGGCCGACCGGGTCGGTGCCGCGCAACTGGAAGGATTGCGCGCAGAGATCACGGAACTCACCGGGGGCGCACCGGTGTACGCGACCACGCGCGGACGGATCGATCCGGGTCTGCTGTTCGATCCGCGCCGCCGCGGCGAATCCCGTATCGGCGAGCAGTTGAGTCTCGACGAACTGCTGCGCGAGGAGCACGCGCACGACGAGCACGACAGTGACCACCGGCATTTGCACGACGATTACACCAGCGTGGTGTTCACCGAGACCGCGGCGCTGCATCCACGCCGGCTGGTCGAATTCCTGGAGCAACCGCCCGCCGGGCTGTTCCGGGCGAAAGGTTTCCTCACCTTCGCCGCGCCGGGGCCCGGCCGTTTCCTTTTGCACCTGGTCGGCCGCGCGATCACCCTGGAACCGGTCGGCCGGGCCGCCCGCGGCGCCGGGACGGAACTGGTGCTCATCGGCACCGGGTTGGATACCGACGCGGTACTGGAACGGTTGCGCGCGACTGTGCACGGTGGACCCGAGAGCCTGGACGAACAGGAGATGCTCGCGGTCTGGCGCTATGTCCCCGATATCGCGCGGGAGGCGGCCGACGACGACTACCCGCAGGCGTTGACCCATTCGGAGAGCCCGTCGGCGAACAGCTGACGTTTCCAGATCGGCACTTCGTGTTTGATCCGGTCCACCAGCGTCGAGCAGGCCGCGAAGGCCTCGGCGCGATGCGGTGCGGCCACCGCCGTCACGATCGCCAGATCACCTACCACCAGGTCGCCGACCCGATGCACGGCCGCCACCGGCAGACCGCTCGATTCGGCGACCGAGGCGCAGCATGCGCGCAGGAAGCGGATCGCTTCCGGATGTGCCGAGTACTCCAGCGCCGAAACCGCCTGGCCGCCGTCGTGGTCGCGGACCACGCCGGTGAACAGCACCACCGCCCCGTGGTGCGGTCCGCGGACGGCCGCGTCGACGACGGCGGGATCCAGGGCCCGGTCACTGATCTCGGCGAGCCGTACTCCGCCGACCGCCGGGGGGTGCTCGCGGCCGGGGGTCCCGGTGGACAGGTCAGGCATGTGCGCTCTCGTTCCCGATAGTCTTCTCCCGCGGCACGCCGGAGGTCTTCCGCGCACTGTCGTGCTCGTGCGCACCGCCACCGGCCACCTGCGCGAGCAGATGCGTGAGCAGCGGTTCCAGCACCGCGATACCGTCTTTCACCCCGCCCGGGGAACCGGGCAGATTCACCACCACCGAACGGCCGGCCAGACCCGCGACGCCGCGGCTGAGCGCGGCGAGCGGGAACTTCGCCGTGCCGCGCTGCCGGATCGCCTCGGCGACCCCGGGGAGCTCCCGGTCCAGCAGGGCCGCGGTGGCCTCCGGGGTGTGGTCGGTGGGGGAGGCGCCGGTACCGCCGGTGGTCACCACGAGGTCGGGGGCGGTGTGCAGTGCGTCGGCCAGGCCGTCGGCGATCTCGGCGTCGGCGTAGACGAGGGGGCCGCGCACGGTGTATCCGAGATCGCGCAGCCAGGACACCAGCCGTGGTCCGGTGGTGTCGGTCCGGGTTCCGGCCGCCGCGCCGGTGGAGGACACGAGCACCACCGCGGTGCCGCTGATATCGCTTCGGGGCGTGGCCGCATGCGTTTCCGCTTCGGAGTGCGGCACCGGATGCGGGGCGGGGCCGGTATCGGCCGGTGCCTGCGCGCGGGTCCAGTGGCCGCGTTTTCCGCCTTCCTTGCTGAGCAGGCGTACGCCGTTCAGCTCCGCCGCCGGGTCGACCGCTTTCACCATGTCGTGCAGGGTGAGTCCGGCCACGGCCACCGCCGTCAGCGCTTCCATCTCCACCCCGGTCGGTCCGGTGGTCTTGGCAGTGGCCTCGATGGTGATGGTGGAGCCGGTGAAACCGAATTCGACCTTCACCGAGGACAACGCGAGCTGGTGGCACAGCGGAATGAGTTCGGCGGTCTTCTTGGCGCCCGCGATTCCGGCCAGCCGGGCGGTCGCGAGAACATCGGCCTTGGGCATATCGTCGGCGCGCACCAGCGCCACCACCTCCGCGGTGGTGCGCAGTTCCCCGCCCGCGACGGCGATCCGCGCGGTATCGGCCTTGGCACTCACATCCACCATGCGGGCGCGGCCTTCGGCATCCACATGTGACAACTCGCTCATAGTTCCCACACTCGCACAGTCGCGCCGGGCGCGAGTTCGGTCACCGCGGCCGGAATATCGATCAGCACATCGGCCGCCGCCATACTCGCGACGAGATGGGAACCGGGGCCGGAAACCACCTCCACGCCATGTGGCCGCGTCCCGTGGCGGACCAGCCGGCCGCGCAGGAACTGGCGGCGGCCCTCGGGCGAGCGGCGCACCGCGCCCAGCAGCGGAAGCTCGTATTCGGGTACCGGGTCCAGCCCGGAGAGATGCCGCAGGATCGGCCGGGCCAGCACCTCGAACGACACCACCGCGCTCACCGGGTTCCCCGGGAAGCTCAGCACCGGCACGCCGTCGACGACCGTGAGGCCCTGGGGGCCGCCCGGTTGCATGGCCACCGAGCCGAACTCGCCCCCGAGCGGGATGAGGACCTCCCGGACGACCTCGAAATCGCCCTTCGACACCCCGCCCGTGGTGATCACCAGATCGGCGGCGACGGTCGCGGAGCGGAGCAACTGCCGGAACTCCGCGGGTTCGTCACCGCAGTGTTCGACACCGGCCACCGCGACACCGTTGGCGGTGAGCGCGGCCGCCAGGGCGATTCCGTTGGAGTTGTAGATCTGCCCCGGCCGCAGCTCGGCTCCGGCAGGCACCAACTCGCTTCCGGTGCTGACGACGACCGCCCGCACCGGTGCGAACACCGGGACCCGGCCCACACCCGCCGCGGCCAGCGCCGCGATATGACGCGGGGCGAGCACGGTCGCGGCGGGGACCAGTTCGGCACCCACCCGGATATCGCTGCCCGGCTCCCGGACGTATTCGCCGGCCGAGCGGCCGCGGGTGATCCGCACCGAGTGCGCGTCGGCGGTCGTATCCTCCACCGGGACCACGCAATCGGCGCCGGCCGGTAGCGGCGCCCCGGTCATCACCTTGCGCGCGGTCCCCGGCGCCAGCGCTTCGTGGCCGGGGTCACCGGCGGCGATCACGCCGGTGAGCGGCAGGGTCACCGGGGCGACCGCGACATCCTGCGCGCGTACGGCGTAGCCGTCCATGGCCGAGTTCCGGAAAACGGGCAGATCGATCGGCGCGTGCTGATCCTGTGCCAGCCGGCGTCCGAGCGCCTCGGCCACCGGGACGTACTCCACCGGCCGGGCGGCCAGCGGCCGCAACAGCTGTTCGATGGTGTCGCGATAGTCGTCCGCCGACCGGACCGGACGACTGGCGGGCCGAGAAATCATAGGTTCAGACTAGTAGCGCGCACCGGGCCATTGCCGCCCGTCGTGGGCTATGGCGACGCGCGGCCGGGTGCCCGATACCGGCAGATACCGCGGCGGCTCGATATCGATGTGGACCCGGCGTACATAATGGAGGCGTGACGCTGGTCGAAATGGGGATTCCCACCGTGCGGTCCGGGCGCCCTTCCCTCGATGGACGTCCGGAAACGCCGCTGCTGGTGGATCGATTCGGCCGGACCGCGCGGGATCTGCGGGTGTCGATCACGGAGAAGTGCTCGCTGCGCTGTACCTACTGCATGCCCGAGGAAGGGCTGCCGGCCATCCCGCCCGCGGAGTTGCTCACGGCGGCCGAGATCGTTCGCCTGGTCACGCTCGCCGTCCGCGATCTGGGTGTACGCGAGGTACGGTTCACCGGCGGCGAACCGCTGATGCGCCGCGATCTGGAGGAGATCGTGGCCGGCTGTCACGCGGCGGTACCGGAGGTGCCCCTGGCCATGACCTCCAACGGGGTCGGCCTGCGGCATCGCGCCGCCGGGCTGGCGGCCGCCGGGCTGAGCCGGGTCAATATCTCCCTCGATACCGTGGACCGGGCCGATTTCGCCCGGTTGACCCGCCGGGACCGGCTGGATTCGGCGCTGTCGGGTATCCGTGCCGCCATCGTGGCCGGGCTGGCGCCGGTGAAGCTGAACGCGGTCCTCATGCGGCAGACCCTGCACGGTGCCACGGACCTGCTGCGCTGGTGCCTGGACGAAGGGTGTGAACTGCGGTTCATCGAGGAGATGCCGCTGGACGCCGACCACGAATGGGCGCGGACCGATATGGTGACCGCCGCCGAACTGCTGGAGGTGCTGGGCGCACGGTTCCGGCTCACCGCCGTCGGCCGCGACGATCCGGCCGCACCCGCGGAGACCTGGCTGGTCGACGGGGGCCCCGCGACCGTCGGCATCATCGCCTCGGTGACCCGTAAATTCTGCGATACCTGTGACCGCACCCGGCTCACCGCCGACGGTATGCTGCGGTCCTGCCTGTTCAGTGATCAGGAGTTCGATCTGCGCGCGAATCTGCGCGCCGGAGCGAGCGACGAGGAGCTCGCGCAGCTGTGGCGCGGCGCGATGTGGCAGAAATGGGCGGGCCACGGTATCGATGCCGCGGATTTCGTCCCCCCGGAACGCACGATGGGAGCGATAGGTGGTTGAGGTCCGCTACTTTGCCGCCGTGGCCGACGCGGTCGGCAAGACCACCGAGACACTGGACCTGCCGCCCGGCGCCACGATCGCCGACCTCCGTTCCCGGCTGAGCGCGGTCTACGGTCCGGATCTGGACAAGATGCTCGGTGTCTGCGCGTACCTGATGGGTGACGAGCTGACCCGGGACAGCGGCGCGACACTGACCGCGCGCGTCGATGTCATGCCACCCTTCGCGGGCGGCTGATCCGCACGGCGCGATCAGCGCCGCCAGCGGTGATCATCTGCGCGTTCGCGCGACAGCCGGTCGCCCGGCCCCGGACGAGAACTTCCTCAGCGTCTCCGGGCACGACGGGACGAGAGTTCTTCCGTAGTGCGACCATCCCGGCCCGGACTCTCGATCAGTGAATGGTCGCGCCCGCGACGGCCGGTTGGACGTCGGGCGTGTGCACTACCGCGCTCAGCGCCACCAATCGTCGAGCGGAGTCACCGGAACCGTGCGCTTGTGCCGGGTGGTCCGGTAGACCGTTTCGACCCGCTTCGCCACTTCGTCGGTGACGTCCTTGCCCTCGAGGTAGTCGTCGATCTCGCTGTAGCGAAGGCCGAGCGCTTCCTCATCGGGCAGCGCCGGACGGTCGTCCTCCAGGTCCGCGGTCGGCACCTTGGACGACAGGCGCGCGGGTGCGCCCAATTCCTCGAGCAGCGCGGCACCCTGCCGTTTGGTCAGACCGGTCAGCGGGGTGACGTCCACGCCGCCGTCGCCGTATTTGGTGAAGAACCCGGTGACCGCTTCGGCGGCGTGATCGGTACCGATCACCAGCAGGTTCTCCTGACCGGCGATGGCGTACTGGATCACCATCCGCTCGCGGGCCTTGATGTTGCCGCGCACGAAATCCCGTAGTTTGCCGACCTCGAGGGCCGAAGCCACCTCTGCCGCCACGGCGTTGGCGCCCGGCCGGACGTTCACCACCACCGATTCGTCGGGCGCGACGAAGGTCATGGCGACGCGGGCGTCGGCTTCGTCGGATTGAACACCGTAGGGTAGCCGCACCGCCACGAATCGGACCTCGTGACCTTCGGCGCGCAACTCTTCGGCGGCCAGCTGGCACAGCCGTCCGGCGAGGGCGCTGTCCTGGCCCCCGCTGATGCCGAGCACGAAACCCTTCGCCGGTGTGGCGCGCAGATAGTCCTTCAGGAAATCGACGCGGCGCCGAATCTCGTCCTTCGGCTCGATGTTCGGCAGCACACCCAGTTCGGAGATGATCTGTTCACGCAGGTTTCCCATGCCGGATCACTCTACTGCTCGGTGGAAACGGCCACGCGACGAACAAGGGCTTCCCAGTTGTCGCCGATCTGCTCGCGCGTGTAACCGAGTGTGCGGAGCTGGTGCAGGACGAGCGCGGCGCCGAGCGCGGCCAGCAGGGTGTCGGCCAGCAGCGCGGGATCACCCGGGCTGCCCGCGTCGCGCAGCAGCATCGTCACATGGGTTTTCAGTACGAGGTAGGGCCGGCTGCTGAAATGGTCCTCCGAGGAGCCGAGTTCGGCCGCGCGATGCAGTTCGCCCGCCACCTCGACATCCAGGAGCCGGGCCCGCCCGAACGCGACGAGCCGCTCCACCGGTGGCGCGCCCGGCCCCAGCGGCGGTGGGCCGAAGATGAACGCCTCCTGCGCCTGGGTCTCGGAGTGGTCGAGCAGTGCGTACATCAGGCCGGTCCGGTTGCCGAACCGCCGGAACACCGTGCCCTTGCCGACCCCGGCCCGTTTGGCGAGCGCGTCCATGGTGAGGGCGTCCACACCGTGGTCGCGTACGAGTTCCTGGGCGGCGTCGAGCAACCGGCGCCGGTTGCGCGCGGCGTCGGCGCGTTCGGCGGGTTCGGCGGTACCGGGTAGTTCGGGTCCCACCCTTCGATGCGGCGGGCGGACCCGCAGTGCGAGCGGCTCGGCGGACGCGGGGATCGGTCGCGGGTCACCCGGGGGTCCGGATTCGGCGGAATCCGGGCTGAGTGTGTCGTAGTTCACGGCGCTGTGCGTCCCTCCGGAGGAATGTAGCGGACCGCGGTCCGGTTAACCTGGGCAGTGCGATCGTCACACAACTAGTACCGCAGGAGTGAACATGAGCCAGACCCGTATCGTCGCCCTCGTCGGCAGCCTTCGCGAGGCCTCGGTCAGTCGGCAGGTCGCCGAGGCGGCGGCCTCGACCGCGCCCGCGGGCGCCGAGGTCTCCCTCTACGAAGGTATCGGTGATATCCCGTTCTACAACGAAGATATCGATATCGCGGGTTCGGTACCGGCCGCCGCCCAGGCGCTGCGTGACGCGGTCGCGGCGAGCGACGGTCTGCTGTTGGTCACCCCGGAATATAACGGCACCCTGCCGGCGGTACTGAAGAATGCGATCGATTGGCTGTCCCGTCCCTACGGCGCGGGCGCGATCGGCGGTAAGCCGGTGGCCGTGCTCAGCGGTTCGATCAGCCCCAACGCCGCCCGGTGGGCGCACGCCGACGCGGTCAAGTCCGTGGGTATCGCCGGCGCGAAGATCGTCGAGGAGGCGCATCTGCACTATGCCGCGTGGGGTGAGCGCTTCGCCGCCGGTCACCCGCTTGGGGACGCCGAGGCGCAGCGCGAACTGGCCGAGTCGGTGAAGGTTCTGGTCACCGCGGCCAGCGGGGAACTCGTCTCCGCCTGATATCAGCGCATCGCGAGGGCCGCTCCGTCGTCGACGGAGCGGCCCTCGCGTTTCCGGTCGGTCGGTTTCCTACGGGACCCGAGGGCCTGCTGGGGCCCGGCGCTACTGGTGTGACAGGCGTAGTCTCTTGCGTTTGCTGAAAAAGAACTGGCCCGGGTGATTTGTGATCTGGGCCACGGTGAATTCGGCGTGTCGAGTTGCTGTCCTGCGGCTTACAGCGGTGAAATCACATGGTTGTGACTCGCAACATCTCGTGTTGTTTCTTTCTGTCGGCCACTAGGTGTAGTGTCATCGATGCCTGGAGGCGGTGGCGCAATCGGCCCGCCGGCACCGGGTGGAACCGGCCCGGACATGGCGTTTCAGGGTCGGTCCTCGGAGTTTGCGCAGATCATCCGATTGTGCCGACACACCGCACAACACAGACGGGTCACCGGCTGGATCAGGCATGCGGTGAGCTCGGCCCGGAGGGCGGCGGACCGTCACCACGAAGGACCGCGAACACCGCACATAGGCACAGGAGAGAGGGACTCGAATGATCACCGTGTACACCAAGCCCGCTTGCGTGCAGTGCAACGCCACCTACAAGGCCCTCGACAAGGCCGGGGTGGAATACCGGATCGTCGATATCTCCACCGATGACGATGCCCGCGACTACGTGATGGCCCTCGGCTACCTGCAGGCCCCCGTCGTCGTCTCCGGTGACGAGCACTGGTCCGGCTTCCGGCCCGACCGCATCAAGGCGCTGGCCACCGTCGCAGCCTGAGTGCGTCAGGCCCGCAGGCGGCAGCGCAGCGTAATTACGAAGGGCCCGCGCTCAGGCGCGATAGATACAGCCTGAGCCGACAGCGCGCCCGACCGGGTCGGGGCACAGGGGAGGTGAGATGTTCGAGTCGCATACGCTGGTCTATTTCTCCAGTGCGTCGGAGAACACCCACCGGTTCGTCGAGAAGCTGGATATCCCGGCACTCCGGATCCCCCTGCACACCACCGGCTCGCTGCGGGTCGACGAACCCTACGTCTTGATCGTCCCCACCTACGGGGGCGGTCGGCACGTATTCGGTTCGACACGTTCCGACAAGGAATTCGTCCCGCGCCAGGTCGCCAAGTTCCTCAACGATCCGCACAACCGCGCCCTGTTACGCGGGGTCATCGCGGCCGGGAACACGAACTTCGGCGACACCTTCTGCTTCGCAGGCGATGTCATCTCGCGTAAATGCGGAGTGCCCTACCTGTACCGCTTCGAACTCATGGGAACCGCCGAGGACGTCGCCCGCGTCCGTGAGGGATTGGGATTGTTTTGGCAGCAACAACGACAGCACCAGCAGGTATGACCGCCCGCCTGGAGCAGCCCCCGCAGCGCGCCGGCGAATCCGGTGAGGTGCTGGACTACCACGCCCTCAACGCGATGCTGAACCTGTACGGCCCGGACGGCGAGATCCAGTTCGACAAGGATCGCGAAGCCGCCAACCAGTACTTCCTGCAGCACGTCAACCAGAACACTGTCTTCTTCCACAACCTCGACGAGAAGCTCGATTACCTCGTGGAGGAGAACTACTACGAACCCGAGGTACTCGACCAGTACCGCCGGGCCTTCGTGAAGAAGCTGTTCCAGCAGGCGTATGCCAAGAAGTTCCGCTTCCCCACCTTCCTCGGCGCGTTCAAGTACTACACCTCCTACACCCTCAAGACCTTCGACGGGAAGCGCTACCTGGAGCGTTTCGAGGACCGGGTGTGCATGGTCGCGCTGACCCTGGCCGCCGGTGATGAGGTGCTCGCGGGCAAACTCGTCGAAGAGATCATCGACGGCCGCTTCCAGCCGGCCACCCCGACCTTCCTCAACTCCGGTAAGAAGCAGCGCGGCGAGCCCGTCAGTTGTTTTCTCTTACGCATCGAGGACAATATGGAGTCCATCGGGCGCTCCATCAACTCCGCGCTGCAGCTGTCCAAGCGCGGCGGCGGGGTGGCACTGCTGCTCAGCAATATCCGTGAGCACGGCGCCCCGATCAAGAAGATCGAGAACCAGTCCTCCGGCGTCATCCCGATCATGAAGCTGCTCGAGGATTCCTTCTCCTACGCCAACCAGCTCGGTGCGCGCCAGGGCGCGGGTGCGGTGTACCTGCACGCCCACCACCCCGATATCTACCGTTTCCTCGACACCAAGCGGGAGAACGCGGACGAGAAGATCCGCATCAAGACGCTGTCGCTGGGCGTGGTGATCCCGGACATCACCTTCGAACTGGCCAAGAAGAACGAGGACATGTACCTGTTCTCGCCGTACGACGTGGAACGTATCTACGGCAAGCCGTTCGCCGATGTCGACGTCACCGAGAAGTACTACGAGATGGTCGACGACAAGCGGATCCGCAAGTCCAAGATCAAGGCGCGCGAGTTCTTCCAGACCATCGCCGAGCTGCAGTTCGAATCCGGTTACCCCTACATCATGTTCGAGGACACGGTGAACCGGGCCAACCCGATCGCCGGTAAGATCACCCACTCCAACCTGTGCTCGGAGATCCTGCAGGTCTCCACGCCGTCGATCTACAACGACGACCTCACCTACGCCCACGTGGGCAAGGACATCTCCTGCAACCTGGGATCGCTCAATATCGCCAAGGCGATGGACTCCCCGGATTTCGCGCGCACCATCGAGGTCTCCATCCGGGCCCTGACCGCCGTCTCCGATCAGACCCATATCAACTCGGTGCCCTCGATCGAACAGGGCAACAACTCCTCGCACGCCATCGGCCTCGGCCAGATGAACCTGCACGGCTACCTGGCCCGCGAACACATCCACTACGGGTCCGACGAAGGCCTGGATTTCACGAACATCTACTTCTACACCGTCGTCTATCACGCCCTGCGGGCCTCGAATATGATTGCGCGGGAACGTGGTACGTACTTCGGTGGGTTCCCCGAATCCAAGTACGCCTCCGGTGAGTACTTCGACAAGTACACCGACCGGGTGTGGGAGCCGAAGACCGAACGGGTCGCCCGGTTGTTCGCCGATGCCGATATCCGCATCCCCACCCAGGACGACTGGCGGGAACTGAAGGCCGCGGTCATGGAGCATGGTCTCTACAACCAGAACCTGCAGGCCGTCCCGCCGACCGGATCGATCTCCTACATCAACCACTCCACCAGTTCCATCCACCCGGTGGCGTCGAAGATCGAGATCCGCAAGGAAGGCAAGATCGGCCGCGTCTACTACCCGGCCCCGTACATGACCAATGAGAACCTGGACTACTACCAGGACGCGTACGAGATCGGCTACGAGAAGATCATCGACACCTACGCCGCGGCCACCCAGCACGTGGACCAGGGCTTGTCGCTGACCCTCTTCTTCAAGGACACCGCCACCACCCGCGACCTGAACAAGGCCCAGATCTACGCCTGGCGCAAGGGCATCAAAACCCTCTACTACATCCGCCTGCGGCAGATGGCGCTGGAGGGCACCGAGGTCGAGGGCTGCGTGAGCTGCATGCTGTAGTCCTCGTGTGGGATACAGGCCGGCGCCGGTGATCAATGGGTGCACAGTGGCACCGCATGTCGGAAGTGGTGGAACGGATCACCGGCGCTCTGATGAGATTCACCGAGCGGGATGTCGGTCGGCGGCAGGACTTCAACGGGACGATCCGGACCGGTCCTGCGGCCGCCGGCAACGCAGAAGAGGCTTCCGTCGGCCTGCTCGGTGGAGACCGGATCGAACATTCACGGGATCCCGCTTCGGGGCGGCCGGAACAGTCGCGGTCGTATCGGCCGACTCCGGAGGAGCAGGCGATGAGTTCCCGGCAGTTGAGGTCCGAAGACGAGTTGACCGCGTCGCTGCCGCCGGGCAACAACAATGGTGTGCACATCATGCGGGACAGCGACGACGAATTGGTGGTCTACAAGCCCGCGGCCGAGGAAACCTTCGAAGGGATCAGCTGGATTCGGCATGTGCCGGGTGAACTGGCGAAGCGGGAGGTCGCGGCGTATCGCCTCAACCGGTTGCTGGGGTTCGACCTCGTACCCCCCACCGGGCTGATCGAGCGGGGGCCGCACGGCCCTGGCTCCGTGCAGGAATATCGCAAACTGCGACCCGACGAGGAGCCCTGGCACGCCTTCGACGCAAAGCAGCAGCAACAGGCGGCCGTCCTGCACTACATCATCGGTATGCCGGATGGGTTGGCGCACAATTACCGGCGCGACCAGAACGGTGACCTGGTTCTATTCGACCACGGGTACGCCTTTCCGCAGGCCCGGGACCCCCGTCGCGATGACGCGATATCGTTCGGGATCGACTCCGACTTCGCGGACACCCACCGCGGCGCCGACTTCGACTCGGGTGTACTGGAAGCGGTGGATTCCCTGTCCCCTGAACAGGTGCGTGCCGCCCTCGACGACCTCGGCTTCGACGAGAGCGCGATCAGTGGAGTCCTGGGGAGAATCGAAGACATCCAGTCCGCACGTACCATTCCGAGGCTCTGATACGGATTTACCCATAGCCGCTCCTGATCCTCGTCGACGGAATCAGGTACGGCTCGAGTCCTCCGATATCGCGCGGTGGTCCACGGCGTAGTTGTCGGCCTCGGCGCGCCGGGACCACCGCTGCCCGAAGTCAGGAAAGCGCCGGGAGGACTTCGCGTTCGAAGAGTTCGATACCGCTGGTGTCGTAGGCCGCTTCGGGGAAGTTGAAGATGGCGTAGCCCAGGCCGCGATCGCGGACGGCGGACAGTTTCTCCACGATCTGTTCCGGGGTGCCGACCGCCGCGCCGCCGCTGTTCAGGTTGTCGACGTAGGCGCGGGCTTTCTCCGCGCCCAGGACCGGGGCGATCCGGGCGGCGTGCTCGGACTTGCGCTGTTCGACCTCGGCCTCGGTAGCACCGATGGCGACATTGAAGTTGGCGCTGCGCACGATGGCGTCGAAATCGGTGCCGACATCGGCACAGTGCGCGCGCAGGATCTCCGATTTGTGGGTGAACTCGTCGGGGTTGTTACCGGCGAAGTTCGTGTAGTGCGCGTATTTCGCGGCGATACGCAGGGTTTTCTTCTCGCCGCCGCCCGCGATCCAGAGCGGCAGGCCGCCCTCCTGGGCGGGTAGCGGGCGCACGATCGCGCCGTCCACCTGGTAGTAGCGGCCGTCGAGGGTGGCGGTGCCGGTCTGCCAGGCCTGACGGAAGATCTGTACCCCTTCGTCGAGCCGGCCGAGCCGCTCCCCGGCGGCGGGGAAACCGTAGCCGTAGGCGCGCCATTCGTGCTCGTACCAGCCGCCGCCGATACCCATTTCGGTGCGGCCACCGGAGATCAGATCCACTGTCGCCGCGACCTTGGCGAGATAGGCGGGGTTGCGGTAACTGATCGCGGTACACATCTGGCCCAGCCGCACCCGGGTCGTGGTGGCGGCGAAGGCGGATATGAGGGTCCAGGCCTCGTGCGTGGCTTCCTCGCTCGGCTCCGGAACGGTGTGGAAATGGTCGTACACCCACAGCGACTCCCACACCGGGTTCGCATCGGCGCGGGCCGCCAGACCCCGCATCACCTCCCAGTGGGTAGCGGGATCGAGACCGACCAGGTCGAGACGCCACCCCTGCGGGATGAAGATTCCGAAGCGCACAGCACTCTCCTCAGATGTCGGGCCCCGGGGGCCACCGCGAGATACTCCACTTCCACTCTGTCGAGATCTCGGCGGACGGGCAACGTTTGTACGCTGCGCGCGTCGAATTGCGGGCGCCGTCGCCACCTCGTCCCACTCGCCTCCGGACGCCTGCGCCGCGGCTGTCAGAGATCAGTTCACTTCTCGGGCGCTTTGGATATGTCCATCAACCGATCTTGGGCTCAACCGGTCAACGCATCACCGCGTGGATGATCATGTCGGCGTGGAGGGTTCGATGCGGGACTACGGGATGTCACCTGCTGGTCAGGA
>NZ_JBFAHF010000052.1:0-38757 GCF_040654015.1 Nocardia sp. NPDC050799
GTTTCGGCCTCGAAGTGCATGCGCCGCAGGCGCGAGTCTCGAGGCCGAAACGGCGAGACCAAGGGGGCCTCAACCCCCGCGGCGCCGGAGGCGCCGCCAAAAACTCAGAAGGCGGCTTCGTCCAACTCCATGATGTCGTTGTCGAGGTTCGACAGGACAGCGCGGGTGGCGGTCAGTTCGGGCAGGATGTTGCGGGCGAAGAACTGTGCCACGGCTACCTTGCCCTGGTAGAAGTTCTTGTCCGCGCCTTCGGCGCCCGCGTCGAGGGCCGCGCCCGCGACCTCGGCGTGGCGCAGCAGTTGCCAGCCGATGAGCAGGTCGCCGACCGAGAGCAGGAAGCGGACCGAGCCGAGGCCCACCTTGTACAGCTCGTCGGACTGCTCCTGGGCACCCATCAGGTGTCCGGTGAGGGTGGCGGCCATGGCCTGTACATCCTCGAGCGCGGTCGCGAGCAGTTTCCGCTCACCCTTGAGGCGGCCGTTGCCGGCTTCGGCGTCGATGAACTTCTGGATCTGGCCGGCGACGTGCGCCAGGGCCACACCGCGATCGCGGGCGATCTTGCGGAAGAAGAAGTCCTGGGCCTGGATGGCGGTGGTGCCCTCGTACAGCGAGTCGATCTTCGCGTCGCGGATGTACTGCTCGATCGGGTAGTCCTGCAGGAACCCGGAACCGCCCAGGGTTTGCAGCGATTCGGTGAGGTACTGGTAGGCCCGCTCGGAGCCGACGCCCTTGACGATCGGCAGCAGCAGATCGTTGACGCGGGCGGCGGTGTCGGCGTCCGCGCCGGAGACGGCGGCCGCGACATCGGCGTCCTGGTGGGCGGCGGTGTAGAGGTACACCGCGCGCAGGCCTTCGGCGTAGGCCTTCTGGGTGGCCAGGCTGCGGCGCACATCCGGGTGGTGGGTGATGCTGACGCGCGGCGCGGTCTTATCGCTCATCCGGGTGAGATCGGCGCCCTGGACACGCTGCTTGGCGTAGTCCAGTGCGTTCAGGTAACCGGTCGACAGTGTCGCGATCGCCTTGGTGCCGACCATCATTCGCGCGTGCTCGATGACCTCGAACATCTGCGCGATGCCCTGGTGGACCTCGCCGACGAGCCAGCCCTTGGCCGGCACACCGTGGCCGCCGAAGGTGACCTCACAGGTGGCCGAGACCTTCAGGCCCATCTTGTGCTCGACATTGGTGACGAAGACGCCGTTGCGCTCGCCCAGTTCGCCGGTCTCGTGGTCGAAGTGGAACTTCGGTACGAAGAACAGCGACAGGCCCTTGGTGCCCGGGCCGGCGCCTTCGGGGCGGGCCAGCACCAGGTGCATGATATTCGGGAAGAGGTCATCGGAGTCGGCCGAGGTGATGAAGCGCTTCACGCCCTCGATATGCCAGGAGCCGTCCTCCTGCTGTACCGCCTTGGTGCGGCCGGCGCCGACATCGGAGCCGGCGTCGGGCTCGGTGAGCACCATGGTGGCGCCCCAGCCCTGCTCGACGGCGATCTTGGCCCACTTCTTCTGCTCTTCGGTGGCGTTGTTGTAGAAGATGTTGGCGAAGCCGGGGCCGGCGGCGTACATGAAGGCCGCGGGCTGGGCGCCCAGCACCAGTTCGGCGATGGCCCAGTAGGCGGCGCGGGGGAAGTCGATACCGCCGAGCTCGGGATCGACGGCGTAGGAGTCCCAGCCGCCTTCCTGCAGGGTGCGGTAGCTCTTCTTGAACGATTCGGGGATGGAGACGGTATGAGTTTCGGGGTCGAAGACCGGGGGGTTGCGGTCGGCGTCGGCGAAGGATTCGCCCAGCGGTCCCTCGGCCAGCCGGCGCACCTCGTTCAGCATCTCCTTGACGGTGTCGGCGTCGAGATCGCCGTAGGCGCCGGAGTCCAGAATGCTGCCCAGGCCGAGTACCTCGAAGAGGTTGAACTCCAGGTCGCGGACGTTGCTCTTGTAATGACCCATTGTGATACTCACTCTCCGTTGAGTCGGGGTGCGGTCGGTGTTCGTACCGTTCCCGCCCGTCGGTTGCCGTCGGGTAGCTGCCGTGTAACGACAGGCTACTCGTGGGTAACTTATTCATTATATTACCGACGAGTAAGGCAGTCGGCAACGGAGTCGCGCCGCATTGTGATGCGCGGAACAGGTACGACGCCTCCACCAGCGGTTTCGGTCCGGTATCGGTCGGCGGCCCGCCGGGGTCGCGGACATAACGGCCTGGTCGGCGTGCCTTCACCCGCGTGCGGTGCGCCTCTCGCAGAAGGCTTCGCCGGTTAGGGTTGGGCGTGCGGATCGAAACGGACTCGGGGCCCGCGGAGGCCGAGATCGACTACCCGGACGTCCCGGCGTTTCTGCTGGTCTTCACCCACGGCGCGGGCGGCGGCGTGGATTCCGCGGACATCACGACAGTGCGCGATACCGCGCTGGCCGCCGGTGGTGTGGTGGCCCGGGTGCTACAGCCGTACCGGGTGGCCGGGCGTCGCGCACCCGGCAAACCCGAGCCCCAGGACCGCGCCTGGGTGGAACTGATCGCCGCGCTGCGCGCGCGGCTCGGGCCGGATCTGCCGCTGGTACAGGGTGGGCGCAGCAACGGCGCCCGGGTGGCGTGCCGCACCGCGGTCGAAGTCGGCGCGCGTGGAGTGGTCGCCGTATCGTTTCCGCTGCACCCGCCCGGGAAGCCGGAGAAATCCCGCCGCGACGAACTGGTGGCCACCGGCCCCGTCGAGGTAGTGGTGATCAACGGCGGGAGCGACCCGTTCGGTATCCCGGATGCCGCCGATGCCGCCGAGGTGCGGGTGATACCGGGCCAGCCGCATTCCTTCCGGAAGGGTTTCGACACCATTGCCGAGACCCTTGTGCCGTGGTTCCGGCATTGGAGTTCCTGACGCCGCGGTCGGTCGCCCGGACGAGCCCGGGTGGGGCGTCGCGGCGCCGGACCCGGGCTACTGCTCCGGCATGGATTTCCGGGCCACGACCAGGGCATCGATCGCGTCTCCGCCTTCGGTCGGGCGCAGTACCTCCCGAGCCGTGTCGATTGCGAGCCCGGAATCGGTACCCAGGTCCGCCACCACGTCCTCCGGTGTGAACAGGATCGCCGGGTCCTGGGGGCCGCCGTATCCCCGGGCCGGGTTCTCGCTGTGGTGACCGAGCACCAGCAGCATGCCCCCGGGTGCGAGCGCGGCGCCGGCCTGCCGGAGCAGTCGTCGGCGTTCGAGTGCCGGAAGGTGCAGGAAAACCAGCAGGATCAACTCCCACGGACCGCCGAGGTCGAGGGCCGGATCGGTGAGGTCGGTGCACTCCCAGGTGATCCGCTCCCGGATCGACCGGGTGAGCCGGGTCGCCACGGTGCGGCCCTTGTCGACACCGACCTGGGAGAAGTCGACGCCATGTACCCGCCAGCCGTGCGTGGCCAGCCACAACGCGTTCCGGCCCTCGCCGCAGGCCAGGTCGAGTGCCCGCGGCAGGTCCGGTATCTCTCCGTCGGGACCGGGCAGGCGAGGAACGCGCCGGTCCAGACCGTGTACGAACTCCACCACCGTGTTGTTCGGGGGTGCGCCCCACACCAGGTCGCTCTGTACATAGCGCGCATCCCATTCGGCCGCCTTCATACCGACAAGTGTATGGAGGCGGCCGGGGATCACCGATCGGTCAGGCCGTACCGCTCTCGGGCAGCCATCGCACCGGGGTGGTTTCGCGGATATGGATCAGCGCGTCGAAGGCGTCGCGCAGTGATTCCACCCGGAAGCGGGCTTCTTCGTCGCGGGCCGGGTCGTACACGCCGCTGATCACCCGCAACCGGGCGGGGGCGGTGGCCCAGGCCCGGACCACCGCGGGCGCGTCATCGCCGAGATCGACGAACCAGGCGGGCAGATCCACGGCGCCGAGGATGGCGTCGAGCAGGTCGGGTAGCGGATCCGGCGCCTGCGCCATGCCGAGGTCGCCGTGATGGAAACCGATCGCCACCGACCGGTAGGCCGCACCGAAATACGCGCGCAGCCCGGCGCCCTCGGTGCGCATCGGCTGCGCGGCCGCGGCACCGGCACTCGGCGCGGTCGCCGCAGTATGCGCGGTGCCGTCCCAGTACACGATCCGGGCGCCGGTGTGCACGTGATGATCGATCAGCCGCCGCGCCGGGTCCGGGTCGCCGCCGCCGAAGCCACCCCGGCCGGCCACACTGCGCTCGTGGAAATCCACGATCGAGCGCAGGAGCTCCAGGACGGTGGTGAGTTCGGCCGCCGCGTCGGTACCGGCCGGGCGGGGTAGCGATGCCACCAGGTCGAACGCGGCGCGGGCGTTTTCGGCGAACGGGCGCCCGGGATGGATGCCCTGGTGGCGTTGTACGTGTTCGTCGATCCGGTGCGCGGTACGAATCGGCGCCAGATGTGATTCGAG
Organism: Nocardia sp. NPDC050799; assembly: GCF_040654015.1. Lineage (NCBI taxonomy): Bacteria > Bacillati > Actinomycetota > Actinomycetes > Mycobacteriales > Nocardiaceae > Nocardia > Nocardia sp. NPDC050799. The sequence goes on from NZ_JBFAHF010000052.1 coordinate 4,368, forward strand.
TTCCGCCATCCGGTCGGGCGCCCAGTGGCGCACCCGGGCGAGTACTTCGTCGTAGTCGGCCGGTTCGGCCGCCGGTGGCTGCACGCCGAGCACGCCGACGGGGTCGCCGGGGTGTTCGAGGTTGTAGGCGCGGATCCATTCGAGGGTCGCCACGGTTTCGCGCGTGCGCAGCGGCCGCCACGCGCCGGTCAGTGCCCGGTGGGGATCTCCCGCACCGGTGCGGACGTATGCGTCGAGCCGCGCACCGGACCGCGCGTTGTCCTGGACGGCCAGTGTCCGGAAACCGTGTTCGGTGACCAGCACCCGGAAGATCCGATCCCGCACACCGTAGGTCTGCCGGGAGAACCGAGTGGATTCGCCGAGGCCGACCACCGTGGCCGCGGCCAGGCGGTCGGTCAATTTCCGCAGGTCCGATCCGGTGTCGGCGGCGTCGGTGCCGAGTATGGGCTGCGCCGCGCCGCGCAGCCACTCGTGCACCGCTTCGGTGGCGCCGGTCGGGTTCGAGGTGGTGGTCACGAGGGCTCCTGAGGTGTCGGTGGAGTGTCGCGAACCAGCCTCATACCTGAACTATTGTTCAGGTCAAGCTGTGTGCTCGAATCGAACGGGGAGTCTCACAGCTGTGTGCGCATCAGGACCACGTTGTACTGATTGTGCAGAGTGGTGAGAAAGTAGAGATCGTCCCCGGTCTGGTAGGGGAAAATCGACGGCGCGTAGGCCGTGGGCAATTCACGAGTATCGATCAATACCCGCGGTTCACTCCACGGTCCGGCCGGTGACGACGCGGTTCGCATGACCACCGAGTTGAAGGGGTCGGTGGTGAGGGAGACGAATTGCCCGAGGTAGTCGTTCCACATCACCGATAGTTCCCCCACGCCGTGCATGATGGGCTGTGCCGCATTGATATCGCGCTTCCAGATGCGGCCGTCCCAGTATTCGTAGGCGGCCAGATCCTGGATACCCGGCTCCCGGACCCGGGATATATAGGCGGCATTGTCGCGACCCGATGCGGTGCCGTAGACGTACACGTAACCGCCGTCTTTCAGAAAGGCGTTCATCTGGAAATTGCGGTTCGCGCCCTCGTTGGGCCGGCGGGTGAAGGCGAGATCGGCCCAGGTTTCGCCGTTGTCCGCCGAAGCGGCCAGTCCGGAGTAATTGGTGGTCCATTCTCCGGGGGTGTCCCACGTTTTCACCGACATCAGGCTCATGTACTGCACGCCGCCGATGGAGATACCGGCGGTCGGAATGCGGCTGATTTCCAGAAGCGGGATCTTCGGGCTGGGGATCAGGTCCCTGGCCTGGCCGAACACATCCTTGACGACGCTGTCGAAGTAGATACCCTGCCGTGGATCCTGGGTGTGACTGCGTACGAGAACATTGCTGCGCCAAGCCCACATACTGCCCGCGAGAAGATTGGGGAAACCGACCCCGGCGGTATCGCCGAAAGCGGTCAGCATTTCGCCCTGTCCGTTGTCCCACATGATGCCCAGGTCGGTGCCGAGCATGTTGTAGTTGTGGGTCCCGTTCGGGCTCGCCATACCGGTCGCCTGGAAAACGGCCCGAGTGGCTCCGTGTAACTGTGGGAGGCCGTTGGTGCCGTTGAGTACGGGAATCGGATTTATGGCGTTGGGATTCGCAGTGGCCGGTGCGGTGACTGCGATCAGTGCAGCCGATGCGCCCGCCAGCACAGAAATAAGTATCGAGCGGGTTCTCTTCAAGTCCGTCGGACCTCCGGGTCATGTCAAAGACACCGCCGGCATATGGGTGGCGCCTCGATGGATACACGGAACATTTCGACTGGCTGGCAGAACCCGGACATGTTATCAGTGCATAGAGCCTGATCAGACGCATTGTCGGCGGTTCGGCGCCGGTGTCATTTCCGGCCTCGGTAGCAGCGGTCTCCGGTCTTCGGCGGTACGGTCCCGGGCCTTCGATCCCCCGGGCGACATAGACCACTCCATGGTCTAATCGGAAGTTAACCGCCGATTTCAGCGGGAGACTTCAGCGAGGAAGCGGAGGACGCATGCTGCCAGCCGGAATGGACCCGCGCACACCGGTGCTCGTCGGCGTCGGACAGGTCGTGCACCGATCCGGTGAACCAAGCCTGCCCGGACCTGTCGAGCTGGCGGCCGAATCACTGCGCCGGGCCGGCGCGGACAGTGGGACCGGGGACGTGCTGCTGCGTTCGGCGGATGTGATCGCCTCGGTGGCGCCGGTGAGCCGCCAGTATGCCGACCTGGGCGCACTCGTCGCCGCCGACCTGGGCGCCGCACCGAAACGGACACTGCAGTCGGCCCCCTACGGCGGAGATGCCCCGCAGCGGCTGCTCAACCTGCTGGCCCGCGAAATCGCCGAGAGCCGGTCGGATATCGCGTTGCTCTGCGGGGCGGAATCGGTCGCCTCGTGGAACGTGGCGAAGCGGTCCGGGACCGACCCGGGCTGGCCGGAGCAGGATGCGAACGCCCGGCCCGATCAGATCGTCGGCTCCGACGACGCCCCCAACACCGAGATGGAGCTCGCGGCCGGATTGTGGGGCCCGATCTATGTGTACGCGCTGATGGAATCCGCCATGCGCAATCGGCTCGGCCTCGACGAACACACCCATCTGGCCCGTATCGGCGGGCTCTGGTCGCGGTTCTCCGCCGTGGCGGCGCGCAACCCCTACGCGTGGTTGCCCCGGGAACGCGACGTGAGCGAACTGATCACCCCCGGGCCCGACAACCGGATGGTCTCCACCCCGTACCCGAAGCTGCTGATGGCGAACTTGACGGTCGATCAGGGCGCGGCGCTGATCCTGTGCAGCGCCGCGGCGGCGGACGCGGCCGGAGTGCCGCGGGATCTGTGGGTTTTCCCGCACGGCGGCGCCACCGCCACCGATACCTGGTTCCTCTCCGAACGCACGGATATGGCGGCGTCCCCGGCCATTGCCGCGGCCGGCCGAGCGGCGCTGGGCGGGGCGGGAATCGGCATCGACGATATCGCCCATATCGATCTGTACTCGTGCTTCCCGGTGGCGGTGCAGGTGGGTGCGGCGGCGCTGGGGCTGTGCATCGACGATCCGGCGCGCCCCCTGACCGTGACCGGCGGCCTGACCTTCGGCGGCGGCCCGGGCAACAACTACAGCACCCACGGCATCGCCACCATGGCCGAGATCCTGCGGCGCAACCCCGGCGACTACGGCCTGACCACAGCGCTCGGCTGGTACATCACCAAACACGGGGTGGGGGTCTACTCGGCGAAACCCCCCGCCGGACTGTTCCACCCGGTGGAGGCCGAAGTGCCGGTCGCCCGGCGGGAGACCGCACCCGGCTACACCGGTCCGGCGGTGATCGAGGCGTACACGGTTCCATACCGCAAGGGCAGCGCGGGCGACGAACCCGAAGCCGCTGTGGTGAGTGCGCTGAACCCCGCCGGTGCCCGCATACTTGTCCGGGCGACGGACAGCGAGACCATCGCGGCGGTCACCGCGGGCGACCGTTTGGGCGCCGCCATCGAGATCACCGCCGCCGACCGTTTCATTCTGCGTAACGAGAGGACCGCCTGATGACCGAGACCGTGCTCCTGGACCGGTGCGATGCGATAACCGTGCTCACGGTGAACCGGCCCGCGGCGCGTAACGCCATCGATCTGGCCACCGCGAAGGCGATCGAGGCGGCACTCGACGAGTTCGAGGCCGACGACTCGGCCCGGGTCCTCGTGCTCACCGGCGCCGAAGGGACCTTCAGCGCCGGAATGGATCTCATTGCCATGACGCGCGGTGAGGTGCCGGTGACCGAGCGGCGCGGCCCCCTCGGCATCGCCGCGAAACCGCCGGCGAAACCGATGATCGCCGCGGTGGAGGGTTTCGCGCTGGCCGGCGGTTTCGAACTGGCCCTCTCCGGCGACCTGATCGTCGCCGCACGAGACGCGAAATTCGGTCTGCCCGAGGTGAAACGCGGTCTGGTCGCGGCGGCCGGCGGCGTCATGCGGCTGACCCAGCGGTTGCCGCGCAGTATCGCCGCCGAACTGGCGCTCACCGGTGGGCGGATCAGCGCCGAACGTCTCTACCAGCTGGGCCTGGTCAACCGGGTGACCGAACCGGGCGAGGCGCTGGAGGTCGCGCTGGAACTGGCCGGTGAGATCGCGGCCGCCGCCCCGCTGGCCGTGGCCGCCAGTAAGCGGATCATCGACGAGACCCCGGACTGGACCGCGGCGGAAGGTTTCGCCAAACAGGGTGAAATCGCGCTGCCCGCCCTGGTTTCCGAGGACGCGGCCGAAGGGGCACTGGCCTTCGCGGAGAAACGCGATCCGGTCTGGCGGGGACGCTGAGGTTCGGCTGCGGGTTACGCGGTGTCGTTGCGCAGAGTGGGCAGCCAGTCCAGTAGCACCCGCGCGCAGCCTTCCGGGTCGTCGTAGAAGGGTGTGTGGCCGCTGCCCGCGAGCGTGATGTGCCGGGCCCCGGGCAGTACTTCCCGGGCCCGCTTGCTCTGCGTGGCATAGGTGAGCAGGATGTCGCGGTTACCCCAGGCGATCGTCACGGGGACCTCGGCGAGCGCGGTGGGGTCGTGCAGCCGGGCGTCGGTGAACGAGGCCAGGGCCGGGGAGAAGCCCAGGGAGTCGATCGCGCCACGCGCGGTGTCGAGAGCCACCTGGGCGCTGACGGCCCACGGTTTGCCGAAGACCAGGCTCAGGAAGGCGGTCCGGCCGGCGGGGGTGCCGAGCACCTTGGGCATGGCGGGGCCGAGGATGCGGCCGATCTTCTTCGATCGGCCCAGCGACTGCTGGCACCAGACCCGGCCGGCGGTGTCCCAGAAGAAGATCGGGGAGAAGGCGGTGACCGAGCGGGCCAGGCCGCGGGCGCCCAGGTTCAGCGAGATGCCGCCGCCCATCGAATTACCCGCCAGATGGGGTCGTTCGATGCCCTGTTCGGCCAGGAAGTCGGCGAGGGCGTCGGTGAGCGTGTCGACGGTGGTGCGCGGGAGCGGGGCGGAACCGCCGAAGCCGGGGAGGTCCACCGCGATCACCTCGTAGTGGGCGGCCAGGGCGCCGATGACCGGTTCCCAGACCTGCCACCTGCTGCCGACACCGTGGACCAGCACCAGCGGTTCACCGCGGCCTTCACGATGGTGCTCGAGGATCGTCATATTCGCCGCTCTCCGATCGGGACGCGCTTCCGGACCCCAGACTAACAACAGGCGCCGGCCCTCAGTTGGCTCCGCGCCGGGTCGCGGGCGCGAGGTAGACGTGGCTCGCTCCAGCCACTGAGAGGGTCGGCGGCTGTGAATCACATCCGAATTCCGGCCCCGGGTTGCACGCCGTATGTGAGTACGACTACACACATGCGTGGACGTCGGTGGGTGGCCGTGGGTGCTGTTCCCCGGCCGACGCGGCGTCCGTGTGATACATCTGAGAGAGGAACCCGGTGCGGAAGACCCTGATTGCCGCGACGTTCGTCATTCTGCCGCTGTTCGCGGCGGCCTGCGGTAGCGATACCGACTCCGCGCCGGCACTGACCGAAGCGGACCTGTCCAAATCCCTGCAGGAAAAGGGACTCCAGGACCCCGCCTTCGCCGACTGCGCCGCGAAACTCTACATCGGCGAAGGCATTTCGCAGGACGGACTGCGGACCATGGTCAGCGACGAATTCGACACCCGGATGGCGGACCCGGAAACTCTGGGCATGAGCCCGGAGGATGCCGACAAAGCGCGGGCGGCGACCAACAAGATCGTCACCGAATGTCTCGGTAAGACGCAGTAGCAGTCGTGCGGAAATGATTCTCGCTGAGCGCAATACTGCTTTCGGGAATCACCTCCCAGCAGCATGCCTGCATGACACCACAGAATCCGCCCTTCGCCGCGGCCCGTACGGCCGCGGTGATAGGTGCCGACCCGGCGGGCGTCACCGCCGCCCTGGGGTTGCTCGACGCGGGATTCGACGTCGCCCTCTACAGCGATCGTGACCAGAACGCGTTGCGCAGTCGAACCCGGCCGGGTGTCCGGGCCGTCGCGGTGGCCCCGCAGCCGACGGGACCGGCCGGGAGCGGGCGCCGTCCCGCCCGTGCGCCGCGGCCGACCGGCCGTATCGCCTTCGACGGGTATGTCGGTGTCACGGTCGACAGTTCCTTCGAGACCTCGGGCCGGATCACCTCCTTCGTGGAGCGCGGCGGCGCCTTCCTGGTGGAATCGGTGACCCCGGAATCGCTGGGCGCGATCGCCGCGTCCACCGACCTCACCCTGGTCGTCGCCGGTCGCGGGCGCCTGGCCGGATACTTCCCGGCCGCCGCGGACCGGCCTGTTCACCGGGGCTCGCCCCGGTCTCTGCAGGGGCTCTACGTGCTCACCCCGACCACCGGTTCCGATCGCGCCGCGCCGAACCCTCCCGCCGCGGGGCCGAGAATGGTGCACTGAGAAGCACAGCACCAGTCGAGTCCGGCCCGCGCCGGAGACAGGAGGCTTCGGCGTGTCCGTGGCAGTTGTGGTCGGTAACCCGAAACCGGCGTCCCGAACTCTCGCCGCGGCCGTCGGCCTCGCCACGGCGTTGCGGCTGGAGACCGAACCGGCGGTCATCGATCTCGTCGAATTCGGACCGGGCCTGCTGAGCTGGGGCGACCCCGCGGTCGCCGAGGCCGTCCGCACCGTCGCCGCCGCCGAGCTGGTCGTCTTCGCCAGCCCTACGTTCAAGGCCACCTACACCGGTCTGCTGAAGCTTTTCCTGGAGCAGTTCGACGGCGGTACCGGCCTGGCCGGAGTGCTGGCCGTGCCCCTGATGCTGGGTGCCGGTCCCGCGCACGCGCTCGCCCCCGATCTGCTGCTCAAACCGGTCCTGGTGGAACTGGGCGCGACCACCGCCCTGCCCGGGTTGTATCTCGCCGACCGGACCTTCGCCGAGGACGGCGTACTGGACGCCTACGCCGAGCGGTGGCGTCCGGTGGCGCAGGCGCTGTCGGCCACGGCAACCCATTCGAAGTGAAGGGCTGATCATGAACGATGTCTTCGAAACCCCCGCCGACGGCACCGGCCTGCGGCGTGCCTTCGCCAACTTCCCGAGCGGGGTCGTCGCGGTCTGCGCCGAGGTCGACGGAAAACCGGTCGGCCTGGCGGTGAGCACTTTCGTCCCGGTCTCCCTGGACCCTCCGCTCGTATCGTTCTGTATCCAGAACAGCTCTTCGACCTGGCCCAAGCTGGTCGATGCCGGCTATCTCGGCCTGAGTCTGCTCGGCACCGACCAGCAGGAGGCCGCGCGCTCGCTCAGCTCCCGGACCGGAGACCGTTTCCGCGATCTGGAGCTGCACGAGGGCACCGGCGAAGCGGTATTCATCCAGGGCGCCTCGGTATGGATCGAAGGGTCGCCCGAAGCGCATGTCCCGGCCGGTGACCACACCGTGGTGATCCTCCGGGTCAACCGGCTGGCCATCCACCCCGACCGCGAACCCCTCGTCTTCCACGGTTCGCGGTTCCGCCTGCTGCACGCCAGCTGACCGGCACGGCGGCAGGGCATCGTCAGGATGCCGCCGATCGGGTTCGCTCGGTGTGGGGTGCCGACGCCGTCGAGTCACGCCGGTCCGCTGCGGAGCGCTACTGCGCGGTTGCGAGCCGCCGAACGCCGGCGTGCCGGACCTGCGCGGAGAAGTAGGCGAAACCGGCGGCAATTCGCTGGAGGAGTGCGCCCGGCTTTGCGAGAGTAGCGGCATGGCACAGTTCACCAGCGAGCCGCCGGCGTCCTTCGATTCCTTCGATGGGACCCGCATCTACTACCGGCGGGTGGGTTCCGGCTCACCGGTGATCATGATCCACGGGTCCGGCGGGGGTCTGCACTCGTGGCAGCCGGTCGCCGAATATCTGGCGGACCGGTTCGAGTTGTGGCTGCCGGCCCGCCGCGGCTACGCGCCGAGCGGGCCCGGCCACGCCCCCAAGCACTACGCCGACGAGGTGAGTGATCTCGGGGTGATCATCGATATGATCGGCCGGCCCGCGCACCTGGTGGGTATGTCCTACGGCGCCACCGTCGCCCTGCACGCCGCGGCGGCCGGACTCCCGATCCGTTCGCTGGCGCTGTGGGAGCCGCCGCTGTACGCGGCGGGCGCGGAGCTGGCGCCGGTGCTGACCCGGTTCGAAGAACTCACCGCGAAGGGCGAACGGGGCCGGGCGGTCCGGCTGCTGGCGGAGAAGGTGTCCCGTGTTCCGGCGGCGCTGCTGGAGGCCGCGGGGGATCTCGAACCGGACGAGAACGAACCCGACGACTCCTACGGCTGGAGTCGTGACCTCGAGTCGATGATCGCCGATACGACCTATCTCGAACGCTGGTCGAGCGTGACCACCCCGACGCTGCTGATGCGCGGCTCCGATACCTGGCAGCCGATGCCCGAGACGGTCGAGCGGCTGGCGACCGGAATGCCGCACGCGCGGCTCGAGACTTTTCCCGGGCAGACCCATTTCGCGCCGTCGACGAGCCCCGAAGCCGTGGCGAGAACGCTCGCGGAGTTCCTGTACTAGAGCTGCAGGACCGGCACCGGGCCATGGGCCCGGGCGCCGTTCGGCCGGCGGGCGCCTTTCACGGTGCATATCGTTCCCGTGGGGTGGCGAATCCGAACGCATTGTGTGGGATCGGCTCCCGTGCGCCGATGCCTTGGCGTAATGGGGGCACCACTCCGAGTTCGGGTGCGCGGTTCAGAAGCGGAACCGCACGATGCGAGTGGACCGTTTCATGCCCGGAAGCAGATTCAAGAGGCGGAATACGCGGCGTGCGTTCGCGGGCGCCTTGGCCATCAGCACCGGTGAGTCGTTCATCGGCTCCTCACCGATGTATTCGAGCCGCGGGTGCCAATCGGCCAGTGCGGCCGGATCGTCGAAGCCGCACTGGAACTGTGTGTCGTATTTGCGCAGCGTGGGATCCCACCGCGAGGTGCGCCACGCCCAGACCGCCACCGTGTCGATCTGGATCTGCCCGGTGGGGAAGGCATCGACCAAGCGGGTCAGCAGGCCCCGGGCGTCTGATTCGGTCAGATAGGGCACCAGTCCCTCGGCTATCACCAGCACCGGCCGACCGCGGGGGATACGGTCCAGCCAGGTCGGGTCGGTGACATCGGCTTCGATCAGGGCGTAGTGGTCGCGCGGCGGCAAGAACTGTTTCCGCACTTCGATCATGGCGGGGTAGTCCAGGTCGTACCAGTCGACCGTGGCGGGCGGGTCGATCCGGTACACCCGGGCGTCGAGGCCGCAGCCCAGGTGCAGCACTACCGCGTCGGGGTGTTCGGCGAGAAAGCTTCGGGCCCAGTCGTCGTGGATCTTGGCGCGCACCACGGCGACGAGGCCCAGTTGGCTGGTGCCGAATCTGCGGGTGTCATAGCCGGGGTCGAGGCGGCGCATCACCTGCTCGGCGTACTTGTCACCGAGGATCGGGTCCGGCAGCCGGTTGTCCAGTGCTTTGGCCGCGAGGACGGGGCGGGCGGTTTTCTGCACTCCGGCGAGTCCGCTGTCTTTCACGGTCGCCTATACTACTGATACTTCACGAATTTCGTGAAATGTATGACGATATGGCTGCGGAAGCCACGACGAGGAGACTGCTTCAGTGACGCGAGCGGACGAGATCGCTATCGCCGGCTTCCAGGAACGGTTCGCGCAGATCATGGTCGAATCCGGTATGCCGCGGATGGCCGCGCGCGTATTCGCCGCACTGCTGGTCACCGACTCCGGCAAGCTGTCGGCCGCCGAACTCGCCGAGCGGCTGGGCGTCGGCGCACCGGCCATCTCGGGGGCGGTCAAATACCTGGTGCAGGTGCGGCTGGTCGAACGCGGCCGCGAACCCGGCAGCCGGCGGGACTTCTGCCGGATCCACGAGCACACCTGGAGTCACTACATCAGCCAGTCCGACCCGGTCCTGCGCCAGGTGCAGGTCGGCGCCGCCGAGGGCGCCGCACTCCTGGGTCCCGCCTCCCCGGCCGGGCAGCGACTGGACGAGACCCGCCGGTTCTTCGAGTTCCTGCGTGCGGAGATCGAACAGTCGATGGTCAAGTGGCGACGGCTCCAGGCCGACGGGCCCGTATCCGGCTGACGTCGGTGGCCTCGGCCGGCCGCGGCTGTCGAGGAGATCATGCGGCGGGCCCCTGGAGATGACACCCACCGGTGCCTCGCAGCCATTGCCGGGTCCGTGCCTCCGCCATCTTCACGAAGTGGCACGCAACGAACTCGGGGCAGGTGGCGCAAAGGGAATTTGGACGAAAGATGATCATCGAAGTGATGGTGGAGCCGGTGACGGGAATCGAACCCGCGCCATCTGCTTGGGAAGCAGAGATTCTGCCATTGAACTACACCGGCGTGCGCCCACAGGCGCGATGGGCAGCTTAGCAGAGGGCGGGCCGGAGCTCTAAATTTTTCGGCTCGTGCTCCGGCCGTCCGCACCCGGGGTCAGCGTTCGGACCAGACTCCGAGCTGGTTGCCGCTCGGGTCGGTGAAATGGAAGCGGCGGCCGCCCGGGAAGTCGAAGGGGCCTTCGGTGACCGTGCCGCCGGCCGCTCCGACGGCCCGGAGGGTGGTGTCGAGGTCGCCGGAGTACAGCAGGACCAGGGGGCCGCCGCCGGTGCGGACCTCGTCGGTGGTGGCCAGTCCGCCCGCTTCACCCTCGGAGCCGTCGAAGCGGCGGATACCGGCGTAGGCGGGCCCGTAGTCGTTGAACTCCCAGCCGAACGCCGACCGGTAGAAGGCTTTGGCGGCGTCGAGGTCGGTGACGGCGAGTTCGATGTAGTCGATGCCGTGATGGGTGTGGGCGCTCGTCTCGGACATGGGTGTACCTCCTGGTCGGCTGCGGCCGTGCGATGGGCGCGGATGGGCCTCGCCCATCGGGTGGAGTATGCCTGGGGGCGGTGACAGGAATCGGTCCGCGCGCGGACCGGGGGCTCCGCCCCGCGGGGCGGTCGCTACGCTCGTGGCGTGCTGCTTTCCGATCGTGACATCCGGGCGGAGTTTGCCGCCGGACGGCTCGGGCTCGAACCGTTCGAGGACGACCTGGTTCAGCCGTCCAGTATCGATGTGCGGCTGGACCGGATGTTCCGGGTTTTCAACAACACTCGCTACACCCATATCGACCCGGCCCAGCGCCAGGACGAGCTGACGAGCCTGGTTGAGCCTGCCGAGGGCGAGCCGTTCGTACTGCATCCGGGGGAGTTCGTGCTCGGGTCCACCCTGGAGGTGTGCACCCTGCCCGACGACCTGGCCGGGCGCCTGGAGGGCAAGTCGAGTCTGGGGCGACTGGGCCTGCTCACGCATTCGACCGCCGGGTTCATCGACCCCGGATTCAGCGGGCACATCACCCTGGAACTGTCGAATGTGGCGAATCTGCCGATCACCTTGTGGCCGGGTATGAAGATCGGGCAGCTGTGCCTGTTCCGGTTGACCAGTCCGGCCGAGAATCCGTACGGCAGCGCGGGCGCCGGATCGAAGTACCAGGGGCAGCGCGGACCGACGCCGTCGCGGGCGTACCTGAATTTCCCGGCGCCGAGCCGGTGATCGCGCGCCGGACCCGTTCGTGAACCCGGCGTGGCGGTGATCGAGTGGACTTTCGGTGACACCGCCGTGTCGTCCGGGTCGGTGCCCGAGATACTCCGGGCGAGGGTCACCCGTGGGGGCTCGAGACGTGGCCGGCCAGCTCGCGCGGCCGGTCGCCGGCCTTCGTCACGAATACCGAGCGCGCGATGGTGGTGCTGCTCGACGGTGCGGGTGATCCCGGTGCACCCGGGAGCCGAGGGTTGAGTGAAGGGTTCGTGCTCGCCAACGGCCGGCACGACGATTACCCGGACGCGGATACGGTGCCGGTCGCCGCAGCGTTCGGAGTCGTGCGGCACGTCGTCGCCACGGCATTGTGGCCGGCGGGCGCGGATCGGGTGGCCGATCGCTGAGCGGATGCCGCTACTGGTCCTCGGTGGCACGCGGGCCGAGCACGAGATCGGTGGTCCGGGCCTGCACCGCCGCGCGGTCGGTGCCGTCGAGCGGGTCGGCGGCCAGGAAGTGCATGCCGATCCGCGCGCAGAAGGCGAGCAGGCTGCGGGCCTCCACTTCCACGGGATCGGTGAAGTAGGTGCCGATCATTTCGCGCAGTAACGCCATGCGCTGGTTGTCCACTCGGCGCAGGCGCGCCGCGACCTCGTCGTCGCGCCGGGCCCAGTCGCGTACGGCGAGGTCGATGGGCAGCAGTTCGGGGGAGAGGGTGAGCGCCCCGGCCCGCTGGATCTTGGTTCGGGCGTCGCCGCCTTCGCGCGTGACACTGTCCAGGACGTCGTCGACGCTGCGCCGCTCCCAGGTGTCCAGCATGGCCTCGAGCAGTGCGTTGCGGTCGGCGAAGTACCCGTAGAAACCGCCCTTTGTCACGCCGAGCGATTTCGCGAGCGCTTCGACGCGGACGGCGTCGGGACCGCCGCGGGCCAGGGCACGTAGCCCTTCGTCGATCCAGCCCGCGCTCGTCGTCCGTACCGCGCCCATGTGTCTCCTCTCATGAACCGAGATCTATACGCCACCGTATATTCGCGCTAGCGTCTTATATACGCCAGCGTATAACAGGAAGTGGGTATCGAAGATGACCGAGAATTCCGAGCTTCGCCCGGACAGCGGGCCCGCCGAGCCGGTCGCTCGGCGACAGTCCGAGATCGGCGCATCGATCCGGGCGCACAGTGGTGTGGCGTTCTACGACTACGCCGACCAGTTCACGATCGACACGTCGCCCGGCGTGGCCGCGACGCCGGAGGAGTGGGCGCGCACCGCGCTCGGCGAAGTGGCCGGTGCGCGGGGGCAGTTCGTCTGGCGGGTCGTGCTGGGCCTGCGATTGCGGCGCCGATCGGCTGCCGGACAGGTGGCCGGCTGGCCGATCGTCGAACGCGGCGCCACCTGGATCACCTTGGGAGCTCGATCCTGGCTGATCAGCGGGCGTCTGGTGGTCGAGCTCACCGACGGTACCGCTTCGGTGGCCACCTTCGTCCACTACGAACGCCGGATGGGCGAGCGGGTCTGGGCCGCCGTCTCCCCGGGGCATCGACGTTTCGCGCCATTGCTGCTGACCGAGGCGTCACGAATTCTGTCCATCCGGTAGGGGCACGCGGGCCCTCTATTCGGGCTCGGCAGCCGCGCCGCGGGGTAGCTACCCGGCGCCCGCGGCTACCGCGCCGAAATGGTCGAGTAGGCAACGGAATCGAGGACATGCCGCGCGGTGGTTTCGGTGCCCCGTAGCCCACCGACGGTTCCCGATCGGTTCGCCCACGGGCCGGTCCGATCCGAGACGCCCGACACCGCGGACCGCCCGGGTGGCATATCGAACGGACGCACCGTGGCGTCCGGGCGGGCTACGTCCGGCGGGCCCGGCCGCCGGACGTAGCCCCATCCCCGGTCATTCCGCGCCACCTGCCAGCAACGCGGCGTTGATCACCGTGGACAGCGGGGGCAGCAGGCCATCGCGTTCCGGCGGCACGACCCAGTTGCATCCCTCGCGGTTCCAGCGGCCCAGACCGGTGGGCAGCATGACGGCGCTCCCCACCCCCGGGATATCGATATCGATACGCTGCAGCATCTCGACCACTTCCGGATCCGGCCGGCGATCCGGGTAGGCCACGAAGCTCCAGCGAATCTGACGGGCGAGCATGGGAACTCGGATCTCCCGTGAATCCAGTAGGTCGCGTACGGCTTTCGCGCGTTTGGTCGGTAGGTGGACGACGCAGGCCCGGCTGGTGATCGGCAGCATGACGAAACCGCCGCGTTCGGTGGCCGGTAACCCGAATTCGTGGCGATAGTACGCGGCCCAGTCGTCGACCGTTCTGAGCTTTTCCACGTTCACGGTGAACCCCTTGCCTCCTGCTGCCGAGCCTCCCTGGCGTGCCGAGCACGGCCTGTGCCGGTCTCGCCGACCTGTCTTTCCAGGATCGCGTCCGCACCGGCGCGTCGGAACCGCCTACACGCTCCCGTTCCACTGCCCTTGCGCTGCCATTGCCGGTGAAGGCGAATTTCCTTGTGGTTGCAGTCACATTCGGCTCGTACCCTGGACAAGGAAATCGTTCGGAAAGGGTGACAACGTGGTCGGCCAGTGGTCTGGAAAGGAGGCCCGGGCGCTTCGCGAGGCCAAGCGGATGAGTATCCGGGAGTTCGCGGCACATCTGGGTGTGCACGAACGACTGGTGTCCAAATGGGAGGCCGGGGGCGACCGGGTGCATCCGCGTCCGGTCAATCAGGCTGCCCTGGATACCTGTCTCGCCCGATCCGACGATGTCGAACGGACCCGGTTCGCGGCGTTGACCGTTTCCGAACCTGTTCCCGGTCCGCTTCTGGACGCCGGCCGGTACGCCACGCCCAGCGGATATTCCAATGACGCCGAACTCCTGGCCCTCATCGATACCGGTGCGGCCCGCGGGGAAGGGCTGGCGGCGATTTCGGAGAGGGATCTGATCATGGCGGCAGCGCACGAGGCGAGCGAACACGCGGGCCGGGCCGAGAGTACGAATATCGGTCCGAGCACGCTGGACCAGCTCGACGCCGATGTCACGCGGATCGCCAACGACTACGTGCACACCCCGCCGATGCCGATGATGGTCGAGATGCTGCGGGTGCGGCGCCGGGTGTACCGGCTGCTGGAGGGCCATCAGCGGCCCTCGGATACCGGCCACCTATATCTGCTGGCGGGCTCGCTGTCCGGGCTGCTCGCCAACGCGAGTACCGATCTCGGCTATCTCGATGCCGCCGGGGAACAGGTCCGGGCCGCCTGGGCGTACGCGGAACTATGCGGCCACAACGGGTTACGGGCCTGGGCGCGCGGGATGCACGCGCTGATCGAATACTGGTCCGAACGGCCGCACCGGGCGCTACAGCTGGCACAGCACGGCCAGCAGTACGCGGATTCGGCCACCGCCGCGGTGCGCCTGCACAATATCGAGGCGCGGATCTGGTCGAAGATCGGGAGCGCCGCCGATACCGAACGGTGTATCCGCGCCGCCGCCGACGCGAGCTCCGGAGCCGGGACCGACAGCCTGCACGACGAGGTGGGCGGGGTGTTCGGTTTCTCCGACGCCAAGGCCGGCTATTACGCGGGTGCGACCTATATCCATCTCGGCCTGGCCGAACCCGCGCTGGCGGCTACCGAACGCACGATCGAGCTCTACCGGACCGGCCCGGCCCGGCAGCGTTCCTACGGCGCGGAATCCCTGGCCCGCGTCGATTCGGCCGCCGCTCATCTGATCAACGGCAGCCTCGAAGGCGCCGCGGCGGCACTGCTGCCGGTCCTGGCGCTCGACGAGGACAAGCGGATCGCCCAGTTGGAGGAACGCCTCACGGGCCTGCGGCGGCGGATCTGCGCTCCGGCTTTTCGCGGGGTCGCCGAGGCGCGGGCGCTCGACGAGCGGATCGAGGAATTCTGCGCAGCGACCGCGTCCCGCAGCCTGCCCCCGGGCATCGGGTAGCCGGCTCTCTCGTGTCGGCGCGCGGAATGTGACCGAACGGGCTCGGGAGCGGCGCGATATCGACCGGTTTCCCGGCCCGGTGCAGGTCGGCGGTCCGGCGCAGATGGTCGGGGCGGCGGTAACGGTCCAGCACCGGGCCGGGGCGGGCCGGATATCCGCTTGCCCCGGGTGGCACCATGGATCGGGTGAGTACTGGCCATTCGCACCCCGCGCCCCGAATTCTGGAGCAGTCCAAGAAGCTGCAGAATGTCGTCTACGAGATCCGTGGACCGGTACACGCACACGCGGCACGGCTGGAATCGGAGGGCCACCGGATCCTGAAGCTCAATATCGGCAACCCCGCGCCGTTCGGCTTCGAGGCCCCCGATGTGATCATGCGGGATATGATCGCCGCCCTGCCGACCGCGCAGGGCTACTCCGAGTCCAAGGGCATACTGCCCGCTCGCCGGGCGATCGTGACCCGCTACGAGCTGGTCCCCGGCTTCCCGGAACTCGATGTCGACGATGTCTACCTCGGCAACGGGGTCTCCGAGCTCATCACCATCACCATGCAGGCGCTGCTGGACAACGGGGACGAGGTGCTGATCCCGGCACCCGACTATCCGCTCTGGACGGCGATGACCAGCCTGGCCGGCGGCACCCCGGTGCACTACCTGTGCGACGAGGCCAGCGGCTGGCAGCCCGATATCGCCGATATCGAATCGAAGATCACCGAACGCACCAAGGCGCTGCTGGTGATCAACCCCAACAATCCGACCGGTGCGGTGTACTCGGCGGAGGTGCTGCAGCAACTTGTCGACCTGGCGCGCAAGCACCGGCTGCTGCTGCTGGCGGACGAGATCTACGACAAGATTCTCTACGACGACGCCAAGCACATCTCGCTCGCGACGCTGGCGCCCGATCTGCTGTGCCTCACCTTCAACGGCCTGTCCAAGGCGTACCGGGTTGCCGGTTACCGGTCCGGCTGGCTGGCCATCACGGGGCCGAAGGAGCACGCCGCCGGGTTCCTGGAGGGGGTGGATCTGCTCGCGTCGTCGCGGCTGTGCCCGAATGTGCCCGCCCAGCACGCCATTCAGGTCGCGCTCGGAGGATATCAGAGCATCGAGGATCTGATCCTGCCGGGCGGGCGGTTGCTGGAACAACGTGATGTGGCCTGGGAGCGCTTGAATGCGATTCCCGGCGTGTCGTGCGTGAAACCCAAAGGCGCGCTGTATGCGTTCCCTAGGCTGGACCCCGAAGTACACGAGATCCACGACGACGAGAAGCTGGTCCAGGATCTGTTGCTGCAGGAGAAGATCCTGATGGTGCAGGGCACCGGTTTCAATTGGCCGCACCATGATCATCTGCGGATCGTGACCCTGCCCTGGGCTCGCGATCTGGCCGTTGCCATAGAGCGTTTCGGCAATTTCCTCGCGAGCTATCGACAGTAGCCGGGCGGGTAACTCCGGGTTAAAACCGACTCTCCATCCGGATTAAACCCAATTTTCCGAACTTGCTGGCACAAAAGAGGATTCTGTGTGTACAGTGGTCCTCGGCACTTCAAAGTGCCCGGCCAGGTTGTCTACCCCCCCTGGGCAACCTGGTCCTCGGGTTAGGCCGCCTACCCCCCTGGGCCGCCTGCCCGCGGGCGGCGGAGACATCCCCCTGCTCTCCGCCGCCCCTTCCCGAGTTCCTCGGAAATACAGCGAAAACGCAGCGTAAGCCGCATCTGCCGGTCACATGGGCCGGTTACGCATCCTCTAGGCTCACCGGGGTGAGCGACCACCATCACCACCACGACCACTCCCGGCCGATCGCCATCGGCGCGACCGCCGCTCGCGTCGTGGTCGGTTTGCTGGTCGCCATCGGAATCGTTGTCGTCGTTGCCACGATCGCCTTGTGGCCCGACCGCCAGCAGGTCGAGATTCCGCTGCCCATGCAGAACGCCGACGGAACCGCGGTGGTCACCGAAGCCGGAAAGGTGATCCGGCAGGATATCGGCGCCTGCGGTAGTCCGTCCATCGGCCGCGTCTTCGACGGTGAACCCCAGCCGCCCACCATGCAGGTCTACGATTGCCAGCGGAGTCTGATCGCCATCGAATCCGGCCCGCACGAGGGTGAACACACGCTGCTCGAAATCGCGCCGGGCCCCGGGCAACCCGATCTGGCCGCCGGTGACGACCTGCGGATCGTGCGGCAGGCCGGGCCGGACGGGACACCGCTGTACTCGTTCGACGATTACGCGCGGGGTATGCCGCTGAGCCTGATCGTGCTGGCCTTTGTCGTGGTGATCGTGGTGGTCGCCCGCTGGCGCGGGGTCCGGGCGCTGCTCGGCCTGGTTTTCGCGTTCGCGGTGCTGGTGTTCTTCCTACTCCCCGCGATGCTCGACGGGAAGCCCGCGATACCGGTGGCGCTGGTGGCCGGTTCGCTGATCCTGTATGCGGTCCTGTACCTGGCGCACGGGGTGAACCTGCGCACCAGTTCCGCGCTGCTGGGCACCCTCACCTCCATGGTGGTGGCGGCGGTGCTGTCCTGGCTGACCATCGAGGCGACGACGCTGACCGGTTTGTCCGAAGAGCAGAACACCAATGTCGCAACCTATATCGAGCACGTCAGCATCACCGGCCTGCTGCTGGCCGGATTCATCATCGGTTCGCTCGGCGTGCTCAACGATGTGACCATCACCCAGGCGTCCGCGGCATTCGAACTCGCGGAACTGGACAAGAAGGCGACTCGGCGCGAAGTGTTCGCCGCGGCCATGCGGGTGGGCCGCGACCATATCGCCAGCACCGTGTACACCCTGGTGCTGGCCTATGCCGGTGGGGCGCTGCCGCTGCTGCTGCTGTTCAGCGTGGCGGGCCGGCCGATCCGGGATGTGCTGGTGGGCGATGCGGTGGCCATCGAGATCACGCGGTCGGCGGTGGGCGGAATCTGCCTGGCGCTGTCGGTGCCCCTGACGACCGGCATCGCGGTCATGCTGGCCCGGCCCTTCGGCAACAAGCCCGCCGGCGGTCCGGCCACCCCGGCCCGGCGGACCGCGGCGGCCCGGCACTCGGATACCGGCACGCACCGTAGAGTCGCTCGCCCGGGCGGTTCCGAAGGCGCCGCGCCGCGCAACCGCGCCGGCCGTGGTTATCAGCCGTGGCCGACGACCGGGGAACAGCCACGGGTACCGCGCAGCTCCGATGATCAGCATCCCGGCCCGTGGACCGGTGAGACACCGGTCGCGCGGGGCGGGCAGTACGGACCGGCGCGGTCCGCGCAGCGGTATCCCGGCCGGCCGGAGCCGGGGGACCGGCCGGCCGGACCGCCGCGTCCGGACAACCAGTGGCCGAACAGCGGTGAGCAACGCGAGATCCGTCGGCGGCCGGGCCGTCCCGGTCCGGGCTGAGCTGCCGGCGCGGCCGGAGGGTACGCCGGTTCCGCCTGGTCAGCGAGTCGGCGGTGGCGGAAACAGCGGTGGAATGGTCGGGAGCACGATCGGCGGCAGACCCGGAACCTGGAAGGTGTTCGGGCCGGTAGTGGTCGTGGGCGTCTCGGTCTCCCGCGGCGCGGCCACCGGAGGCGGCTCGGCCAGCGATTCGTGTTCCGGTGCGGTGGTCAGTGATGCTCCCGCCATTCCGGGCCGAGCCGTGGGTGAGGTCGCCGAGCTCGCCGGCGGTGTGGTCGTACCTTCGACGGTGGTCGATTCTTGACGGAACATGTGCTGGCCGTAGCCGAGGCCGATACCGATCGCGGCCACCACCACCAGTGCGCTCACTGCCACCGCGGCGCCGCCGAGCTCACGGCGCCGGCGCTGCGGGGGCTCGCGGAACGACCGCCGGGGCAGTAGCTTCTGCGGAATCCGCAGCGCGACGGTGGGCGGATCCTCCTCGGGTGTCAGTTGCGGAGCTGTGGACAGCACCGGGCGCGCCCCCACGGTCTGCGGCACCGCGGCGGTGCCGCTCGGGTACTTCTCGGGGCCGGGGCGCTCGGTGGCGGGACCGGTGCGCGCAACGGAGTCGGCGGGCAGGTCCACCGCGGTACCGGCGGGCGGGCCGAAGATTCCGGGTTGTGGCATGGGCATCTTCGGTCGCGAAACGACCGGAGCGACAACGGTCGCTTTCGTGGCCGCGTCGTCCGGTGCCGCCGGGGGGCTGTCCAGTTCGGCCCCGAAAATGCCGACCTGTGGTGCGGGCGCGGCTGCCGGAGTATCGGTGGCCTGCGCCGCGGCGGCCACAAGCGGCGGCACCGAACTGCCCGGGCGCGGCGGGACAGCGGCCGGCCGTGACTCCGGCGCCCGCTGCGCCAGCAGGGCGGCACCCCGCGCCGTCGCGGCCTCCGGCTCCGGCGGCACCAGCACCGGCATCTCCAGTATTTCCCGGAGCGTGCGGCTGACGAGCGGGATCCGGACGCCGCCGCCCACCGCGAGCACAGCCTGCACCGGACGGCCCGCACGGCCGATGATCTCGCGGGTGGAGTGGACCGAGGTCTCGACGGCCCGCGCGATGAGGGCGGTGAAATTCTCCTGGGTGAGCAGCACCGGTCCGTAATCACTGGGCAGCGCCACCGCGGAGGTCCCCGAAAGCTTTTCCTTCGCCGCGCGGCACAGCGTATCCAGTCGCGCCAGACCGTCCGGGTCGGGTGGATGGGCGATCCGGCCGGAATTGATCTGCTGCTCCCGGATCAGCGAATCGAAATATTCGCCGCTGATATCGCCGGTGCGTTCGGTGAGCACGACCTGCCCGCCGACGACCTCCACCACAGTGACCGACAGACCGGAAGCGCCCAGGTCGTAGACGCCGAGCGTGCTGATCCCGGCCAGCGCGCCGGAGGCGGTGGCGAATTCGAGCGTGGCCTCGATATCGGGCACGATGTCGTAGTCGTCGAGCCCGTGTTCGGCCATCGCCACGTGCACGGCCTCGGCCTGCAGCTCGTCGCGGCAGGCCAGGACGGTTCGGGCTATCCCGGGGTCGGAGTTCAACGCGGCGGCCACCGAGAGCGCGGCCCGCTCGGCGCTCGGGGTCTCGCTCGGAACGACGAAGGTCCGCAGCTCGAACGACTGTGGGTCGGACGTCGCGGCGCCCGCAGGTGGGCGCGCCAAGCGGATCGCGCCGGTTCCCACCGACACTCCCAGTGCTGAACTCATCGGCAGCCCATCCGTACTTCCCGCTTCACGATCTGCGAGCGTCGCCCGGTCGATGGTGACGGCTCATCCCCCGAACCACTCTTCCGACACTACCGCCCGGTCCCGTCGCCGCGGGAGGCAGCAGCCACCGGCGTGCGCCGACCGGCCCCACGATGCTACGGGGTGCCCAGCCCCGCGTACACCCATCCGGCCGAGCGCCAGGCGGCCCGATCGAGACAGTTGCGACCGTCGATGATCGAGTGTCCCCGCACCACGGCGTCCAGATCCTGCGGGCGCAACTGCACGAATTCGTTCCATTCGGTGAGTACCAGCACCACATCGGCGCGTTCGCAGGCTTCCACCACCGAGGTGGCGTAATTCAGTGTGGGAAAGACACGACGGGAGTTCTCCAAAGCCTTCGGGTCGTAGACGGTGACGACCGCACCGTGCAGCTGGATCATGCCGGCCACGTTCAGCGCGGGCGAGTCGCGCACATCGTCGGATTCGGGTTTGAACGCCGCGCCGAGCACCGCCACGTTCGCGCCGAGCAGCGACCCGCCGCAGGCACGGGCCGCCATATCCACCATCTTGGTGCGGCGGCGCATATTGATGTTGTCGACCTCGCGCAGGAAGGCCAGCGCGTGGTCGGCGCCGAGTTCCCCGGCCCGGGCCATGAAGGCGCGAATGTCCTTGGGCAGGCAGCCGCCGCCGAAGCCGACCCCGGCGTTGAGGAAGCGGCGGCCGATACGGGCGTCGTAACCGAGAGCGTCGGCCAGCACCGTGACATCGGCACCGGTGGCTTCGCACACCTCGGAGACCGCGTTGATGAAGGAGATCTTGGTCGCCAGGAACGCGTTGGCGGACACCTTGACCAGTTCCGCGGTAGCCAGATCGGTGAGCAGAAAAGGGACCTCGGCGGCCAGTAGCTCCGCGTACAGCTCCTCGACCACCTCGCGCACCCAGGCCGACCGCGCCCGCTGCTCGTCCACGCCGAGCACCAGCCGGTCCGGCCGCAGGGTGTCGTTGACCGCGAACCCCTCACGGAGGAATTCGGGATTCCACGCGACCTCCACGTCCACCGCGGCGAGGGCGCGAGCGCGGCGACCGAGTTCGCCGGCGGTCCCCACCGGGACCGTGGACTTGCCGATGATCACCGACGGGCGGGTGATGAGTGGTGCGAGCGTATCCACGACCGCGTGCACATATTTCAGGTCGGCGGCGTACTCGCCCTTCTTCTGCGGAGTGCCGACCCCGAGGAAATGGACGTCGGCATGCTCGGCCGCCTCGGCATAAGAGGTGGTGAACCTGAGCCGGCCCGAGTCGAGGTTGCGGCGCAGCACCGTTTCGAGGCCGGGTTCGTAGAAAGGAGTGACACCGTCGGAGAGTTTCGCGACTTTGCCCGGATCGATATCGACCCCGATCACATCGTGTCCGAGCTCGGCCATACACGCTGCGTGCGTGGCCCCCAGGTACCCGGTTCCGAAGACTGTGCATCGCATGATCGATTGGTAATCCCCGCCGGTGCACACACCAGAAAACCGAGGCGAGGTACCGGGCAACAGCAGATGTACACCGGGCGACGCGGTTCGCCGAACAGTGCTGACCAGGGCGTACCTCCGCATTCGCTTCGGCCGTGCGCTCCCTGCGTACCTCCGCATTCGCTTCGGCCGTGCGCTCCCTGCGTACCTCCGCATTCGCTTCGGCCGTGCGCTCCCGTACCTCCGCATTCGCTCCGGCCGTGTCCGGTCCGGCCGTGTCCGGTCCGCGTGCCGCGCTTTCGTCCGGGAATACGCGTCCTGTGGATCTCTGTGGATGGACCGTGCCCGTTAGGATCGCGGCAGTGCGCCGCCGACTCGTCCTCGCCGCGGGGGTGGTCTCTGTCGTCGTGCTGGTCTTCGGACTGTGGCCGGTCTATGTGAGCCCGCAGCGTGAGGAGCCCGCGCCCGCCGATGCGATCCTGGTGCTCGGCGGTGCCCACGACGGACGGGAAGAGCTCGGGCTCGGGCTGGCCCGCGCGGGATACGCGCCGAGGGTGCTGATCTCCAACCCCTACGAGGACAGTGCGCTGGTGAACCGGGTCTGTCACGGCGGGTACAGCTTCGAGGTGGTCTGCTTCGATCCCTCGCCACGTACGACGCGGGGGGAGGGACGCTATCTCGCCGATCAGGCGCGGAGGCACGGTTGGGAACGGGTCATCGTGGTCACCTTCACCCCGCACATATCCCGGGCCAGGTTCGTTCTGGGGAAGTGCTGGGACGGGCAGCTGCTGTTCGTGGACACCCGTCCGCGGCTGTCCGTGCCGCGCTGGGCCTATGACTATGTCTATCAATCAGTGGGGTATGCGAAGGCGATTTTCGAGGATTGCCGGGAGTAGTCCGAAGGATTTCCCGAAGCTGTGATGGCATATGCCTTCAGTTTGACGCGGTGCCGGTGACCTGGCTACATTCGCATTGGCACCGGTAGTCGCCGGACCTGCTGCGACGACGCATGAAGCCTTCGGGAGCGTGTATGGATTACGACTGGTCGGAGGCCGAGCGGGCCTTCCGAGACGAGGTACGAGCGTTCCTGGCCGAGAAGCTGACGCCCGAGTTGAGTACCGCGGGCCGGCTGATGACCAGTGTCTACTCCGATCACGAGGCGAGCCTGGAATGGCAGCGCATCCTGCACGAGCGGGGTTGGGCGGCGCCGCACTGGCCGGTCGAGTACGGCGGCCGCGACTGGTCGCTCACCCAGCATTACATCTTCAGCCGGGAACTGACCCTGGCCGGCGCCCCCGCGCTGTCGCCGATGGGTATCCGGATGGTCGCCCCGGCCCTGATCGCGTTCGGCACCGACGAGCAGAAGAACTACTTCCTGCCCCGCATCCTCACCGGTGAGGTCTTCTTCTGCCAGGGTTACTCCGAGCCCGAAGCCGGGTCCGACCTCGCCGCGCTGACCATGTCCGCGGTCTCCGACGGCGACGATCTCATCTGCTCCGGTAGCAAGATCTGGACCACCCACGCCACCGAGGCGAACTGGATCTTCGCGCTGGTCCGCACCTCCCGCGCGGGCAAGAAACAGCAGGGAATCACCTTCTTGCTGATGGATATGACCGCGCCCGGTATCGAGATCCGGCCGCTGGTGATGAGCTCGGGTGAGCAGGTCCAGAATCAGATCTTCTTCGACAATGTGCGGGTGCCCAAGAGCAATGTGCTCGGGCAGATCGACGACGGCTGGACCGTCGCCAAATATCTGCTCGTGCACGAGCGCGGCGGCGGGGCCATGGCCCCGGCGCTACAGGCCATGGCCCAGCACATCGCCACCGCCGCAGCCGGGCAGCCCGGACGCGACGGAAACCCGCTCAGCGAGGACCCGCGTTTCGCGGCGCAGCTGGCGGACGCGCGGATCCGCACCGAGGTACTGGAGGTACTGGAGTTCCGCACCCTGGCCGCCATGGCCCAGGGCAAGGATCTGGGCACCTCTTCGTCCATGCTGAAAATCCTGTCCACCGAGCTCAGCCAGCAGCTCACCGAACTCGCGCTCACCGCCGCCGGACCCCGCGGCCGGGTCTACCAGCCACACGCCACCGCGCCCGGCGGCCCGATCGCCGAATACATCCCGCCCGCCGACGGCTACCTCAGCGGCGCCGACTGGCAGGCCGTCGCGCCGCTGCGCTATTTCAACGATCGCGCCGGTTCGATCTATGCGGGCAGTAACGAAATCCAGCGAAATATCCTCGCCAAGGCAGCATTGGGGCTCTGATGGACTTCACCTTCACCGACGAACAGCAGATGCTGCGCGACGCGGTCTCCGGTTTTCTCGCCGCCCGATACGACCTGGTGAAAAGCCGTACCGCGGTCAAATCCGGTCCCGGCTGGCAGCCCGAGATCTGGCGCGGGCTGGCCGAACTGGATGTCCTGGGCCTGACCCTGCCGGAGGAATCAGGGGGTTCGGGCGGCGGCCCGATCGAAGGCATGATCATCGCCGAGGAGCTGGGCCGCGCCCTGGTCGTCGAACCCTATGTCGATACCGTGGTGGTCGGCGGTGGTCTGCTGCGCCGCTCGGGTGGCGAGCAGGCCGGTGAGCTGCTGCGGGGCATCGCGAGCGGTGCCGTCCGGTCGGCCTTCGCCGCGCTCGAACCGCAGTCCGGCGAAGTGCGCCACGATGTTTCGACGACCGCCCGCCGCGACGGCGACGACTGGGTGATCGACGGCGCCAAGATCGTGGTGACCGGTCTGCCCGTCGCGACGCATCTGATCATCTCCGCACGCACCTCCGGAGAGCGTCGCGCCCAGGACGGGATCTCGCTGTTCCTGGTGGAATTCGATCCCGCTTCGCCGCCGACCGGCCTCGAGGTGCACCAGTACCGCACCATCGACGACCGCGTCGCCGCCGACCTCACCGTCGAGAACTTCCGGGTGCCCGCGAGCGCGCTACTGGGCGAGGAGGGCCGGGCCTGGCCCGCCATCGACGCCACCATCGATGAGGCGATCGCGGCGGTTGCCTCGGAAGCCGTGGGCCTGATGCGCAAGGTCCTCGACGATACCGTCGAATACACCAGGCAGCGGCAGCAGTTCGGGGTTCCGATCAGCAGTTTTCAGGCACTACAGCATCGGATGGTCGATATGCTGATCGAACTCGAGCAGAGTATCGCCGCCGCCTATCTGGCCGCCTACGCCGTGGAAGCCGAACCCGCCGAGCGGGCCCGAGCGGTTTCGGCCGCCAAGGTGACGATCGGCCGGGCGACCCGTTTCATCGGCCAGAATTCGGTCCAGCTACACGGTGCGATGGGCATGACCGAGGAATTGGCCATCGGTCACTATTTCAAGCGCCTCACCGCAATCGAATACGAATTCGGTTCCAGCTCCGATCATCTCGCGCGCTATATCGCGGCGACGAAATACTGATCGGACCGCACCGCGCTCACCCGTGCGCTCGGGTGGGGTGCGGAAGCATGCCACCGAGCCGTGCGGCAATCTGCAAGAGGGGGATCACCGCACGGCCCGATGGACTCAGTACTCCAGTTCCGTCCACGGAATATGGATCGGGAAAGGGAAGTCGATCTGGACGCCGTCCTCGTCCTCGGGTGTCCATTCGCCGGC
The DNA here is from genome assembly GCF_040654015.1 of Nocardia sp. NPDC050799. Classification (NCBI taxonomy): domain Bacteria; kingdom Bacillati; phylum Actinomycetota; class Actinomycetes; order Mycobacteriales; family Nocardiaceae; genus Nocardia; species Nocardia sp. NPDC050799. The sequence continues at coordinate 29,936 of NZ_JBFAHF010000052.1, forward strand.
GACCAGGTAGTTTGCCGACCGCAGGGGACGGACGCCGTGGGGCAGCCGCCCGTGCTCGGTTTCCAGGGCGTATGCCCGTACAGTCGCAATCGCGCTTTTTGCCTGCGCCAATGTGACTTCCCAATACCAAGGGATTCCAGCGTCGGCGTAACGGGCTTTCTTGGCCTCGATATCGGTTTGGGTGTTGGTTGGTGACAGAACCTCGCCGACCAACAGCGTGTCGACAGCCCGGACATCCTGAAATGGAGAAGGAAGACAGCGGAAGGTAAGGAAGTCCGGAGTCAAGAAGTTGGACTTTCCGGTGGTGTCGAGGAAGACATTAGTTTCCACGTCCACTTGCCAGCACACTTCGGGTTGTTCGGACATGCTCTTGCGGGCGCACCGTTCTATCGCGTTCCGCGTGCGCACGGTGAAACGCTGATGCTCGCTGGGCCCCCGGCGTAGCCATACCACGCGCCCGTCCCACAGCTCGATCTGTTCGGAGATCTCTTCGGGTAGCTGCTCGAGTTCCTCCCATGTCATGTACTCGGGAAGTTCGGGCCGTTCGGTGGGCGGCAGCGACATGGCACCATCGTATGCCTGGTCAGGCCCTTATTCGCCGCATCGATCCGGACTCGGTCACCCTATCGCGGCCCGGATCGCCGTCTCGACCGCCGAGAACGGTCCGGGCCCGGTGATACGCAACGGCTGGGCCGGCTCGAGGTTGGGCTGGGCCAGGAAGCGGGGGTGGGACCCACGGTTCGGCCGGCCCGCGTGGACCAGGAACGGGTGGCAGAGGTAGACGTCGCCGGCGCGGCCGGTGGCGTGGGCGGTCGGGAGGTCGGCGGTTGCCGGGTCGGCCCGGGCGGCGAGCTCGCGGGCGTCGAGGCCGGTGTCGCCTTCCGGTTCGAGTATCCGGGCCACCTCTTTGTGCGACCCCACCCGCAGCCGGGTGGGCGCCTCCTGCTCGCCGGTATCGGAGAACAGGAACAGCATCAGTAGCGCTCGATTCCTCGAATTGATATTGATCCGCCAGCTCAGATAATCGGTGGGCGAGGAATCGGGGCCGGGGAAACTCGCGTCGACATGCCAGCCGTCGAGGACGGCCGTCTCCTGACCCGGAAAGCGGATCACGAACCCGCCGAGACTACGGCGTGGCGCCCAGCGACCGGGACCGACGAGCGCATCGTAGGCCGACCGCAGCCGCGGTGTGGCCGCGGCGGAGACGAAGGGCGCGCTCGCGTAATCCGGCCGGAAGGCCGCGGGGGTGGGCCAGCTGCCGGGATCGTCGGGGGAGGCATTCAGGTCCCGCCAGATGATCGTGCGGCACTCCTCGGCGAGTGCGCGCGGAAACGCGTCGGGCACGTGGACATATCCGTTGTCGATGAACGAGGCCACCTGTACGTCGTCGAGCACGGGCCTATTGCAGCCGGTGCCGACGCCGCGCGCCAGTGAATTTCCCGCACGCGGGGGCGTGCATGCCCGGCTCGACAGCACTTGCTGCACCGCGTCCGCCCGAGCGGATCTCTGCCGGTGGCCCTCATATCCATCGGTTCCGGAATACCGTTCCGTCCCGCCGACTTGGACGGGGTTATGACGAGCACACAGTTCGATCCGCGCACCCTGCTCAGCGAGAGCCGGCTCGGCGTCCTGGCGACCATCAAATCGAGCGGTCTGCCGCAGCTCTCCCCGGTGACCCCCTACTACGACCGGACGGCCGAGATCATCTACGTCTCGATGACCGAGGGCCGCGCCAAAACCGTGAACCTGCGCCGTGATCCGCGGGCCGCGCTGGAGGTCACCCGGGCCGACGGCTGGGCCTGGGCGACCGCGGAGGGCACGGTCACCCTCACCGGTCCGGGTACCGACCCGCACGGCCCGGAAGTGGAGGCGCTGGTCGACTACTACCGCAAGGCGGCGGGCGAACATCCGGACTGGGACGAATACCGGGCGGTCATGGTCTCCGACCGCCGGGTCCTCATGAAACTCGCGGTGGAGAACGTGTACGGCGCGGCTCTGCGCTGAGCGCATTCGGTCTCGGCCTCGCACGGCGGTCGTACCGCGACGGAGGGCGCCTCCGGACTCCGCGAGGACGACGGAGTCAAGGGCCGGGAACTTGATCCTCGGCGGTGGCGTTACATGCGGGTGCTTCTGCGTCCCGGCCGGCCGGCGGCACACCCGAGTCGAGCAGGATCGAGGCGAGTAGGTCCCGGGAGCGGGCGAGATCCGCGGCCAGCGCATCCATTCGGTCGATCTCGGTCTGCAGGACCGCGACGACTTCCGCGCAGGGCTCGATCCTTCCGACCGCGTCGCGGGTGCACGGCAGGACCCGGCGGATCACCTCGGTGGTGAGTCCCGCTGAAAGCAGAGCCCGGATACGGAGCACGGTGCCGACCGCGGACTCGTCGAAGCCGCGATAACCGTTGCCGCCGCGTACCGCCGTCAGCAGGCCCTGTCGTTCGTAGTACCGCAGGGCTCGCGTGCTGCTGCCGGTGCGTTGTGCCAGCTCGCCGATCCGCATACCGCTCCCCTCGACTTGACCTTGACGCTGATGTCAATGTTTACCGTAGCCGCATGCAGATCGGAATCTTCACGGGTGTGACCGACGAAAGTATCGGTCCGGCCGACCTCGCCCGGGCCGTCGAGGACCGTGGCTTCGAATCGCTGTTCGTGGCCGAGCACACGCATATCCCGGTCACCGTCGGAACGCCGTATCCCGCCGGCGGCGATATCCCGCGGGACTACTACCGCAATTTCGATCCGTTCATCTCGCTGGCCTTCGCCGCGGCCGCGACACAGCGGCTGCGGATCGGCACCGCTGTCGCACTGCTCGTCCAGCGTGATCCGATCATCACGGCCAAAGAGGTGGCGAGCCTGGACGCGGCATCGGGCGGGCGGTTCGAGCTGGGCGTGGGCGCCGGGTGGCTGCGTGAGGAGATGCGCAATCACGGAACCGATCCGCGCAGCAGGCTCGCCCTGCAGCGGGAACGGCTACTCGCCATGACGGCCATCTGGACCCGGCAGGAAGCCGAGTTCCATGGCGAGCACGTCGATTTCGATCCGCTCTACTCTTGGCCGAAACCGGCGCAGCGGCCACACCCGCCGGTCTGGCTGGGCGGCTGGGGGCCGTCCACACATGAGCGGATTCTCGACCATGCCGACGGCTGGCTGGCTCCGGTGGGCATCCCCTTCGCCGAACTGGAGCGGGGAGTCCACGAACTGCGGGCGCTCGCCGATCGCCGCGGCCGGCCGCCTGTTCCGGTGATCGCCACCCTCTTCGATCCCGCCCCCCGCGACCTCGCACGTCTGGCGGAACTGGGCATCCACCGGACGTTGCTGGGTATCGTCCCGGTGCTGCCTCCCGATGCGGCGCAACGTGAGCTGGACCGTTTCGCGGACGTGGTGCACGAACTGGGCGGTTGAGTCCGGGCATGCCCGGAAAGCCGAGCCGGTCGAGCTGTCGGGAAGCCGGGCCGGGTGTATACGCGGCAGGGCCCGGCGGAGCGGTTCCGCCGGGCCCTGCTGGTTTTCGTGTTGTTCTGGTCAGCCCTTGCGGCCCGGTGCCCTGGTGCCGGACTTGAACCCCAGCGCACCCGGCTTGGCCTGCGGCGGGGTCGCTCCCGAACCGTTGCCCGCGCTGCCGTTGCCGGAGGCCCCGGCGGTCTCGGTGGTGGCCTTCGGCGCCGATTCGGCGGTGGCCTCCGAAGACGAATCCGCAGTGGTCTCCGAGCCCGATTCCGCGGTGACTTCGGCCGCCGGTGCGGTGGTGGCCGCCGGTGCCGATTCCCGGCCGGCCTCGTCCGAAGCAGGCGCGGTTTCCGCGGTGGGCTCCGGCTCTTGTACGGGAGCCGAAGCCTTTGCACCGGGCGCTTTGGCGCCCGGGCGCTTGAATCCGGACTTCATCGCCAGACCCTTGGCCGGTTTCGACGGCTTGCTCTCGGCGGGAGCCGCCGCGGTGGCCTGCTCGGTAGTCACCGTGCCCGAGTCGGCCGGGGCCGCCGGTTCGGCCGGGGCGGTTTCGGCCTCCGGCGCGGCGGCCGGGGCCTTTGCGCCAGGTGCCTTCGCGCCTGGGCGCTTGAATCCGGACTTCATCGCCAGGCCCTTGGCCGCAACCGTGGGCTTGGTTTCGGTCGGCGCCGCGCTCGCGCCGGCCTCCGCAGGTGCTTCGGTCGCCGGTTCGGCGGCCGGAGCAGGCTTCTCGGCGGCGGGCGCCTTGGCCCCGGGTGCCTTGGCCGCGCCCTTCATGGCCAGACCCTTACCGCCGGGTGCCTTGGCGGCACCCTTCATACCCAGACCCTTGACCGGCGGAGCTTCGGGCGCCGCGGTGGCCTCCGCCGCCGCCGGTGCGGTTTCGGCCTTGGCTCCGGGCGCCTTGGCCGCGCCCTTCATGGCCAGACCCTTACCGCCGGGCGCTTTGGCGGCACCTTTCATACCGAGACCCTTTGCGGCGGGAGCCGCGTCCTCCTTCACCTCGGTCTCGGCCGCTGGGGCGGCAGCTCTGGCACCAGGGGCCTTTGCGGCGCCCTTCATGCCCAGGCCCTTACCGGGAGCCTTGGCCGGGCCCTTCATGGCGAGTCCGCCACCCTTGGGTGCCGCCTTCTCGGCCGCGGGGGCGGTTTCGGTCTCGGCGGCGACAGGTTCGGGCTCGGGTTCGGGCTCGGGTTCTGCCTTGGGCTCCTGGACCACGGTCAGATTGGCGGTCAGCTGGTCCGGCTGCTGCCGCTCGATCGACTCGAGCATCAGCTGCGCGACGTCCACGACCTCCACGCCCTCGCCCTGGCCGGACTCCTGGCGGGCGGTCACACCGTCGGTGAGCATGACCCGGCAGAACGGGCAGCCGGTGGCGATCTTGGCCGGCGAGGTTGTCAGCGCCTCGTCCACGCGGTCGATATTGATCCGCTTGCCCAGCTGCTCTTCCATCCACATGCGGGCGCCGCCGGCACCACAGCACATGGACCGTTCACCGTGCCGGGGCATTTCCACCAGGGTGGACCCGGAGGCGGCCATCAGCTCACGCGGTGCGTTGTAGACCTTGTTGTGCCGACCCAGGTAGCAGGGGTCGTGGTAGGTGACGTTCTGCGCTACCGGAGCCACCGGGACCAGCTGCTTACCGCGCACCAGCCGGTTGAGCAGCTGGGTGTGGTGCACCACCTCGTAGGTGCCGCCCACCTGCGGATACTCATTGTTGAGCGCATTGAAGCAGTGCGCGCAGGTGACGACGATCTTCTTCTTTTTCTGCTCGACACCCTCGAACACCGAGTTCAGCAGTTCGATGTTCTGCATCGCCAGCTGCTGGAACAAGAATTCGTTACCCGCGCGCCGGGCGGAATCGCCGGTGCAGGTCTCCTCCTGGCCGAGCACCATGAATTTCACCCCGGCGGTCGCCAGCAGTTCGGCGACGGCCTTGGTGGTCTTCTTGGCGCGGTCCTCGTAGGCGCCGGCGCAGCCGACCCAGAACAGGTATTCGTAGCCGTCGAAGCTGTCGGCGTCCTGGCCGAAGACCGGGATATCGAAATCCAGCTCGTTGATCCAGTTGAGCCGGTCCTTGGCGTTCTGGCCCCAGGGATTGCCCTTGTTCTCCAGGTTCTTGAACAGACCCGCGAGTTCGGACGGGAAGTCCGATTCGATGAGCACCTGATAGCGGCGCATATCGATGATGTGGTCGACGTGTTCGATATCGACCGGGCACTGCTCCACGCAGGCGCCGCAGGTGGTGCAGCTCCACAGCACCTCCGGGTCGATGATGCCGTTCACCTCGTGGTCGCCGACGAGCGGGCGCTCGGCCTCGGCACGCGCGGCCTCGGGGACCCTGGCCAGCTTCTTCTCGTCCGGGTTGCCCTCGCCATCGACCAGGCCGACCTCGTCGCCGCCCATATCCTTGCTGCCGCCGGCCAGCAGATACGGCGCCTTGGCGCGGCCGTGGTCGCGCAGCGACATGATCAGCAGTTTGGGCGACAGCGGTTTACCGGTGTTCCAGGCCGGGCACTGCGACTGGCAGCGACCGCATTCGGTGCAGGTGGTGAAGTCCAGCCAGCCCTTCCACGAGAAGTCCTCGACCCGGCCGGCGCCGAGAGTATCGGTGTCCGGGTCGACGTTCTCCATGTCCAGGGCGCGGCCCTTGGACATCATCGGCCTGGCCGCGCCGAGGGCGACACCACCGTCGTCCTCACGCTTGAAATAGATGTTGAAGAAGGCCGAGAACCGGTGCCACGCCACACCCCAGGTGATATTGCGGCCGACGAAGTAGAGGAAGGCCATACCGGACATCAGCTTCACGAAGGCGAAGATCGACACCATGGTCGGGCTCGCCGGCAGCAGCTTGGCCACCTGCATGGTGAAGAAGTCGGTACCGGCGTGGGCGTGTCCGTAGGTGGCGAGCTTGCCCGCCTTCACGAAGATCATGCCCAGGCCCTCGAGCAGGACGATGGCCTCGATCACGTAGGCGGGCCCGAACGCGGAGCCGCTGAACCGGGAGAGCCGCTCCGGCACCCGCGGATGGTTCAGCTGACGGATGACGATCAGTGCCACGATGCCGACGACAGTTCCGATGCCGAGGATCTCGTCCCACAGGTGATAGATCGCCGTATTGCCGATCAGCGGCCAGTGGAAGGCCGGGTCGAACGTCTGGCCATAGGCTTCGAACCAGAGGATCGCGCCGCCCAGGAAGCCGATCATCACGAGCCAGTGCGCCCAGCCCACCGTCCGGAACTTGTTCATCCGGGTGTGTGCCAGAAACTCCACCAGCATCTGCTTGAAACGCGGGAAGAACGGCCGCCAGCGGTCGGGGGCGGGCTGGCCCAGCATGATGGCGCGGACGATATCCCGGACGCCGCCGAAGAACGACGCCCAACACAGCAGGCTGAGCGCCGCTCCCAGGGTGCCCAGCGTCACTGTCAGGGCATTCATGTCGCGACCTTTCTTTCGAAGCAACACGAGGTACGAGGAACTGAGCAGTACCCCGTCCGGCTCGTATCGTAACCGCCAGTAAGTTACCCGCCAGTAACTAATGGTGTCCACTGTGCGATCTGCGTCGGCCCGCGGCGCGTCTGCCTGGGCTTATTCGCATGGATCACGGCGTGATCAATATCACTCTTTCCAGTTTGCTGCCCAAAGCGAATAAGGGCTGATTAACACCGTAAAGGGCCTGCTGTCACGGGTGGTGATAAGGCCAGGCTTACCCGTATCGTTTCTTACGCTTGGGAAACGAATCTCGCCTTTTGACAGTGCATTCGACTACGCTCAGCCCGATCTATCAGGAAGCGTGACATCTCATAACGCTCGGGGAGGAATCAGGGTTCGATCACATCGACCCCCTCGCGTTGAGATGGGACGCCCCACACCCGATTGGAAATGGATGACACTCCCGAGATCCACCGTGATCGCCGCACTGGTCACCGGCTCGCTCGCTATGGGATTCGGCACAGCCCATGCCGAACCGGCGGCGCCGGCACCGAAAGAGACGGTCAACTACGCCGTGCAACTCGTCGAGAAGACGGTTGTCGCCACCTTGGGTGGCGGAACCTTCTCCATCGTCGAGAAGGAGCAGGAGCCCGTAGCGCAGGAAGGAGCGGTCCCGGAGGCCGAGCCGGTTGCGGAAGCGGCCAAGACCCAGGTGCTCGAGATCAAGGACAAGGCCGGCGACCTCGTCGGCTCGATGCCGCTCGAGTTCACCGCCAACGGTGTGGCAATTCCGGTGAAATCAGAGGTCAAGAACGACGGCACCGTCGTCGAGATCACTCCGGAGAAGCCGGCCGGTCTGGTTACGGACCAGCCCTTGGCCGTGAAGCCCATTGCCTCGCTGAAGGAAAACCAGCAGGCCCAGAATGAGTTCGCGAGCAACTTCGGCATCGCGACGGCGATCGGCGGTTTCGTCGGTACCGCTATCGGTGCCGTTATCGGCTGTGTCGTGACGATCGTGGCCGGCTGCGTACCCGGTCTGATCACAGGCGCGGGTGTCGGTGGAATTCTGGGCACTATCGCTGTCGGTGGTCCGACGCTGGTCGCTGCGGGTATCGAGCTGATCAACACGCTGCAGGCGCCCGCGGGCACCACCAAGTGGGCGAACGACGGGAACCCGGTTGTAGTTGAGGGCGCCGAGCCGCCGAAGTAGGTCGACCCGTTTATTTCGATCGGTCCGTCCCTTTCAGGGGCGGACCGATCTGCGTATCGGGATGGGCCCGACGGCAAGCCCGTCACGCAGCAGGAGCCCGTTACCGAGGAGAAGTAGACCCCCCGGTCACCGAATCGAACGAAAGGGGCCGACAGCTCGCCGCTGTCGGCCCTTTTGTCTGTCCGCGTACGGGGGAATCAGCGGCCGGGAGGTCTGCTGCTGTCATCGCGGCGACGGGAGCCGCTGACGGGGTGTGCCCGTCCGGGCCGGCACCCCGCTATCGGGCTACCGGGCGCCGCCGTCGGACAAGTGGATGAAAGACGCACGCCGTAGGGCGCCGGAGGCTGCGTCGGGCAGCAGCTCGGACGACCAGGTGGTCCCGGACAGGCGGAAGGGGCCGACAGTCGCTACTGTCGGCCCCTTCGGTCGTTCGGGGCATGAGGGCGGGGTCCAGCGGCCGAGGGGCCGGGGTGCGCTGGCTCTGCCGTGCTGTTACCGCACCCGGGACGGGGCACAAGTCGTATCCGGGTGGTCCGCGCCGGTACGGCGTGTGTGCCGCCCGCTCGGGCCGGATGAAGGTCCCGGGGCCGCGCCCGTGGCGCGGCGGGCCGCCTCGATGGCGGCAGATCGATGGCACGGGATTTCGACAGGCGAGAGGGCCGAATCACTGCGCCGGGCCGGCGCGGACAGTGGGACCGGGGACGTGCTGCTGCGTTCGGCGGATGTGATCGCC
>NZ_JBFAHF010000053.1:0-35949 GCF_040654015.1 Nocardia sp. NPDC050799
CGAGGACGGCGGTGAGCGCGACGGTCAGGGCCGCGCGGTCCAGTGGTTGGCGGGCCCGCAGCAGAATCGAATGATTGAAATGGTGAGGGTTGTCGTTTCTCGACGCCAGGTACCGCTGCTGGATGGGGCTGAGCAGAACTTCGCCGTTGCCGTCGCCTGTTGGTGGTACGACGACACCGTCGATGCGGGCCAGCTCGTCGCTGGATATCTGTTCGGCGAGGCTGCCGATGGTGGGGAACTGGAGGATCAGCTGCGGGGTGACCGCGAGGCCTTCCTGACGTGCCTTGCCGACTACCAGGAGGCTCAGGATGGAGTCCCCGCCGAGTTCGTAGAAGTTGTCGTTGGTGCCGATGGCGTCGATGTGCAGCACCTCGGCCCAGATCCGGGCCAGCAGCTTCTCCGGGGCAGTGGTGGGTGCGATGTAGTCGATATCGACGTGGGAGCGTCCTTCGGGCGCGGGCAGGGCCGCGCGATCGAGCTTGCCGTTCGCAGTCAGGGGAATCGCGGCGAGTTCGATGAATATCGATGGGACCATGTAGTCGGGGAGGCAGGCAGACAAGTCTTTCCGTAACAAACCCGCAGTGACTGGTTGAGCTGTGTCGGCGACGTAGTAGCCGACCAGGCGCAGTCCGCCGCGACTGGTGCCGTGACCGGTCACTGCGCAGTCGGTGATCCCGGGTATGGCGGCCAGGTGGGCCTGCACTTCACCCAACTCCACGCGGTGGCCACGGATTTTGACCTGATCATCCATCCGGCCGAGGAATTCGAGGCTGCCGTCTGGGCGGTGCCGTGCGAGGTCGCCAGTGCGGTAAAGGCGGGCGCCGCGAGTCGCGGTGAACGGGTCGGCGACAAAGTGTTGCGCCGTCAGTGCGGGGCGCCCCAGATAGCCTCGAGCTACCCCTGTGCCACCGAGGTACAGCTCCCCAGCCACCCCTACCGCTACCGGCTCCATCGACCTGTCCAACACGTACACGGTGGTGTTCCACAGTGGGCGCCCGATTGGCACCGGATTGTGTTCGGTGTCGACGCAGTGATGTGCGGTGACATCGATGGCGGCCTCGGTCGGCCCGTACAGGTTGTGCACGGTGCCGCCGAAATGAGTACGGGCTGCGTTCGCCACCGCGGCTGGTAGGGCTTCGCCGCTGCAGATGACGTGGCGTAGTGCCGGGGCCGCCGGAGGCTGGTGGTCGAGGAAGGAGTGCAGCATCGTCGGCACGAAGTGCACGGTCGTGATCCGCTGCGAGGCCATTGCGCGGGCGAGGTAGTGCGGGTCGCGTTGCCCGCCAGGACGGGCCATATGCGTGCGTGCACCGACCAGCAATGGTGCCAGAATTTCCCAGACCGAGACGTCGAAACCGAACGATGTCTTCTGCAATACCACATCCGTCGCGTCCAACCCGAGATGATCGCGCATCCACTGCAACCGGTTCAACAGGCCACGGTGCTCGTTTACGACGCCTTTGGGGCGGCCGGTCGAACCTGATGTATAGATGACGTACGCCGAATCTCTCGGCCTGGGTCCGGGCAGAGCTTGATCGGTACGGGCAGCGGCGTGCAATATACTGGGCCAGTCGTTGTCGATAGCGAAGGCCGTGGTCGACCAGGGTTCGGGCAGTGTCGAACGCAGTGGTTCATGGGTCAGGACGTGCTGTGCCGCGGTGTCGCGGAGCATGTACGTGAGCCGGGCCGTTGGATAGGCCGGGTCGAGCGGGAGATAGGCACCACCTGCTTTCAACACCGCAATCACGGCGACCGTCATGTCTGTACCACGATCGAGGCATATCCCGACGACCGACTCGCGATCGACGCCCCGCGACCGCAGAAATCGAGCCAACGCTTCCGAACGCTCGTCGAGTTCGGCGTAGGTCAATGAGCCCGACTCGTCGGTACTGACTGCGTGCGCCTGCGGGGTCGCTTCGACCTGGGCCCGGAACAGATCCACCACCGTCCGGTCATCGACCGCGACGGCCGGGCCGTTCCACGCGTGCAGGACGAGTTCGTGTTCTGAGTCCGGAAGTTTCTGCACTGCGCGGATATTGATTCCTGGATCGGTCACTACCCGCCGAACAGCGGTAACGAAATGCTGCGCAAGCCGCTCGATAGTGTCCTGGTCGAACAACGCGGTCGCGTAGACGAACTTCAACTGGAGCCGGCCTTCGGCATCGATCCAGACCTGGAAGTTCAGATCGGCCGGGGCATCCTCGTCGAGTTCGAGTTCGGCCACTGCGGCGGCGCCGAGGGTGAGTTGAGCGGCGGGGTCGGTCTCAGGGCCACCGAGGAATGCGAAAAGCAATTGGAAGATCGGGTTGCGGGACGGATCACGGGTGACATCAAGTGCTCGAACCAACTCCTCAAACGGCATATCCTGATGACGTAGTGCCTGCAGGACGGTATCTTTCACCGAGCCCAACAGTTTCCGGAAGGTCTGGTCGGGCATGACCTGTGTGCGCAGGACGACGGTGTTGACGAACAGGCCGACCAGGTCTTCCCATTCCCGCCGGGCGCGGCCGGACACGGGTGTGCCCAACACGACTTCCGGACCGTCGGTGCGGGCGGCGACCACGGCGCTGTAGATCGACAGCAGGAACACGAACGGTGTCACAGCCTCCTGTCGTGCTCTGGTCAACACCTGTTGGGTGAGGTCTGCGTCCACGCTCAGTCGAAGGCCACGGCCCGCATGGCTGTATATGCGCGGTCGAAGACGATCGGTCGGCAGTTCAGTCGGCACCAGGCCGTCCAGTTGTTCCCGCCAGTAGGTGGTGGCCTGCTCGCGTGAGGCTGTCCATTGTTCGCGTTGCCAGGAAGCGAAGTCGGTGTACTGCCACATCGCCGAGGTATCGACGCGGGGGCGCTCACCGCGCAGGGATTGTTGGTAAGCGGTTGAGAGGTCCTTGCAGAGCACCGCGGTGGACCAGCCGTCGGTGACGGCGTGGTGAAGCGACATGACCAGCACGCCGTCATCGGGGCCGAGCTCGATCCAGCCGAATCGACAGAGTGGCCCCTCGGCCAGGTCGAACGGCTGTCCGGCGAAGTCCTGTGCCCATCGAATAGCCCATGACCACCGGTCTTGCCCTGTCTTGCCCACCGCACGGACCAGGCGTGTGTCGGAGCTGGAGATGTTGTCCAACAGCTGAGCCGTGACTCCGTGGTCGTCCGAGCGCAGTACGGTCCGCAGAACATGGTGCCGATCCACCACCGCGCGTATGGCATCCCGCAGAGCACCAACATTTACCGCGCCGGTCACGCGCAACGCCAATGGCACCACATACGCCGAACCCGCACCCAACTGGTCCAGGAACCACATCCGCTCCTGTGCGAAGGACACCACCATCGCTGCCGGCCCCGATATATCCCGTGTCCTCGGTACCGGGAGTGTCGTCATGTCCGAATGGGTGGCAGGACCTGCTGTTCTGTTGGGTTCGGGCTCACAGGGGCCGCTGGTGTGTTTCTGATGCGGATCGGCGAGCTCGCGGGCATAGTCGGAAATGGTGTCCGCTTCGAGCAGACGACCTGTATGCGGTGATGTGCCGAACAGTTCTCGAACACGGCTGGTGACCTGGAGCGCGAGCAGGGAATTGCCGCCCATCTCAGTGAAGCTGTGGGCGCTGTCGATCTCGTCGGCATCGAGCACATCCAGCAGGATCGAGCGAAGATCCGGCGGCAGCAGGTCGCTTGGTCGGGCGCTGGTGCGGGCAGTGGGTATGCGTTGTCGAGGTGCCGGTTCACTCGGTACGTGCGTGGGCTGGTGATCCGCGGTGTGACCGGTGAGCGTCGGGGGTTGGATCCAGAGGTGTTCCGAGGTGAAGGACCGGGCGGGAAGGGGAAACGAGGACCGGTGGGCCGACACGGCCGGGCTCTCGACCAGGCCAGCCTCCCACAGTCTGTCGAGCCCCTGGGCGACAGTAGTGGTTTCGTCGCCGGCTTGGCCCGTGGTGTCCAGCGCGAGGACGCGAAGGCCAGGACTCGCAGCCGATCCGAGTAGATCGGTGAGGGTGTGTCCCGGGCCGACGTCGATCACGATCGCGGGTGGCCCCGATGACAGGCGGTCGATGACGGTGTCGAACCGCACCGGACGCTGCGCATGCACGGACCAGTAGTCGGGTGGCAACCTGTCGCCGGAGCGGTAGATCCGGCCGTCGACGCTGCTGAGTACCGCGATGTCGCGGATCCTCATTCCGAGTGGAGAAGCCGCGTCTAGCAGCTGTGGGCCCGCCGTGGCGACTGCGCGGGAGTGGAACGCGTAGGGAGATCGCAACCGTACACACCGAATCCCGCGCTGCGCGGCGTCCTGTTCGAAACCGATGATTTGTGGGGATGGGCCTGAGACCACGACCTGACCGCTCCCGTTCACTGCGGCTATGTCGAGGTCGGCGCCGAGCATCGATTCCACCGTTGACACGTCGGCGAGAACCGCAGTCATGGCGCCTCGCGCTACCGAGTCGAGGAGTTCGCCCCGCCGACAAACGAAGTCGAGACCCGTTGCAGCAGTGAAAACGCCGGCTGTCGCCATGGCGGCAAGTTCGCCGACACTATGACCGACCACCATTGAAGGAACGACACCATGGGTGCGGAGTGTGGCGGCCAGACCGATGCCGATGAGGTACAGAGCGGCTTGCTCGTAGCGTTCAGGCAGGTCGTGATCTCCGGCAAAGTAGCCCGACAGCACTGCGGCGGCAGGATGGCTCGCCGAGCCGATAGTGGCGCGGACCGTGGAGCCGAATGTCGGGTCGGTGAGGTACAACCCGCGTCCGTTGCTCGGCTCGAACGAACCTTGCCCAGGAAACATCAACACCACGTTCGTCGCGTCAGCGACAACCGAGTGAGCACGTACATGACGCAACCGGTCGACGACCTGCCCTGTGGACGTGCGGACCGCGGCTCGCCACGACAAGGCGGGAAGCCAGGCGGACGCGTCGGTCAAAGCGCGCAGGTGATCTGGATGTCGTTGAAGGTGTTCGCCGATTCGGCGTGCTGTGCTCTGAACCGCCGCCGCCGAGCTACCCGACAGATACAGGCTGCCCGGCTCCGTTGTGCCCGGAAGCCTGGAGAGCGCCGAGTGGTCCGGTCGCGTTGCCGCGACGATGAGGTGGCAGTTGGATCCGCCGAAGCCCAGGGAGCTGACCGCTGCGGCGCGGTGCTCGAGTTCGAAGGGTCGTGACGTATCGGCGAAGCGCAGCCTGTCCCCAAGATCGAGATCGGGGTTGAGGTTGTCGATGGGATGCGATGGTGGGATCAGGTCGGCTGACACAGCCAGCACGGTCTTGATCAGCCCGGCGATGCCGGCGGCGGCGTCGAGGTGACCGATGTGGGCTTTCACGGCACCGAGGTAACAGGGCGGGCCATCGGCGTCGCCGTACACCTCGCGCAAGGCCTGGGCCTCGACGGGGTCACCGGTGCGGGTACCTGTTCCATGCGTTTCGACGTACTCGATGTCACTTGCTTTCAGGCCGGATAGTTCGAGGGCCTCTGTGATGGCCCGGAACTGGCCCTGTGCTGAGGGCGCGGTGAACGACGCACGGTGTGACCCGTCGTTATTCACCGCGCTGCCGGCGATGACGGCGTACACGCGGTCACCGTCATCGAGGGCCGATTGGAGCCGTTTGAGGACGACGACACCGCCGCCGCTGCCTGGCACAGTGCCGTCGGCGGCTGCGTCGAACGGCCGGCATATCCCGGTTCGGGACATTAGCCCGTCCACTGCGGAGTACGGGGCCGTTTCGTCGAGATCCACTGTGGCACCGCCGGCGACGGCGAGGTCGCACTCGTAGGACAGCAGCGACCCGACCGCTGTGTGAACTGCGGTCAGCGAGCTGGAGCAGGCTGACTGGATCAGCATGCTAGGGCCGATGAACCCGAACAGGTGCGACAGCTTCATGGGGAAGAAGTCGCGTTGGGAATTGAGGGAGATCAGTTGGGTGCCGTACCGGTGGACGGTGTCGCGGTCGGCCTTCAACCTTTCGTAGTAGTCGCTGTTGCCCGCTGACACGAACACCCCGCACGCGAGACTTCCCGAGCGCGGATCCAGACCCGCGTCTTCCAGTGCCGACCACGTAGACCGCAACAGCAACCGCAGCTGTGGATCGAGTAGGCGCAGTTCCTGCCGGGCAAGCGTGGGGAATAGATGCGGGTCGAACGTGTCGAGGGTCTGACCAATACGGCCGCGTGCCGCGACCTTCGTCAGGTCACAGTCGTCTGTCCAGCGAGTGATGCAGTCCGCGCCGTCGACGAGGTTGTCCCAGTATGCGGCGATGTCGGGGGCGCCGGGGAACGCGCCACCGAGGCCCACAACGGCGACGTGATTGTCTTCGTTCACTTCCTGGGCCTCCTGGCCTGCCTGCGTTGCCGTGCGCGTTGTCGACTCGCTTCGCGGTTGTTGCCGAGTCGGTCATCACCCGCCGACGTGGCATGGGCCAACCGGGACAGCGTCGAGTGCTGAAACATGTCGGAGACCTCGAGGTTCAACCCGGCCTGGACGGCGCGTTCCACCACGGTGACGATGAGAATGGAGTCACCGCCTAGCGCGAAGAAGTTGTCGTTGGTGCCGACGGCATCGATGTGCAGCACTTCGGACCAGATCCGGGCCAGCAGCTTCTCGTCCTCGGTGCTGGGTGCGAGGTAGTCGATGCCGCTATGAGCCCGGCCCTCGGGTGCGGGCAAGGCCGCAGGGTCGATCTTGCCGTTGACGGTCAACGGGATCGATTCGAGTTCGATCAATACCGACGGCAGGGCGTAGTCGGGCAGCACCGCCGCGAGCTGAGCGCGGATATCCCGGTCATCGACAGAACCACCGCTGTGCGCGGCTGGTGCAGGAACCTCCGAGGGGTGTTTGTCGACGACGTAGTAGCCGACCAGGCGCTGTCCGACCTGACTGTCGGAGTGGACGGTCACCGCGCACGCGGCGATACCGGGTACGGCGGCCAGGTGGGTCTGCACTTCCCCCAATTCCACTCGGTGACCGCGGATTTTTACTTGATCGTCCACCCGCCCGAGGAACTGAAGGCTGCCGTCGGACAGGTAGCGAACCAGGTCCCCCGTGCGGTACAGGCGGGCACCGGGTGAGGTCGCGAACGGGTCGGGAACGAACCGTGCCGCAGTCAACCCGGGACGACCGACATAACCGCGGGCTACCGCTACTCCGCCCAGAAACAGCTCTCCGAGCACTCCCACCCCGACCGGGTCCATGGAGCGGTTCAACACATAGGCCGTGGTGTTCCAGATCGGCCGGCCGATCGGCATCGGATCGTGTTCGAAGTCCCCACACCGGTGCGCGGTGACATCGATGGCCGCCTCGGTCGGCCCGTACAGATTGTGCACAATGCCACCGAAGTAGCTGTTCGCCCATGCGGCGAGGGCGGTGGGAAGGGCTTCCCCGCTGCAGACGACACGGCGCAGAGTGGGAACCTGCCCGGTGCGCCGATGAAGAAACACTCTCAACATGGCGGGCACGAAGTGCACCGTCGTTACGCGCTGGGACACCATCGTCTGCGCAAGGTACTGCGGGTCGCGGTGACCACCTGGTCGCGCCATGTGCAAACGAGCACCGACCAATAGAGGGCACAGGATCTCCCACACCGAGACGTCGAAACTGAACGACGTCTTCTGCAACACCACATCGGTCGAGTCCAACCCGAAATAGTCTCCCATCCACAACAACCGATTCACCAATGCGCGGTGGTTGCTGACGACGCCTTTGGGCTGGCCGGTCGACCCCGAGGTGTAGATGACGTAAGCCGCGTCCGACGGCCCAGGCTCGCACCGAGCTCGGTCGGTGTAATCCGGCGCGACCGTGCTCCCGAACTGGTCGGCATCGACAGCGTCATCGCTCCACGGCTGCGGCAATCGCGCCCGCAAACTCGAATTTGTCACGACCAGGATGGCGGCGGAGTCCCGCAACATGAACGCCAACCGATGAATGGGGTAGTCCGGGTCCAACGGCATATACGCCGCACCCGCCTTCAACACCGCCAGCAGTGCGGCCACCATGTGGCTACCTCGGCCGAGGCAGATGCCGACGATCGACCCACGGCCCACACCTCGCGATCGTAGGACGCGAGATAGCATCTCCGAAACCCCGTCGAGTTCGGCGTAGGTCAAAGAGCCGGAACTGTCGGTGCTGACCGCGCAGGCCGTCGGGGTCGCCGCGACTTGTGCCCGAAACAAGTCCACTACCGTCCGATCGGCGACGGCAGCGGTGGTGCGGTTCCACGCACGCAATACCAGCTCCCGCTCCGAGTCCGGAAGTGCCTGCAAAGCAGCCACATCTATCGCCGGATCGGCGACCGCTCGACGCAACGAAGTGATGAAGTGATCCGCGAACCGGGCAATGGTGTCGTGTTCGAACAAGGCGGTCGCGTAGATGAACTTCATCTGGAAGCTGCCGGTGGTGTCCAACCAGATCTGGAGGTTCAGATCGACCTGGGCGCCTTCGTCTAGTTCCAGTTCGGTGACCGAACTCGACCCCAACGCGAGTTGTCCAGCCGGGTCGGTACCTTGTCCGCCCAGGAAGGTGAACATGAGCCCGAATAGCGGGTTGCGGGACGGATCACGGCTGACATCAAGTGCTCGCACCAGTTCGTCGAAGGGCAACTCCTGATGCTGTAGTGCCTGCAGCACGGTGTCTTTCACTGATGTCAACAGCTCACGAAACGGGGCATGCGGATGCAGGTGGGTTCGTAGTACGACAGTGTTTACGAATAGCCCGACCAGGTTTTCCCATTCCCGTCGCGTGCGTCCCGACACCGGTGTACCCAGTACCACCTCATTGGCACCGGTTCGCGCGGCGATCACGGCGCAGTAGGCCGACAGTAGAAACACGAACGGTGTCACCGCTTCTCGACTTGAGCGCTCCAATACTTGCCTGGATAGGTCAGGATCGATACTCGTCCGAAGGGTTCGCCCCGCGAACTGTTGAACCCGCGGTCGCGGGCGGTCGGTGGGGAGCTCCGTCGTGGGCAACATCTCCAACTGTCGGCACCAGTAGGCGGCGTCACGTTCCCGTGAATATTCCAGCAGTTCTCGCTGCCAAGAAGCGAAATCCGAGTACTGAAGCAATCCTGCGGAGTCCGGTCTCATATGCGTTGCATCGGCGTGATTCGCATACGCGGATGTCAGGTCACGGCACAGCAGACCCAACGACGAACCGTCGATGACGGCGTGGTGAAAAGACATCACCAGCACTGCGTCGTCGCGGTCGAGCTCGATCCAGCCGAAGCGACACAATGGTCCCTCACCCAGGTTGAACGGCTCGCTGGAGAAATTCTGTGCCCACCGCACGGCCCACGACCACCGCTGCTGCTCTGTTTCGGCCGCCGCGCGCGAAAAGTGCAGCTCAGCAGGATCGACCGTGCCAGGAAGGGACACGAGTTGGTTGTCGTCGAGGCGCAGCACAGTCCGCAGTACGTGATGGCGGTCCACTACCGCGCGAACAGCACGACGGACAGCATCCATGTCCACGGCGCCGGTCACGCGGAACGCTAACGGCACCGCATACGCCGAACCCGCACCCAACCGATCCAAGAACCACATACGCTCCTGCGCGAAGGACGCCACCGTCGACGCCCCGCTCCGACCCTTGCTTGAAAGTACGGGGTTCACTTGTGCAGTGGGGGCTGGCAGACGCGAGGCGAAGCTCCGTAGAGTCACCCGACCGGTGATCAGGTCGTTCCAATCGGTTCGTACGCCGAACATTTCGTCGATCCGTGCTCGGACCGCCATAGCGGTCAGCGAGTCCCCACCGAGTTCGACGAAGGTGTCCTGGGCTCCGACGGCGCCGACGGCGAGGGTTTCGGCCCAGATTCGGGCCAAAAGCCTTTCGGATTCGGTGGCAGGTTCGACGTAGTGTGCGCGCCGGTAAGAATGGTCCTGCGGAGCAGGCAGCGCTGAGCGGTCGATCTTTCCGTTGAGAGTCAGCGGGAGGCCATCCAGCTCGATCAGCACAGACGGCACCGCGTAATCGGGCAACAGCGCTGTGAGCTGAGCACGTAGGTAGACCGCATCCACACGATCGGCGGGTCCGTGGGCCGTGATTGTCGTTGGTCGAGCCGCAGTTTCGTCCGTCACGTAGTAACCGACCAGTTGGCGTCCGCCGCGGCCGTCATCGCGGGCGGTCACCGCGCACTCGGTCACCCCAGGTACCGCCGCCAGACTTGCCTCTACCTCTCCGAGTTCCACACGGTAACCACGGATCTTGACCTGATCGTCTATTCGTCCCAGGAATTCGAGGTCACCGTTCGGCAGCACACGAGCACGATCCCCCGTGCGATACAACCGGGCTCCGGGAACCTGTCCAAAGGGATCGGGAACAAACCGCTCCGCCGTCAACCGTGCCCGCCCCAGGTAACCGCGAGCCACACCCGCTCCAGCCAAGAACACCTCGCCCGGCACTCCGGCGCCGACCGGCTTCATTGCCCCGTCCAACAGGTGCAGCCGTGCATCCCCGACACACACGCCGAGAGGAACGTGGGTCAGGTCCAGGTCGGGATCGGGAAGTTCCTCCTCCTCGAGCAACGAACTGGTGATCGTTGCCTCGGTGAGTCCATAGGCGAAAATCGTCCGTGCACACGGCGGCCGGACCTGTCTCCAGGTGCGTGCGGCCAGGATCGGCACTGCCTCGCTGCCTACCACGACCAGGCGAGCGTAGTCCGGCAGCCGAACCTCCCCCCGCTCGCTCGCCGCGACCAGGTGCAGCCAGACTGCAGTCGGAATGTTCACTGCGGTGCAGCGGTGTTGTTCCACGATCGCGACCAGGGCTTTGGCCGCGAGTTCGGCTCGGTCGATCCTGACGATCACCCCGCCCGCCGCCGCGGTCGGCAGCGTCTCCTCGAGAAAGACGTCGAAGGACACGTTGGCGATCGACAGGACCCTATCTGTCGATCGTAGGTCGTATGCGCGACCGAGGGCGTCGACGAGCGTGTTGAGGCCGGCGTGGGTGCATTCGACGCCCTTGGGTTGGCCAGTCGAACCGGAGGTGTAGATCACGTAAGCGACGTCGTGAAGGTGTGGGTATCTGCGATGTTCGAGACTCCATCCGTGATCCTCGCGTATGTCCAAGCGCGGATCTACGACCGACGGTATCTCGTCGCTCCATGTGTCTGTGATCAGCAGTGACCCCGGCAATTCCGATCGCAGGACCTGGTCCCGCCGTGCCGACGGGAGCAGGGGGGACACGAGTACCGGCACAGCGCCCACCGCGTGACAGGCAAGAACGTTGATCAATTGGTCGGCGCCGTCGCTGCACGCCACGATGACATACCGTCCAGTGGCTGCCTGCGCCTCCAGCGCACCGGCCTGGATTTCGATGCGTCGAACCAAACCAGCGCGATCGAGATCAAGGGTATCCGAGACAAGAGCGGATGCATCCGGTGCCTGTTCCGCCAGTTGGACAATGCAGTCGAGCACGTAACCAGCCTGGGTCATACAGCCACCGGCAGGTAACGGGACAGACCGTGTCCGAGCAGGAACGCCATCCGTATCCGGGCCTTGTACAGGTCCAACACCGGCTCGATGATCACACCCGCGTGCTCGAGGTCCTCCCACATGTCGGGATAGTGGACGCGATCGATGCCGACTCCTTGTGGCGGACGTGCAACCAGAACAACGGGTTTCGAGGTGGCTATAGCGCACAGATACCTCCTGGCGGTCGGCGGCGCCATCGCCAGTCCGGGTGCCTGCGCGACAAGTGCGTCCGCGCGGAAGTCATCGAGGTGAGCCAGGTAGGGGTCGGTTCCCAGCGCGAGGGTCGAAACCCGAGCCAGTGGAAGGCAAGCGGGAACGCCGGATACGTCCACGTGAACACGGCGATATGCATGAGGTACGACTTCGCCGGCGGCGATAACGGCGACCGGTTCTCCGTGTCGTGCGGCGAACCCATCCATCCGGTGGGGGTCCTCCTTGTAGCAGTCCAGGGCCGAATAGACCTTCGAGCCGATAGCAACGACCGTACCCAGCCCCTCGGTCGAGGTCGAAACTGTCAGCGCCGCAAGCAAATTCGCTGCACCGTCCGTGCTGGTTGACCATCCGGGATGGGTTGCGCCGGTGACAACCAAATCCGCGTTCCCTGTGACCTCCAGCAGGAAGTATGCGAGTTCCTCCAGAGTCGCCGTGCCTGTCGTGATGACCACACGGGTCCCGGCACGCAGTTCTTCCGCGACGGCGGTGGCGATAGCCAGCCAGTTCGCGGAGTCCATCTCCCATGATCCAAGCGAGCAGACCGCGCGGGTCCGGACGGGACGGGCCAAACCCAGTGCCCGCATCAGCTCGGAGCCGTCGAGATGTGTTGATCCGGTCGCGGCTATGGTTCCGCCTGTAGTTACAACGACTACGTCATCGACCATCGGTACCCCCTCGCTCCGTCCGATCGAAGTTCATCTGGCGATGGTATCCAGTAGTACTGACACGGGCACAACAGTTTTCGGCAGGCAACCTCAGCTTGCCGGCCGTGGCGACTCCGCAAGAGGCAGGAGTCGCACCATCACTACGACCGTGGCGCCGACGGCCTGTACCCACTGTTGTGGGCGGTTGTGCCGAGAAGCGCGACAGCCAGGTGGCCGAGCTGAGTGGTGAGGGCCTCCTCGAACGCCAGCGTCCCGTCCGTGGTGCCCGATTTGGCGTGAGTGAGTTCGTGCAGGAGTGTTCCGCAGTACTCCGCTGGATTGTTGAGCCTGTCCCGTCGGATGATGATGCGCTTCTCGGCGGGTTCGTATACTCCAACGATCTCGCGTCCTGCTGTGTTGAGGCGCATGGTCTCGGAGATGAGGATGTCGCGGACCCCGAGCTGGGGCAGTCTGATGTCGGCTGCCTCAATGAGGGGTTTGGTCAGGGCGAAGACCTGACGCTCGCTGATGGTGAGGTCGGTCGGATCGATGAAGGTGAAGCTGAAGCTGTCGTTCCACGAGTCCCGGTAGCGGTCTAGGTCGACAAGGGGGTTGCCGTCGAAGTCGGTCAGGGTGCCGAGGCGGTGAGCGATGTCGTCTGGGACCAGAACCAGCCGGTAGCCCTCGTCGCGTGCGTAGTCGAGCTGCGGGCCGCCGTATTCCAGTTGGTATTGGGAGACGAAGACGACCTTGTCGTGGGTGGCGAGGACTTTGCAGGCGTGGAGGGCGATGTCGTTCCAGGTCAGTTCGTCGTGCATGCGGCCGGTGGTGAACATGGCGAGGTCTTCGGCGAGGCTGTGGGCGACTTCGGCGGTTCGACACTGCTTGAGGATGGCCTTGATGCGATCGGCATAGGCGCTGCGGCCCACGTTGCTGCGCTCACGGTTGAGCGCTTGCCGCAGACCTTTGGTGAGGCTGGTGACGTTGTAGGAGAAAAGGAAGTTCTCCTCCTGCGCTACCAGTAGGCCTTTGACGTAGATGTTGGCCGGTGCTCGTCGCCTCGGTTTGGCGAGAACCTGACCGTAGTTGGTCTCCTCGAGCAGCTTGTCACCGCTGTAGCGCAGGAAGAACTGCTTGGCCTCCTCGATATCTCGGTCCCCGACACCGCGCAGCGTCGCCGTGGTCCCTACTCGGCGCGGCTGGCTGGGAGGGTGGACCGCAGCATGCAGGGTGGTGATGTCGGTGAAGCCGCCCTTTGGGCGCACTACAGTGGTGATGTCGGCATGGGGGGAGCTGATCGTCACATCGATCCCACGACGATGGAACACCGCGAGTGCGTCCTTCAGCCCCATTCCAAACTGGCCGATCACATCACGATGCCGGCGCTTCTCGGTGTTCTCCTTCTGTGTCAGGTGCTGGTAGCGCAGCCCGCGCCCGAAGTCACTGATCTCCCACACGCCCTCAGTGATCTTGCGGATCGTGGGGTCGTCGGTAGCGGTGATGGCCTGTTCGTCGAGTGCGTTGGCGATGATCTCGCGGATCGCGAACCCTATCGGCCAGTGTTCGAGCACCTTCTCGATGTTCAGGTCGAAGTAGTCCACGGATGAACGAGGCGATGTCACGACCAGACCCCCTGAATGAAACATATTGTATGCGCGATCGCTGCCGCAGCCGCCCAACAGACTGCGGACCGCCACACCTCAAGCTGAATCCTGGCGGGCTGAGTGGACACTGTTGGCGTCGTGGGCCTGAAACCGAGGTGTAGATAAAATACCCATTCTCCAGGTTGGGTGAACAGCAGACTCTCGACGTACTTGCGCTGGCAAGACCCCGACCACGTTGGTCGGTGTTACGAGTGCCTGTTCCTATGCACTGACCCAGCGCGCAGGCGTTGCCGGGTTCTGCAGGCTCTGGATCCGGGTCATGAGTTCTGTGTGGGCGCGTGCGTCACCGCGTTGCGCGCGGCGGATGTAACTGGTGAGGGTGTGTAGATCACGCATGCGGACCAGGGCATCGAAAAGGGGCTGGTCGCGCGGATCGTATGCGTATGCGCGCAGGAACGCGTCGATTTCCTCTTCCCGGATACCGAATCGTCTGGCTTGCACCGTGTTGGCGAGGTCCAGCTCACGTGGAGCGATCGAGGTCTCGTCCCAATCGCCGAGAAGGACCTTGTTGCCGGTCCAGAGAGTGTTGCCGGCGTAGGCGTCACCGTGGACCATGCCCCGCCCGAGGACGGTGGGCAGGGTCCGATACTCGGTGACCAGCTGCTCGGCTTGCCTGCTCAGCCAATGCCGATCTGCTGCGGTCAGTACCTTCGGCGTGATATCGGCCGTGGCGAGGATGCTGACGAGGCCGACCAGTGGCTCGTATTCGGGCAGTGGGAAGGGCGGCGCTGGGAGAGTGTGGAGATGCTGGAGGATCTCGCCGAGGTGTCGTGGCGAGGGTCGGTCGATGCGGTGCTGCGGGTAGTAGATCCAGAACGTGACCGTCGAACCAGCGGCATCAACCGCATGGTCGAGGGCTGGTTCGGTGACTGGCAGGTTGTGGTCGGCGAGCCAGCGCGTGATAGTGATCGAGGCTTTCGCGCGGAGTCCTGCGTGGTCGTTGCCGTTTATCCGGGCCACGACGCCGGCCGAAGGCAGGAGATAGACAATGTTGCTGTGTGCGTGAAGCAGTTCGGCGTCATCGGCGCGGAGGCCGACCAGTTCGCACGCTGTGAACAGGATATCGCGGGTGGATGTCATCCCAGGTGCCGGGACGAGGTAAGCATGCTGATCTCCTCGCTGAACTCGATGGTGATCGGGTCGTTGGCATAGTGGGTGCTCGATAGGGCGGTGTCAACCGCACGCAGACCGTCTGTGATGGGTTGGATGCGTTGCTCGCTGGGTAGCTTGAGCACCGGTGCCAGGATCTCTTTGGCGCCGTCGAGTTCGCCGGAGTGGATGCGGCCGATTGCGACGTCGGCGCGGGCGAGTGCTTCGTCGCCGTAGGAGCGTTCCGTCGCGGGTCCGGTCTCGTAGGCCGAGATCGCTTCCAGCGCCCACTGTTGGGCGTGATTGTATTCGCCGAGTAGCCGGTGCGTAGATCCGAGGTAATAGGCCATTTTGCTGGGGGGAAACTGCAGTGCGCCGCCGAGCATGGTGAGTTCGTCGTAGGCGGCGGCTTCGGCGGCGTCGATGGTCCGTGCGATGGCGTCGTGGGCGGCGTCCGCGCGTCCGACCCGGGCTGCGCAGCGGGCTTCGATTGCCGCCAGTCGTACCTGTTGCTCGCCGACCGGCGCGATCGACGCGGCCTTGGCCGCGAGGACCATGGCTTCGGCTGGGCGGTTGTTCCACTCCCAGATCAGTGCGCGGGTGCCTCCTGCCCACGCCTGCAGCCCGGGGTGCCGGAGGCTGATCGCGATCGCTTCAGCGGCACGCGCGTGGCGCTCAGCGGCGCGGGGATGACCGAGATTTTCAGTGATATGCGCGAAGAGGTCGATTGTTATGCCACCCAGGAGCACCAACTCACGGGCACGTGCCGGTGCCGGACCAGTCTGCAGGGCCGCGCGGATCTCGCCACGCAGTGCCCGCAGACGATCTACCAGAGGAAGCGGTGTGGCACAGACGAACTGGCGGCCGATCGCGGTGAGTTCGTCCGCGACCTGGGCACTGTCAAGCTGTCCGCTGGCCGCGGTGACCCATTCGGCAAATTCGGCCGATTCCCGGGCCGCCGTAGCCAGATCCATATCGCCGGCGTGGGAGCTTGTGCGCTCGGCAAGCTGAACCAGCCTCCCACAGGCATCGAGGGCAGCGTCGATGCGGGCGGCAATATCCCTTGTCGGCCTGCGGTTTCCGCGTTCGATCCGGCTCAACGCGCTTCGATCGTAGCTGATCAGACGGGCTAAATCATCGGCCGAAAGGCCACGTTCGGCCCTCAGTCGCTTCATTGCTGGACCGAATTCCCCACTCACGAATACCCCTCTGCCCGCTTATCGCTCTGGGGCCGATTTGGGGCCAATAGTTTGGCCCCCAGCTGGCCCCAGCAACCCCTGGTCAAGAACGTCCCTTACCAATCAGCATCGTAACTAGCACCCGGTCGGCGTGCTTGCCTCCACGAATATTCGGCGAGCGGAGGTGTCCAGCCGCGGCGCGACCCGTTCCCCTCACGGAGCTTGCGACCACAGCAGGAGGGAAACACCGCAACCGACCGGGTGCCCGACAGATTGGAGGTAACAGCAAGGTCCCTTGGTGTGTGCGGTGACCAGTGAGCCCACATGGTGCCGATGCGGCAACCGAGTACAGCGCCCGTCATGAGCATCGCCGTTTCCGAGGGAGTGTTCCTCGGTGTGGCAGAGGAGTCGGCACGTCGAAACCGAAGGAGGGACCGTGGCCAATCACGCTGTCGCATCAACAGCTTCGACGCGCTGCCGGATCTGGAATGGGGGTACCGAGATGGTCCGTCGACATTCCCGCCGCCTGTGTCACCACGTCCGCGCCGGAACCCTCGGCGCGGGAGAGCTTGTGAAATCCCTGTGATCGGAGGAATCGTGATGTCTACCAGCACAGCCGACGTGCTCGATGGAGAGAAGGCGCTACGCCACCGGATCACGGTGTTGTCGCGTTCGCTGCGGGAGGTGACCGCTGTCGAGCACATCCAGAAACCGCGGTACGTCGGCTACGACACTGTCCGCGGCGCCGACGGCACCACATACGGCCGCAAGAAGGCGATTTTGATGTCGGGTGGCTGTTCGGTGCCGACCTGCACGATGTGTCCGTTCACCAACTACAACAACTTCGGCCTGCACGGAGCGAACGGTGAGGGACTGCGCGAGCAGGTCGCCACGCTGCTGAGGCGAACCGACGACGAGCCGGACTACAACATGCTCGCCCTCTACAACGACGGGTCGTTCTTCGCCCGCCGCGAGGTGCCGGCCGATGTTCAGCTCGACGTCGCCCGCCGGGTCGCGGCCACCGGCGTGCGCCGCCTGGTCGTCGAAAGCCTGCCGCAGTTCCTCACTGCTGAGACTCTGGCGCCGTTCGTCGAGGCGCTCGGCGACGTGCAGCTCGAGGTGGGGATCGGATTGCAATCGGCGAACCGGCTGGTCCGCGAAACCCTGGTCAATACCCGCATCACCCGCGGGTCGTTCGAGGATGCGGTGGCGTTGATGCAGACGCACAACGTGATCCCCAAGGTGTACTTGATGATCAAACCGCCGTTCCTGACCGACGGCGAGGCCATCACCGACGTGATCTCTTCCACGGAGTACGTGGCGTCGCTCGGGGTGGACGGGGTCACCTTGTGTCCGACGAGGCTGGCGCCGAACACCGTAGCGTGGTGGCTGTACCAGCGCGGGCACTATCGGGCACCGAACCTGTGGACCGTCGTCGACGCTATCCGCGGCGCGCACACCAAGGCAGCGGTGCGGGTGGCGCATATCAATATTCGCGGCACCGATTTCGACTCGGTGTACCCGGACTCCTGCGAACGCTGCGCCAACGCCATTGTCGACGGTCTGGTTTCCTACAGTGTCAGCGGCGACCTTGCCGACCTGCCGAGCACATGCGACTGCCGACCTGACACAGGCGCGACCGATCTCGACCACGACGCCATTCTCGCCCGCACCGCGGCAATCCTCGACGTTTGCGAGGCGATCGCGTGACGCTGCCACCAATCATCCCCGAAACACGCGGACATCCCGAAGCTGCTGAACCGCGAGCCCCGCAACCTGTCTTTATCCAAATCCTGCCACGGCAGAACGGTATCGGCCCGGCCTCGCGTTACGGGAAAAGGTGTGTACGGAAAGCGCTATCGACGGAATGCGGGACGGTGAGGCTCGTCGAACCCGGCACTGGGCATGTCACCTTAGAGATGCCCACAGCGATCGCTGGACCCGGAATCCGGGCCGTGCCCCGGGTGCGAGCAACGCGAGCACTCAGCGCCGCCTGGAAATCGCTGTCCATGAGCTCCTTCCGCCGGCCCCAGCATCCCACTTCTTCGAAATTCAGTAGTACCGACAGCAATGTTCGACGGGTTTCAGCACTCACGGCTCTGGTCTGCCCAATCCTGACGGACTGTGCTGGATACGACGCCAACGCGACGCCCGCAGCAGCTACATTCCGCGCCGGATTCTGCTCAGCCCAGCGATCACTCAATGCCAGGAAGGAGACCAAGGTCTTGCATCCACAACCGATGACCGAATTGCGCGCCCCGGTCGGTGTGGATATCACCCATCCCAGTATCGCCCGGGTCTACGACCACAGCCTGCGTGGTAAGGACAACTATGCCGTCGATCGGGCAGCGTTCGAGACGGTTCTCAATGTCGCGCCCGCCCAGCGGGAGGTGTCGCTGGCGAACCGACGGTGGCTGCACCGGGTGGTCCGGTATCTCGCCGGGCCGGCCGGGATCGATCAGTTTCTCGATATCGGTGCCGGGCTTCCAACGGTGGGCAATATGCATGAGGTTGCTCAACTGGAGAACTCGAAAGCCGTAGTCGTATACGTCGATTACGACCCGCTGTGTGTTGCGCATGGCCGGGTGTTGCTGGAGCGCGGTGACTTCACCCATTACGTGCATGGGGATTTTCTTGAGGCGGGCACGTTGCTGGAGAACCGGGATATCTGCCAGTACTTCGACCCGAACCGCCCTATCGGCGTGCTCGCGGGTGCGGTGCTGCACCACCTCGCCGACGACCTCGCACCTGCCCGGGTGATGCGCGAGCTCATCGATCGGTTGCCGACCGGGTCGTATGTAGCAGTTACCCACTTCTACGACCCAGGCCCGGCGGACCCCGAAGCTCACCGGTTGGCTCGGGAGCTGGAGGAGGCGTTCGTCGGGGGTGTGGGTTCAGGGTGGTACCGCACCGATGAGGAGATCCTCGCATTCTTCGAGGGGCTCGAGTTGCTGCCGCCCGGCCTGGTCGATCTGGACGACTGGTGGCCGCAAGGTCCGGCGAGCCAGCCCGGGGAGCTGGGGGAGTGGTTGCTGGTTGAGCGGACGATGCGCGGGGCGGTCGGGTATAAGCGTCCGCCGTTGCTGTGGTTTTCCCGGGGTTGAGCACGGGTTGTGCTGCTCGATGAAAGATTCTGTGAACAGGGGAGAGTTGTTGTGACGAGGTTTACCGGCCATCGGGTCGATCAGCCGGTGGTGCAGGGGTCGCCGGTCGAGACGGGCACACGGACGGTGCCGTTGTATACGGTCGAGTTTGCTGCGGATCCGGCCCGGTTTTTCCGGGAGTGGCGGGCGGAGTTCGGGTCGCTGGTACCGGTGGAGCTGGCCCCGGGCGTGCCGGCGACTTTGGTGATGGGTCATGAGGACGCATTGCACGTTCTGCAGAACCCGGAGAGGTTCCCGGCCACTCCTTCGGAGCGGCAGAAGAACGTGGGCGTCGAGTGCCCGGTCCTGCCGCTGCTGGCGTCGGCTCCGACTCCTGCCCGGACCTCCGGTGTGGAGCATGCCCGGTTTCGGGGTGCGCATATGGCGGTGCTGGGCCGGGTGGATCAGCATGCGGTGCAGGCGGATGTGGAACGGGACGCGGTTGCGTTGATCAACGGGTTCTGGCATCGCGGTGAGGCGGAGCTGTGTGCGCAGTTCGTTGCCCCGCTGGTCCTGGGCGCGGTCAACCGGCTGGTCGGCGTGCCGGAGGAACTGGCGGGCGAGGTAGCTCACACCGTCCCCGCCCTGGCCGACACCGTGGATATTGCCGCGGCGGTTGCCGGTCGGCGAATGCTGGAGTCGCTGCTGGCTCAGGTCGTGGCGGACAAAACTACCGGTCCGGCCTCCGATATGGCGTCATGGTTGCTGGCCCACGACGCGGGTCTGTCGGAGGCCGAGGCGGTCGCGCAGCTGCTGCTGATCTATGAGATGGCGGTCGAGCCCACGATCGGGTTGATCACGAACGCGGTGGCGTTGATGCTGACCGACGACCGGATGGACGCAGCACTTGGCGGCAGCCTGTCCACCCGCGACCTGCTGGATGCGGTGCTGTTCGACAATCCGCCGTTGGCGCAGTGGTGTGTGCGCTACCCGCAGGTCCCGCAGCTGATTGGCAACGTGTGGCTGCCTGCGCACCAGCCGGTGGTGATCGGTCTCGGGGCCTGTCACCGTGACCCGGCTATCGCTCGCGGTGACCGGCGGGGCAATCGGTCGCATGTTGCGTTCGGTGCCGGGCCGCATGCGTGCCCGGCCAGCGATCTGCCCAGGTTGATTGCCACGGTCGCGATCGACCAGCTCATGGACGCTATCCCGGATATGCGGCCGGTCGGGGAGCTGGTGTGGCGTGCGAGCCCGTTCCATCGGATTTTGACGGCTGTGCCGGTGACGTTCACCCCGGCCAGGCCACTAGCGCACTGAGCTGCTGCTCGCCCCTCTCTTCTTTTGATGCCCTGTGTTGTGAGGAAACGAATTTCATGGTTACCCAGCAGTCACGGCTTGGTCGTGGCGGCCGTTCGATCGAAAAACTCCCGCGGACCAAGCTCTACACTCTTGCGTTCGCGATCGCTCCCTACGCGGCATATGAGCGGATGCGTGGGGGTGGAAATACCTTGGCCCCGGTGGAACTGGCGCCGGGGGTCCCCGCGACGTTGGTGCTCAGCTACCCGACCGCGGTGCGGATCCTCAACGATCCCGAACGGTTTCCGGCCGACCCCAGGGTCTGGCAGAAGAGCCTGGGTGAAGAACATCCGCTGCTGCCGATGCTGCAATGGCGGCCCAACGCACTGCGCTGCGCGGGCAAGGAACACACCCGCTACCGGGACGCGCTCATTCAGGCGACGGCGGCAGTCGATCTGCATGCTGTGCGGGACCGCACGATCCGGGTAGCGGTCTCGTTGATCAACCGGCTCCTCGAGATCGCCGACTACCGCGAGACCGTCGGCCTCTACGTCGTCGAGGTCATCGATCACTACATCACCCCGCTCGTGTTCACGGTCTTGAACGAGGTCGTGGGATGCCCACCCGATATCGGTCAGCGGTTGCGGCGTGCGTTCGCGGCGATGTTCGAGGGCATTGACACCGAAGAAGTCAACGCCGAAGTGGCCTCCGCGCTGGTCGAGCTCCTCGCCCTCAAACACGCTGTGCCGGGCGAGGATATCGCTTCTCGGCTGGTCCACCAGTGCGGTGGGTTGAGTGATGAGGAGCGGATGGCGCAGCTGGTCACCATCTACTCCGCGGGGATCGAGCCGGTGCGTAACCTCATCGCGAACACGATGCGGCGGATGCTGACCGATGCCCGCTACCGCCACGACAACCACAATTTCACGCCGCCGGTCGAGGACGCGGTCGAAGAAACCCTCGCCGACGATCCGCCGATGGCGAATCTGTGCAACTCCTACCCGCGCCAACCTGTGCTGGTCGATGGTGTGTGGTTGCCTGCGCATCAACCTGTCCTGGTCAGTATGGCCGCCTGCAACACCGATCCCGCGATCGTCGGCGACAAGGGCTGGACCGACAACAAATCGCATCTGGCGTTCGGGTCCGGTCCGCACGCCTGTCTGGATATCGCCCGGGGCATGACCAAACAGATCGCGGTTCAGGCCATCGCCCAGTTCTTCGACGCCTTCCCCGAGGCCGAACTCGCCATACCGGCACATGAGGTGGCATGGCGGCCGGGCCCCTTCCACCGTGCACCCGCAGCCGTGCCGGTTGCAGTCCCGTCCACACCTCCGCTGATCATCCCACCGGCACCCATCCGCCGATGACGCCCCGGGGAGCTCGGCTTCCCGACCAGCTCGTCCTACCCGTCCACCACCACGGAAATGAGTTGCGCCATGACAGCAACCACCGCTGCGATCACTGCTCTCGGATACCAGGGAACCGACCCGACCGTCGCCGCGTTGCGGAACTCGATCTACGGCCCGCACCTGGAAACCTACCGCACAGCACGCGAGATCATCCTCGGCCTCGGTGACGTCCCCCAGGACCATATGACAGCGGCCCTGGAGGCCGGTCTCGCACCGGACCTGATGCGGGGAATGCTGGCCGCGGTGGGCATGCCCGCTCAAGATATCGCCGCCGATATCCACCTGCGGGGCGCGCTGTGCGATGCGGCCCATATCGGGGCTCATCATCTGCATGCGGTGTGGACCGGGAATTTCGACCTCGTGATCTGTGCGCTGCTCACTCTGGGCAACGGCAGTGATTATCAGCGGCAATGTTTGGCCGATTTGAACGTCGGTGCCGTACTGGGTGTGTTGGCGTTGACCGAGGCGGCCGGCACCAATGGTGCTGATCAGCAGACCGAGGCGCGCTGGGATCCCGACGCCGGTGGCTTCCGGCTGACGACCCCGCATATCGGCGCAGTGAAGTTCATGCCGAATGTGGCCGATCCGACAGTGCCCAAGATCGTCGTGGTTACCGCACGGCTGCTCGAGTACGACGCGGACCTGGGCGCAGACCGCGACCACGGAGTGCTGGCCTTCCTGGTCCGGCTGCGCACCGAAGAAGCGGGGCTGGCCGAAGGCGTCGAAGTCGTGGCGCTGTCGGCCAAACTCGGGGCAGCGATGGACCACGGCGCGATCCGCTTCAACGGCGCCCTGGTGCCCACAGACGGGCTGCTCACCGGCGACTGGGGCCGCGTCGGGGAAGACGGCCGCTTCCTGTCTGATGTCAAGGTCCGCCAGCGGTTCCATCGCACGATCAGGCCATTGCAGGGTGGGCGCCTGGACCTGTCGACCTCCTCCCAGGCCAGCGTCCTCGCTGTGGTCGCAGGCATGGTGAACCACAAGGCGCAGCGACCACACGGTGACAGCGACGACGTGCTGCGCGACCTGGCCACCGTGGCAGCACACGCCTATGCCGGCTCGGTGCTGGGCCGGTTGGTCCGCGATATGGCGGCCCGGTCCGCGGACTTGACCGCGCTGTGGTTCATGGTGGTCAAACCGACCCTGACCGCGGGGGCGGAGCAGATCCTGCTCACCTGCCGCCGCCTCGCCGGAGCCCAAGGACACTTGCGCATCAACTACATCCCGGACTCGCTGGCCAACGTAGCCTGCGCCGGTACTGCCGAGGGCGACAACCGGGTCCTGCTGATCGCCGCGGGGCGGGTGGGGCCAACGTTGAGCCTGCTGACCCTGGAGGGCACCCCCGCAGAGCGGCCGTGGTGGCTGGAGCGGATCGTCGAGCGCGAGGAGATCCTGGGCACCGACCTGTATATCGCGCTCGGTGCAGACCAGTTCGAACCAGACGGTCTCGCGCTGGGCCGGGACTCGGCCCAGGTCGACCTGGCACAGACGACCGGAGCGCGGCTGATGGTGATGGCCGCGCTCATCGCCGCAGAGTCGATGACCGACCCGGACGGTGCCGCCCTGGCACGCTCGGCCGCGGCGGTGGTGGCGCTGCAATATCTTTACGATCACAGCGGCTGGTACAACGCCCACGAGTTGCAAACCCCGCAACAAGCCCAACAGGTCCTCACCGAGCTGCGGGAACACCGTCTCGCCCTGGCCGATCACCTGCCGGTATTCGTGGCAGGCTTCGACATCCCTGTGTTGCCCGGCGCCCCGATCTTCGCACCGGATTACCTGGAATCGGTGGCGGACTGGACCGGGTGGGGCGTCGACAGCTTCCCTCGACGGCGGTGAACCCGGCCGCGGGGGGCGTGCGTGCCGCGACGCGGGACTTGTGGCGGTTACGTCACAGTGACTGCGCCAGTGGCGATATCGGGTTCGGGTCGCTGGGGGAGGCGCTGTTCGTGTGCAGCGAGCACGGCGGGCACGGGCCACTGTGTCGGCAATGGCTGGCGTCGGACGCCTACCTCGCCGGGTGCAGAAACGACGACTACGAGTAGCACCTTGTTTCTTGTCTTGGAGGTCTCTGTGTCATCCCCTCAGTTCACGCTGCTGCGGGCCGGGCTGTCCTCTGTGCTGTCCAATGCAGTTCGTATCGCCTGGAACGGCTGGCCTGAGACTCGTGCTCGGTAATGATCCTGAATTCGCTGGCCATGCACCGACTCCTGCGCCACCCCTACCCGAGACTGCCCGAACCTGCCGTCTACTCCACGGACCCGGACCCGGACCCGGACCCGGACCCCGATCCCGATCCCCCGAAACGGTGGCCTCCACACCTCGAGACTCCGGGGCCGACCCTTGCCGATTTTGAAAGAAGCGACCCGTGACGATTGCACGCCTTATCCGGTCCGTACCAGCGGTTGTGGCCGTCACCGCCGCGCTCACCGCGCTGGCCGGCACTCCCACACACCATCTACCCGCCGGTGACCGGCTCCAGTTCACCCACCACACGGCACCTCTCGCGACTCCAAGCTGCCCGCAAGTACGTACACCGGAACGGATTTCGGGAACCGGTCCGGGCGGCACCGTCGATGGCCCGGACGCGATCCTGGCCTTTCATCACGCCTATTACGCCCTACGGTCCGCCTCGGCGGCACGCGCGGTTGTGACCATTGACGCGCAGGTGCCCTCCGCGGCCGATATCCAAGCCGGGATCGACTCACTACCTGCCGATACTCGCTACTGCGTCCACGTGGCCCCCGCCCCGTACACCACAGCAGGGCAGCAGCGTTGGTGTGCCGAGCTGGCTCAGCAGTATCCCGGCGCACCCGAAACCATCCTCCGGCAAGCAGTCACTACCCGCACTGACGGTGACGGCCGGGCCCTGATCACCGCCATCACCACCCCATAGGCACCCGACCCTCCACGAAGGAGAACTACCGTCATGGCATCAGCTTCCTTGTCGCCTCCCGACCCGGAAATCCTGGCCTGGGACGATCACAGCTTGGCCGACCTGCAACAACGCACCCGCAGCACCGAAGCCGCGAGCCGGTTGTTGCGGGGGTATGAGCCCGACCGGATCCCGGTCCAGCTGCAAACCCGCGACTACGCCACCGCAGTCCTGCGCGTCTGCCAAGAGACCAGCGGCCGGCCGATGGACGAGCGTGATCTCGGACAGGCGGTGTCGGCGCGGATGGCCCGGCAAGCCGACTGGCGGGCACGCGGTGGGGAGGCGCATTTCCTGATCGGGGAGCAGGCCCTCTACACCACCGTCGGCAGCCCGCAGGTGATGGTCGCCCAGCTGGAAGCGTTGCAGGAGATTTTGGAGGAGCCCTACCCGATCGAGGTGTTCATCATTCCTCGCGGCGCCGTGTTCGTCGGCCCGGCGACGAACTTCCTCTTCTACGACGAAGCGAAAACCACCGTGGAAACCGCCACCTATCAGATCACCCTTACTGAACGGGCGGGTCTGGCCTGTTACGAGACGCTGTTCGAGCGGCTGGCCGCTCAAGCGAGCAGCTACCACGCGGGGTTGAACCTGGTCACCGCCGCACTCGGCCATCACCTGCGATCGGCGCCCAGTGACCGGGCCGCCAGCAGCGCTGACGCCGCAGCCGCGGGGATCGGCCCGCGCCAGATATCGCCCCTCGATGCCAGGGGGCTTCCGACTCGCGGGCGCGCCCCACTGTGCGATGGGAGTGCGGCCATACCGGCGGCAACCCGTTGCCCGACACTCCTCACCACACTCAAGACAGCGATGCTGCCATGACCGCACGAACATCTCATCCCCCACGCCCCACCTGCGCACTGCTGATCGCCGATAGAGGCGGCAGCCGTCCTATACGCACCGAATACGGTCCCTGTGACGCCCAGGCGATCGCATTGACCCGATCCGAGCAGGCGGCACGGGGTCCGCTTCCGCTCAGCGCGCTGACGCTACAACATACGCACCCAATCGTCATCGGACTGCTGCGCCCGGAGCTGCATGTTGTCCGCAATCGCGCCCTGGCGCAGACGATGCTCGAGGCAGAAGAGAGGGCGATCCGAGCCATCGCCGACCAACACCAGTGGCGAATGATCACTGTTCTGGGCCTACAACCGGAGACCAACGACACCGATCCGATCGAGCACCTCTTGGACCACGTACGCGACCGGCACGCTGACGTGGTGGTCGCCCCGAACCGCCAACATCTGACCGATCTGCGCGGACACGATCGCCTGGAAACGGTGCGCCGGCAATGCGGCGTCGCCACCACATCACCGCAATACCTGTGGCCCTGCACAGCTCCGACAAAGCCACTGCCATGACCACGAACTACAGCTGTTCGGCACGGCAGCATGGTTCGATCGGTGATCTGCGACGTCATTGATCGGTGAACGCTGGCGTCGGTGCCGGTCGGCCGATATCCGTATCGACGAATACTGACGCCGTGCTCTCTGTTGCAGTACGCCGACTCGTGTGTTCGAACCGGTTTCGCGCGCGGAGGGGATCAGTCGAGCTCCGGATCTGCCAGCAGCACGACCCGGTCGGCGGCCGGGTCGAAACCCAGCACCGGGTAACCGTAGTCGCCCTCCGCGCTCATGGACACCGGCTTGCCCAACCACCGGCCGACCGTGCACAGGAAATCACACAGGGTGTCCACCCCCGCCTGACCCTGCAACTGGCGAAGGTCGACATCGAAATCGATCTCCGTGGTCGACAAGGGCCAGAAGATCACCAACACATCCGAGACAGGCCAGACACGCAGCCTGACCATCTCCGAATCGGCAGGGCGCGACAGAACCTCCACGGCAGACGGCAGCCGCCGCTCGACATCACCCTCCAAGTACTCCCATGCCCACCCCTTCGACCGGACCAGATCGAACACCGCCTGCCAGTCCTCGACCGAGGTGCCCGACACGCATACATCCGGCAGCGCACCCATCAGGTCGGGATCGAAGAAGTTCTTGACCTCACTCCACAACAGATCCGGCACCCTGCCATGCTGCCAGGCCGGCTCGGCCGAGCGCAGCCCGATTTCGTGGCTCCGCACAAGGTGAACGCTGCTGAAGTCCGACCCCAGTGACGTCAATTTTCACCGTCACGACAACGTCGCACGGCCCCTGTACGACGTCGGAATTCGCCGAGGAACGATCTCGGAATTCGCCGGCACAACCAGCAGCACCACCCTCGAACCCGGACAAGGCAGCGGTGAGCACGATGTCCGTATGGGAGATGGTGTGGACAACCGCCGTGATTCTCGCGGCGATCGGCCCCGTGCTCGCCGCCATGGCATCAGCCACGACAGCCGGACCACGCGCGGGCACAAATGCCGAATCGACGGCCGCTCCATACCAAGCCGTGCTGCCGCTGATTGTGAGCCACAGCGCCCCAGAGCAGGCATTGACACTCCCGGAGGCATGGCGCGAGGCCGGCATGCACCGAACGTGTAACCGCGACAATTGCCCTCGGAAGTCAGCTGCGTATCGGATATTGGTGGCGGCCGGCAAAATCCGGCCTGCACGAAAGACATGGCTGTGACGTCTCGACTCAACCATCAATAAGACGGCTCGCCACAACCATCGCCGTCGCAAGCTCGACGTGCCAGGCGGCCGAGCTGCCGGCGGTCGATCCGTTCTCGCGAAGACCGCGGCATCATCGACTTCCGGTCTGCTGAACGGTTCAGTCCGCGACACCTTTCAGAGCCACTGACCTCGCACAGTGCAGGTCAGTAAGGACCTGTTCCCAGGGCCGATTTTCGTGCCCCGAGTATCGGCCTCCAGGGGGCAGGCCCGCATTTACCACCCACCTCGTCGGTTATTGCCGACGAGGTGGGTGGTCAACCCGGTCAGTCGTACAGTCACCGGAAGCGCGCCAGGAAGCTCGCGCCGACCAATTTCATGAAGCCGGGCACCTACCGCACCGACCCACGCATCGCTCGGCACCCGCGAAATGGATGATCCTGCCCATCAGGCAGCAATCGCGTGAATTCCGCCATCCGCCAATCGGTCACTGACCAGCCGTGCACAAGCACGCACGATCTGGTCCCCGGCCGCCTTCGCCGCGGATACGGTGTTTTGGCGTTCAACGGGGGCGGGGCGGCCATGGACCACGCCTGGGTGCGCGCCGACCGGCTGTTGGTGCCACGGGGCGGTTTCCTCGGTGAGAATTGGGCCACGATCAGCGCCGATGGCGAGTTCCGCTGCGACGAAACCGATGTATGGCAACGTTGCCACCGCTCCATCAGCCCGCTGATCGGTGGCCGCCTCGACTTGTCGACTGCCAACATCGCTGCTGCCCGCGCCGGGGCCGCCGGTCTGATCGATTTCAGTAGGTAACGGCCCCGCAGTCACAGTGACGTTTTGCAACGTGACCTTGTCACCTCCGCCGCCCACGCCTACGCGGGCAGTGTGCTGGGCCGGATGATCCGCGACCTGTCCACCGATCCCGACCAGCAGGACCGGTTGCCGTTGTGGATGACGGTGGTCAAACCGATCCTGACCACAATCGCGGAATAGTCGCTGCGCACGTGTAGTGCTCGCGCGGGCTTTCAAGTGCAGCTGCTGTGCAACTACTACCCCGACTGGAACGCCAACCCCACCGGCTCCAAGACCGCCGAAGGCATCACCGACGTATTGGAGAAGGCCGCTGGTCGCACCTACCTGACGCTATCGACACTCAAGTTGCCTGACACCCCCCACCATGTGGCCGTGGTGGCTCGACATGATCATGACCCGCGAAACCACCCTGGCCACCGACCTCTACACCGCCACCGGACTCGAACGGACCGGCGAAGAGTACGGACCGGAGCGGATACGATCTGTGCCCGGGCCCTACGCGTGCGTGCGATCACGAGATGCCCACCGCGGATTTCGTCATCGCTTCGGCCTTCTCCAGTGCGATATCGACCACCACCTCGCTCGCCAACCGGTGGGGTCCAGTTGGCTCGACGTGCCAGGTACGACCCGGATACCCTGGGGTCGGCAACGAGATTTCCGCCCCGTAGCCGGATTGCTTGGCGTGGTGCGGGAACAGCGGATCGAACAGCGGCGAGGCAGTTGGGCGCTGCGTGAGGAACCTCCACGAAGACGACTTCTCGTCGACGATAAC
The DNA here is from genome assembly GCF_040654015.1 of Nocardia sp. NPDC050799. Taxonomy (NCBI): domain Bacteria; kingdom Bacillati; phylum Actinomycetota; class Actinomycetes; order Mycobacteriales; family Nocardiaceae; genus Nocardia; species Nocardia sp. NPDC050799. The sequence continues at coordinate 29,106 of NZ_JBFAHF010000053.1, forward strand.
CGGTGTGGACAGGCCCTGACGTGCCAGCTCGTCCGCCACCACTTCACCCAATTCGGCAGGCAGACGGATACAGCCGACGTCGCCGACGTGCACAACGATGCGTCCGTGATCGGTGACCTGGGCATCGATCCCGTATTCGGTGCGGTAGATCGCGACGCAGGTGGAGAGGTCAGTGGGTAGCACGGAGGTGCTCATGTGTTCTTGCCTCCAGAACGGGTGTCAGCAGTTGATTCACGCGGAGTTGTTGGTAGGGCGGGGTTGGTCACGCCGGCCCACCCGAGACCGGGCCAGGATTTCGGCAGGATGATCAGACCGTTGAGTACGAGGCGGATCAGTCCTGCATAGCCCTGGTGCATTTCGGCCAGGTGGTCCCAAGCGCGGTGGCGCTCCACCTCATCGACGTCGTGGTGCAGGGTCCAATGCGCGCACGCCCACGCTTCGGCGACACGGGCCACGACGCCGCCGACCGAGTCGGTGCCGGGGGTGACACCGCCCAGAGGTCGGGGTAACAGCCCATGGATCCAGGCGTCGACGGCGCTGATCCGCTGCCCGATCTGTGTGTGCAGGGTGCGGGCCTGGTGTGGTGGCGCGTCGATCCATCTCAGGTAGAGGGCGGCCAGTTCTCTGGCGTAGACCGCCATCGGTGAATGGGTTTCGGTGTGCCCCTGGACCGCTGCCATCAGTGCCTCCGGCGGTAGGAACGGCGCACAGTCGTCGCCGCTGCTGATCAGGACTGTTGTTGCGTGAGGGCCCATCGCGATCACCGTCGGGGCTGTGTGGGCTGTGCCATGGTGGGCTGCCGCGTGTCGGGTAGGGGGAGAAGGCACCGGGTGAGGGTGCCGCCGGTGTCGCTGCGCCACCGGTGCGGGGTGGCTCCGGTCCGCGCGCAGATCCGCTGGATGCCGTCACCGATCGAGGCGCCCGAGTGGTCCCGGGTCTCGACCACGTCGATGACGACCGTGGTGGTTTCCGGCGGGCACAGCACCTGGATGTGCAGCTGATCGGGGTCACCGGGAGTGCGTGCCGAGGCCTGGATGGCCTCGGCGACCATCTCGGTGAGAAGCGCGTCGACCATGGTGGCGACATCGGCGAGCCCGGCGCGTTGCAGGCGTTGCCGGACTCGCAGAGACACGATGTCCTGCGCCAGGGCGGCGGCGGGTACATCGACTGCGGCGATGACCCCGCGGCCATCTGCAGGGCGTGCATCGAGGTGAACCACTTGCACCTGCGGCGCCAGGCGTGAAATCAGGCGTTGGATCAGTGTTTTGGGGACTCCGAGGCCGTCGAGGTGGTCCGGGGAGGGCATGAGCAAGTATCCGGCATCGGGGTGAGTCAAGGCATCCAGCAGCGACCACAGTGCGGAGGTCGGTGGCGGAGCTGTTAGGAGTGCGTGCAGATCGGTCCCGGACTCTTCGGCGAAGCGCTCCAGGTCCGCGGCGACGGTGCCGCCGTGGGCGTGATCGAATGCCGACACCAGCGCCCACAGTTCGCCGACCGGGGAAGGCTCCTGGGCATATACCCGGCCCCAGACCGAGCCGCCCAAGGCGCGGGCGGACTCCTCCAGCTCCTCGACGATGGTGCGCGGAGAGGCGTTTATCAGTCCGGGTTGCACGTACGCATACATCGCGGACATCACGGCCCTACCTCCCACTGTGCTGCGAGGTTCATGTGGCATCACCCCTGCCTCGGCCGCAGAACCGCTCTGCGGCGGAAATGTCGATCGGCTGGGCCGGGTGGCCGGTGACGACCGACACAAGCAAGGTAATGCAGCAATAATTGCTGCGTCAAGACTCAAATGTCATTGCAGCAAGTCACGTAGCATCGGTTACAGGTGAAGAAGCGGCATCGGACTACGCTCCGCGACGCCTATGAGGGAGGATCTGGGTATGGCACGGACATCGCCCACGGTTGCGAAGTGGGAGCTCAAGCTCCGACTCGGCCGGCTGCGCCGCGAGTCCCAACTCGACGACGCCGAGGTGATCAAAGCTGTCGGCATCTCCCAGCCCTACTGGTCGCAAGTGGTCAACGGCTCCCGCATCCTCACCGAGGACAAACTGCGGGCGCTGGCCCGGACCTATGGCTGCGATCCCGACGAGCAGGACGAACTGGTCGCGATCCGAGAGATCGCCACCAAAGGCCGCGGCTGGTGGACGAAGTACCCGGCGCTGATCACACCGGAGATGCAGCGACTCTACGGACTCGAACACGGCGCCCATGCGATCCGCTGCTACAACTGCCTGCTCATCCCCGGGTTACTGCAAGCGGAGGGATACGCGCGCACCATCATCGGCGCATCCACCATGATCCGTCCGTTCGAGGTCGATCAGCATGTTTCCGTCCGGATGCAACGCCAGACCAGGCTCACCGGCGACGACCCGCTCCACGTGACCGCAATCTTCAGCCAGGCCGCTCTCATGCAGGAAACCGGCGGCCCCGACGTTCTCCAGGAGCAACTCCGCCACCTGGTATCGCTGATCGAGGAGCACCCGGACACAATCGAGATCCGGATCATCCCGTTCACCGCCTCCGAGGGCACTGCCCTCGGAGGATCCACTTTCCACCTGCTCGATTTCGACAGCCCGCAGCTACCGACACTGGGATGGTCCGAGACACCGACACACGCCGATGTCGTCGAGGACGAATCCGAGGTCAACAGTCTGATCTACGCCTACGGGCACGCTCTGACACAAACGCTGAGCGCTGACGAATCACAAGCGATGATCAAGGAACACCTACGTTGAGCGACACACAGCCCAGGCACTCCACCCGCAGCAGCACCACCCAGCCACGCGGCTGGCGCAAATCCACCTACTCCGACCACGGTGCCGCCTGCGTCGAAGCCAACACCGACGCCGACCCCGTGCGCGTCCGCGACACCAAATACACCGGGCCCGCCGACCAACGACCGGTCATCGCTGTACCCGCTAGCGCCTGGCCCACATTCCTCACCGCTGCACTCGGCGAGTGCTCCGGCGACCACGACACCCGTGTGCCGGCAATCGAACACCACGAGCCCACCGGCCAAACCTCGCTCACTGACGCAGCGGGCACTGTGCTCACCTTCACCAGAGACGAATGGGACGCATTTCTCAGCGCCGTGGGCGATGGAGAATTCTCCCTGCCGACTCCAACCTCTGTGTAAGCCAGAAACTCATGGCGGAATCTCTGAACGTCTGACGATGACATCGGGGTCCGCCATGGTCCCGACCGCTTGCACGGCAGGCGAGCCGACGAGCGTTACCCTTCCTGCTTCTGTAGAAGCTGGTGGACTTCTCCAGTCGACTCCGGATGGGGCTTTCGCCAGGATCGTGGCCAGTAGTCCCAGCCGTGCGGTGCGGTCGGCGGGGTCGTCGGCCATGACCAGGACGTCGTCGAAGAAAGCGGCGAGTGGTTCGATCAGGGTATGGCCGTGGCGGGCCCATTCGGTCAGCGGCCTGCCGTCGGCGGCGGGTACGGATCCCATTGTGGTCAGGAGTTGCTGCTCGGCGGGGCCGGTGAGCCTGGCGGGGTCGTAGGTGGTGGATGCGGTGGGAGGAATGATCCGCATGATCCGTTGCAGCCCTTCCGCGAGATTGGCGAATCGGTCGTCTGCGCTGGCTTCGCTGATCTGGCCGATCAACGTGTCCGCCCGATGTGGGGCCTCGGCGGAAGGTCGAACTGCGGCGATGACTCCCGGATCGACTGCTTCGTCGCGGAGCCGCTGCTCGTAGCGGGTGGTGATGAGTTCCTCGGCGGTCGACAGGACTGTGGGGTCGACGGTGAGGCCCTGGCCGCGGAGTTGGTCGGCGACGACTGCGAGACCGACGGGGATGGTGATGTCGTCGAGTTCGGGGTGGCTGCGCAGGATTGCCAGGATTCCGGCCGCCGCGCGGCGCAGGCCGTAGGGGGCAGCACCGCCGGTGAGTTTGGCGCCGACGGCGAGCATCGCGACCAGGAGGTCGAAGCGGTCGGCCAACGCCAGCAGCGCACCGGGCCGGGTAGTCGGCAGGTCGTCCCCGGAGGAGCGGGGCAGCTCCATTTCCCACAGGGCCATGGCCACTGGTTCGGGTTCGCCGGCCTTGGTCGCGTATTCGCGGGCCATAGTGCCTGCGAGGGACGTCATTTCGATCACCATCTGGGTGGCGAGGTCGAATTTCGCGAGGGCACCAGCGCGGGTCAAGGTGGCCGCGTCAGCAGCAGGGAGGCCGATGCGGGTGCCGAGCATGGTGGCGGCTGCGGCAATGCGGCCTGCGCGGTCGGCCATGGTGCCGGCCTTCTCGTGGAACATGAGCGCCGCGAGCCGGGCCCGGAATTCGTCTGGGGTGATGGTCAGGTCGGCGCTCCAGAAGAATGCGGCGTCCTCGAAGCGGGCGCGGAGCACGCTTTCGTTGCCGCCGCGGACGACGTCGGGGTCGCAGTCGCCGTTGGCCATCGTCACGAATACAGGCAGCAGGTCACCGGTGCCGGATTGGACGGGGAGGTAGCGCTGATGCTTGCGCATCACGGTGATCAGGATCTGTTCTGGCAGGTCAAGGTATTTCGGGTCGAAATGGCCGAGGATGCCGGTCGGGGATTCGACGAGGTTGGTGATCTCGTCGATCAGGTCGGCGTCGCCGTCGAGGTCGAGGTCGATCCTGCCGTTCTCGGCCTCGGCGAGCGCGGTGGCCGAGGATACGACGCGTGCTCGGCGCTCGACCGGGTCGACGACGATTCCCTCGGCCTCGAGTACTGGGCGATAGTGGTCGGCGGCGGGGATGTCGAGTGTCGGTGTGGTTGAGTGGCGGTGGCCTCGGGTGCTGCGTCCTGCCGTCAATGTGCCGGCGGTGATCGGGATGACCTGGTCGCCGAGCAGTGCGGTGAGCCAGCGGATCGGCGGGAGAAACTCAATTCCGGATCACGCCAGCGCATGTTCTTTTCCGCCCGCAACGTTATGGTGAGCTGGGACAGGACGTCGGTGAGCACCACCGCCGCCGACCGGCCGGCGCGGGTGGTCTTGACCGCGACGTGCTCGGCACCGCCGACTTCGATGCGCCGCAGATCATCGGCCGAGACAGCCTGCGAACGCAGGAATCCAGCGAGCGCCGGGGTGGGGTTGCCGTCGGTGTCGTAGGCGGCGGCGACTTTCGGGCCTCGACGCACATTCGTCGATGATGGCCAGCGGGCAGGTGGCCGAGAACAAGGTCGCATACGCCCAGTAGTCCGACCATGTGCGCGGTGCGACGAATGGTGCTCCGGTTCCCATCAGGTCGATCACCTCGCCGATCCGAGGGATCGACAGCGCTTCGATCTTCACTCCAGCACGGTGGTCGGGTCGCCGCCGGTGTAGACGACGGCGTGTTCGTCGGGGTCTGGTGGGTCGAAGCGTGCGAAGAAGTCGTCGAGCGCTTCGGGGGTGACGGTGAGTGCGTTGGCGTCTTCGCGTTGGTTGCGTTCGGTGAGGTGGCGCAGCAGTTCGGTCTTGTCGACCGGCAGGTACACGAGCCGGGTTGTGCGACCGGCGTTCTCGATGACCGTGCGCCAGGCGTCGCGGTCTTTGCGCAGCCAGAGTCCGTGATCGAGGACCACGCTGGTGCCGTCGGTGAGGTGTTGGATGACCTGATTGCGGATATCGTCGACGACCGGGGTTTCGCGGTCGAAGTATTCGTGTTCGGGGTAGTCGATGCCGTAGCGGCCGTGTCGGCGGTGGACTTCTTCGTCGACCGACAGCCGGGTCAGGCCGTGTTCGGCCAGGGCCGTAGCCAGCACGGTCTTGCCGGATCCGGTGATGCCGCACAGCAGCACCGCCAGGGGTTTGTTCACGCCTTACTCCTTGTTCGTTGTTGCTGGTGGCCGCCATCCAGTGACGATCCGACGAGCCTCACCGGCCCATCTGGCCGGCAACTGGTGCAGGCTCACGGGCCGGTAGCCGGGCGTGGGTCAGTCAATCGAGGCGGCCTCTGTGGCGGTTGACGTGGTGCAACATCGCCCGGCTTCCGAGCGCACCGCGGGGGTAAGTTCCGATCGGCGGCGGCCGGGATCGGACGCCCGCTACGCACATCGCAATCGGCGTTTCGCTCACCACGCCCGAGTGCTGATGCTACTGTCCGCACCATCCTGATCGACCCAGTGGATCCGGAGAACTCATCGCTGGTATTCGCCGTGCCGGATGCCACTGCAATATATGCTTGTTGGCTATGGGTTCTCGGTATGGTAAGCGTCACCGTGGTCGTATGGATCCTGCGGCGGTCGAGCGTGTGACCGCGACTGCGCGGGTCCAGCCGGAGTCGTCGACCGCGATAACCGGATTCGGCGACCGGGCGATCGGCGGACTGTATCCGGTTGTGCCGGCGTGGATTCAGTGGTTGTCCGAGCGCAATGAGGCAACGGCTGGCTGGGTGTATCAACTGTGCTATCCACCGATCGACGCGGAAGGGCGGATCGTGGGCGGATTGACACCGGAGAAGTTCTGGACCCGGGATCGGATGTACTGGGCGGAGAAGCAAGCACGGACAGTGTTGCGGGCGCGCCGGTTCCACGGCCGCGGGGTCGTGTTCGCTCACGCCCCTGAACTCGAGGACGATGACGCGTTTTACGCCGCGTTCGCCGAGGACCGCGAATGGGATGGGCACTGGTACTCACGCGACCCGATCGGTGCTGCGGGCTGGTAGACCGGGAAGGAATCGGTTTGGGTGCGTCGTCGCTGCTCTCTATCCTTGGCGAATGCCGGTCACGGGGTTGGAGTCCGCAAGACTGAAGTTGCAGCGCGCGCACACCCATCTGATAGCTCTGAACTAGTGTCCCGCGCCGGGAATTAGTTTTCTAATTTGGGTTTGTACCGGTGTGTCGGCGTGCTGGTTCGCCTCGGTGTGGTCATGCTGGTGGTTGT
>NZ_JBFAHF010000054.1:0-34988 GCF_040654015.1 Nocardia sp. NPDC050799
GCTATGACAAACTCGCTGTCCGTTACCTGGCCACGGTCCGCGTCGCCGCAATCAACCTGTGGTTATCCGGCCACGGCTTATGAAACGCGGCCTAATCCGTGCCGCGGTGGTGGTGCGCGATAACCTGTGTCCGCGTGTGCGCACCCCCTCGTCGGTGGGGTCGAACCAGATCGCCCCAGGAAGTGCTGGGTCGCGTCGAGGCGGCCCATGAGACCGCCGACGGACTCCGCGATGCTTTGCGCACCGCGCGCGAGCACTCCCGTGAATGCCTCGCCCTCTGGGATGTAGCTCTCGAAGGTGTTCTCGAGCTCCGCCGTGCCCGTGAACGCGTTGGCGATGTGCTCGAAGCGACGACCGTCCAGTGCCCCGACGTATCCGAGGATGACAGCCCGGATCTGGGCCTCGTCGTGCGCGTTGATCTGCTGAGTGCTCTGTGTCATGGTCCAGTTCTTTCCTTGTAGCTCCTGGCTCGGGAGACCGAGGGGGTGGTTCCAGTTGGCGAACAGCACGTCGTTGGCGGGCTGGGCGTCGATGTACTCGTCCACGCGGGTGATGTGGCCGTCGAGGAGCGTGGCGACGAAGACGAAGCTGTTGGCGTACTTACGCCGGTGGCCGAGACGGCTTCGACGTGCCCGATCACGGCGACGTTGTCGCCGTCCGCGATCGTCGAGGTGATCGTCGGGTTGGCGCCCTGAGGGACTCTCGGGCCGATCAGGGCGAGGAATCGGCGATCCGCGCTTCGGACAGTGCTAGCGCGTCGCGGAGCACGTCGGCGACGGTGACCTTCTCCAGTTCCGCGCGCAGTGCCCGTTGGGCATCGCGGTAGGTGTTGGCGAGAACGTTGTGGATGCCGTACCCGACGTAGCACTCAGCATCAGGCGGGGCCGCAGGGAGCGCGAAGAGCTCCCCCTCGCCCACCGCGCGGTAGACGTCCAGGAGGGTGATCTGGCTCGCGTCGCGTGTCAGCTGCCATCCCGCAGAGCGACCGCGGCTTCCGTCTACCAGACCGGCGGCCCTGAGCTGGCCGAGCGCGCGCCGGATCACCACCGGGTTGGTGTTGACGCTGGTGGCGATCCGCTCGGAGGTCGCGATCTCCTTGTCGGTGCCGCGGCGGTCGTAGGCAATCCACGCCAGGACATGGACAGCCACGCTCATCCTGCTGTTCGTGCTCATGCGCCGGTCCCACCCTCATTTGACGTAACTGGAACGGTTACATATCTTAACATGTAACAGTGCTAGTTACATTAAGTTCTGTGGGTCCCGCAGAGGGGAGCACGTGGTGCAGCAAACACTTAAGGACCAGCAGGCAGTGGTCACCGGAGGTGGCCGCGGGATCGGCGCAGCCGTGGTCGAGCGGCTGGCGGCCGAGGGCGCGTACGTGACGTTCACGTACGCGTCGTCGCACGCGGCCGCCGATCGGCTGGTGGCCCGGGTGGAGGAGGCCGGCGGGCGCGCCCGGGCGGTGGCCGTGGACAGCGCCGACCGGGATCAGCCGCGCCACCTCGTCGAGGACTCCTCGTCTTCGGGTGGACTGGACATCGTCGTGGCCAACGCCGGCGGAGGGACCATCAAGCCGCGGGGCGAACTTGACGACGCGGCGAACGACCGCATGATCGACGTGAACGTCCGCGGCACGGTTGATCTCATCCGGTTCGCCGTCCCCCACCTTCGCCCTGGAGGTCGGGTTATCACGATCGGTAGCGCCAGCGCGCACTACATGCCCGACGACGGAACGTCGGTCTACGGTATGACCAAGGCCGTCGTGGCGGGCCTGGTCCAGGGCCTGGCGCGCGAGTTCGGGCCCCGGCAGATCACCGTGAACAACGTCCAGTCCGGACCGGTGGACACGGATGCAAATCCGGCAGACGGCCCGGCCTCCGACGGGCTGCGTTCCCTGATTCCCCTCGGGCGATTCGGCACCACGAGCGAGGTCGCCTCACTGGTTGCCTACCTCGCCAGCGACGCCGCACGCTTGATCAACGGGGCCTCGATCGACGTCGACGGCGGCTACAGCTCCTGACACACCAGCCGCCGCCAGACATGCCGATCACGCCAGAAAGAAGAGAGATGTGAACAAGCCAGTACTGATCTACGGGGCGACCGGCTACACGGGCCGGCTCGTCGCCACGCACGCCCGCGACCGCGGACTGCCCATCGTCGTCGCCGGGCGAGACCCGGAACGCGTCGACGTGCTCGCCGCGTCACTCGGAGTACCGGGCCGCGCGTTCGACCTCGTCGACCCGGAACGGATCGTCGCGGGACTGGACGGGGTGGCCGCCGTCCTCAACGTCGCGGGACCCTTCCGCGAGACCGCCGAGCCCCTGGTGCGGGCCGCCCTGGCCTCGGGCGTGCACTACCTCGACACGACCGCCGAGTTCTCCGTCTACGCCCTGGCGGAGTCGGTGGGTGCCGACGCCGTACGCGCCGGGGTCATGGTCATGTCCGGTGTCGGATGGGACGTCGTACCGACCGATTCGCTCGCCGTCCACACCGCGGCTCGCGTCGCGAACCCGGACCGCATCGCGATCGCGCTGCGGATCACGGGCGGGTTCTCGCGCGGCTCGCTCGCCAGCGCCGCGGGCATCGGCGACCTGGGCGCCCTGGTCCGTGAGACCGGAACGCTCACCACGCTGCCGGCGTCAGAGACCCGCAAGTTCGACCTGGGTCACGGCCAGGAGGAGTACACGCTCGCGCCTATGGGTGACTCGATCACCGCCCGGCGTTCCACCGGGATCGGGAACATCCGTGTCTACCTGCGCACCGACGAGGGCTTTCCCTCCGCCGACAGCGCAAAGGACGGCCCGACACCCGAAGAGCGCGCTGTCGGACGCTATGCAGCCCTGGTCGAGGTCACCGGGCGGGACGGAGAGGTAGCCCGTTCGGTGATCAGCACCTCGACCGGCTACACCTTCACCCAGCACAGCTCCGTCGAGATCGCGCGGCGCGTTGCGGAAGGCGACTACCAGCCCGGCTTTCAGAGCCCTGCCTCGGCGTACGGACCGTTGGCGGCGTCTATCGCGGGCACGCGCGTCACCGACCTCTGAGACGTCGGAACGCGGCGTCGTCCGGGGCACGATCACTGACCCGGACGCCGCCGCCCAGACATCACCCATCCTCGCCTACCGGCGCAGGTCGGCTCGCACGCGCGCGATCTTGCGCTCGGTGTTCAGCGTGACATCGAAGATCCCGCCGATACGCCGCTCGGGGAAAGTGCCGGTGAACTCGACCTCGACGTGGAGGTACCCGTCACGTGGCTCGGTGCTGATCAGTCGGGTCTGGGTGTTGTAGCCGACGAAGTAGGACTGGAAGTACTCGTTGATCCCCGCGTGCTCCTCGAAGACCTCCCCGACCGAGGGGTCGTCCAGGACGGCGTCGTCGGTGAAGAATGCCAGGTAGGTGGCGGAGTCGTGCGTGTTGGTCGCGGCGATCCACTCGGCGATGGTGGGGTCGTGCTCGGTGCTGGGCATGTCGTGCTCCTCGGGGTGGGCCCCGACGCTGACGGGGCGATGGGTATGGCGTCTGGGTTGAGGCGAACGGCCGGGCTCAGGGCGCCCTCGTGGTCGTGGGAAGGGCGCAGTCCGGCCGACTCACAAGCTAAGACTGCGGTGGCGCGGACCAGTCGGGAAGGGTGGGTGAACCAGGGAGGACTGCACCCCTCTCCGCCCGTATCCTGCCATGACACGGCCCCTGAATCTGTGGCAACATGTTTCTGTACCGAGCGTTAAGAAAATGGGCGAGCGGCAGCTGAGCAGAAGGTGACCATGGCTGGACCGGGCAGACCGCGCGCATTCGACACGGACGAGGCGCTGGACGCCGCGGTGGAGGTGTTCTGGCGGCGCGGCTTCGCCGACGCGAGCCTGTCGGAGCTGGCCGGGGCGATGGGGATCAACAAGCCCAGCGTCTACGGAGCGTTCGGCGACAAGGCCCAGCTGTTCCGGGCAGCGCTGTATCGGTACGTCGAGCGGAACATGGGGTACGTCACCGAAGCCCTGGAACGGCCCACGGCGCGGGAGTGCGCGCAGTCGTTCCTCGTCGGCAACGCGCTCGCCGTGACCATGCCCGGGGGACCAACCGGCTGCCTGTCGGTCCAGGCCGTCGCCACGCCGGGCGACTCGGGTGAGTACGCCGTGCTCGCGGAGAACCGCGCGACGGTCCAGAGGCTGTTCGCGGACCGGTTCCGGCGTGCGATCGCCGATGGTGACCTGCCCGCGGATGAGGACCCCGATGAGCTCGCCACCTTCCTCATCACGCTCAGCAGCGGCTTCGCCGTCCGCGCCGCCGACGGGACCCCGCGGGAGTCCCTGCTGGCCATGGCGAACCGAGCCATGGCCGCCTTCCCCCAACCAACGGTCGACCCCTCGGCCACCACCTCGAAGGAGAACTCCCATGGCTGAACCCACGACGTCGCTCACCGCCGCCCGCGAGCAGGCTCTCGCCGTCCGCTCCCTCTACGAGGTCTTGGAGGAGCGGTTCAACGGTAAGACGTGGTCGTTGCACGAGCTGATGATCGGCTTCTCCAACGATGTCGGCTACATCGGACGCCTGCTTCTGGCCCACGACGGCACCTGGGGCATCGAGGGTGACCCGCGCGCGGAGCTGGAGCACAAGCTCGCCGAGTCGATGTGGTGGACGTTCGTCCTGGCCGACAAGCTCGGCATCGATATCGACGAGGCCTACGCCCAGACCATGGACCGCATTCGCTCCGGACTGGAGGCAACCATCGCGCGTACCGAGCCCGTCAGGTGACAAGGCCACCTCCTCCGAACCGGTCGAGGAGATTCAGAACTGGTACCCGAGGGCGCAAGACCCGTCGAGATCGCCGACTTCTACAGCGTCGACCCGGTCCCGTCCTTGCTCTACCGGGTCCTTTCCCGGGCTCCGGGCAGATCTGCCCGGCGGCCGCCCGAGCCGCGAGGCGGGGAGGACCGCACCCTGCCTGAGCCCGCCGAGCGCGGCTAGCGTGAAGTACATGGCGACATCACCCGGCCCCCTCGGCGAGTTCCTCCGCGCCCAGCGCTCCCGCCTCACGCCCGCCGACGTCGGTCTGCCCGCCGTCGGCGCGCGGCGCGTCGATGGGCTGCGGCGCGAGGAGGTGGCCGTGCTGGCCGGTGTCAGCGCCGACTACTACACCCGGCTCGAGCAGGGCCGGGAACGTACCCCGTCGGCGCAGGTCGTGGACGCCCTGTGCACCGCTCTGCGGCTCGGCCCGGACGCCTGCGAGCACACCTTCCGCCTCGCGAAGCTCGCACCCTCCTCCCGGCCGGAGTCCGGACCGGTCAGTCCCGAGCTGCTTCAACTCATGGATGCCTTCCCGCACGCCGCCGCCTACGTCGTGGACCCCGGTTTCCAGATCCTCGCCGCGAACACCACGGCCAAGGCGCTTCTGGGCCCGTCGCAGCTGGCCCTCGGGGCGTTCGACTACCTGTTCGTCGACTCCACCGCACGCACCTACTTCGCGCACTGGGACCACGTCGCCCGCGCTGCGGTCAGCGCCCTGCGTCTGGCCGCGGGCTTCGCCAACCCCCACCCGGCCGTCCCTCCGCTCGTGTCCCGCATGCTCGCAGGGTCACCGGAGTTCGCTGCGTTCTGGGCGAACCAGACCGTGGCAGGCCTCAGCCTGACCGAGAAGGTCATCAACCACCCCGACGTCGGCCGAATCACCCTGACCTACCAGACGCTCGACGTCCGCGAGGCACCAGGACAACAGCTCACTGTCGCGACCGCCCCCGTAGGAAGCCCCAGCGCGGATGCCCTCTCCCTCCTGAACACGGTGGTGGCTACCCGGTCCACGCACCCATGAGTGTGCGAACCTCCGGGAGGGGCGGGCCGCGACACGGACCTTGGAACTGGTTCACCACCGATCCTCGAGCCGACCGATTCGCGGGGGAAGGCACAGGCTTCGTGAGTGTCGCGCTCTCAGGATCGCGCGGCCCTCTCGAAGGGCACGTGGACGGGCATCGTCCCTGGTGTGCACAACACCTCGTCGACCTCTGCTGGGTGTAACAGTGGGACCGGCACACCCCGATCGAGGAAACCCTGCCCATAACGACTGCGATCCCAGAACGAGCCGCGCAATGAGCGGATTCATTCGACTCCGGGCGCAACTTCGGTCATGAAGTGGTCCATCGACCGCGTGATGCCATCGATCGTGACATCGCTGGTCCTGAACAGCACAAGCCGGTCCGCCCCGGCTTCCCGATAGCCCCGAACTTCCTTGATCGCTTCTTCAGTGAAGAGCCGATCTGTGGCGAGCTCGAAAGAGCCGACCGTGATCTCGACATCGGCGGGATTACGGCCGGCATCGAGAGCCGCCGTTCGCACCAGGTCGATCAGGGGCGGCAGCTCCTGCGGCGACCCAAGCATCGGATAGAAGCCGTCTGCGATCTTGCCCGCCCGTTTCGCAGCCGCCGCTGAAGCGCCACAGATGATCACCGGCGGACCACCCGCCCGGGTCGGCTTCGGGTAGCTGATTGCCTCAACGACCCGAGTGAACTCGCCGGCGATGGTGGGTGCAGCCTCTTGCCACACCCTGCGCAGCGTGGTGATGTGTTCGTCCAGACGGGCGCCTCGACGGGCAAAGGGCACACCGAGTGCTTCGGACTCCTCCGGAAGCCAGCCGGCTGCAACTCCGAGCAGGAGGCGGCCACCGGAAAGCTTGTCGAGTGTTGCCGTCTCCTTTGCCAGAAGCAGGGCCTGACGTTGCGGGAGAATTACCGCGCCGGCACCGAGATTGATCGTGCCAGTGGCACCGGCAACATAGGATAGCCAGATCAGCGGGTCTGGAATTGGAGTCCGGTCAGGAAACGGAAGGCTACCATCCGGAGTGAACTGGTAGAGAGTGTCGTGCTTCGGGATGACCGCATGCTCACCGATCCAGACCGACTCGAAGCCTAACTCCTCCGCCGTCCGGGCCGCCGGAACCACATATTCCGCAAAGCCGACTCCATTGTCCAGGCCATGGCCGAAAATTACACCGTACTTCACAGGATAAGACTTCTTTCGTAGCAACGAGAACAGGTGCATCGGACGCTTTCGACGTCGCCGATGGTGGCAGAATTTCGCTGTCGATGATGTTGCTAGAGATGGTGCTGACGAGGATTTCTACGAATTCGGTGTCGTTCTAGGTGTATGAGGCCGCGACGGCCCTCGATGGTGAGCGGGGCTCATAGCGCAATCTAGATGCCGCGCAGTGAATTTCGACGAGGCGCTTTATTTCCTGAATCGAACGAACGTCCCGTCGAACTTCGGCGTACTCATCGGCTACAGCTGGATGGCCTTCATCTGGAGAAATTCTTCCAACCCTGCGACGCCCAGCTCACGCCCTATTCCGGACTTCTTATAGCCGCCGAACGGTGCTATCGGATTGAAACGTCCGCCGTTGACGTCCATTTGTCCCGTCCGCACACGGCGCGCGAAGTCGATAGCGCGGCGCTCGTCCGTGGACCAGACGGCACCGGACAGTCCGTACGCGGAGTTGTTCGCAATGCGTAGGGCCTCCTCCTCGTCGTTGAATCGAATCATGGACAGAACGGGCCCGAAGACTTCCTCCTGGGCGATGGTCGAGTCGGGGTGTACATCGGCAAGAACTGTGGCGGAAACGTAGTGACCGCGGTCCTGGCCTACTGGGCGCCCGGGGCCGCCTGCCACCACACTTGCGCCCTCGCCAATGGCGACTCCGATCAGGCGTTCGACACGCTCTCGTTGTGCTGCCGAGGCCATCGGTCCGAGTCGGGTAGCAGGATCGAGAGGATCGCCTGGAAAGTACGAGGCGGCCACCGACGCCGCAATTGCGAGGGCCTCGTCGTATTGATCGGCGTGGACGAGCATCCGCGTCCACGCCATACACGTCTGGCCACCGTTGAGGAATGCGTTGTGCACTCCGACCTTGACTGCTTTCGCTAGGTCGGCGTCAGGCAAGATCACGCTCGCAGATTTCCCACCGAGCTCGAGAGCGGTCCTCGTGATGTTCGCGGCGGCCAGTTCGCCGACCCGCTTGCCGACGTTCACCGATCCGGTGAACGACACCAAGTCCACCTCCGGGTGACCAGCGATTGCCTCACCCACTGCTGCCCCATGTCCGGAAACCAGGTTGAACACGCCCGCCGGCACTCCTGCTTCGTGAAGGATGTCGGCGAATAGGTAGGCCGCTGTCGGTGCCAGTTCGCTGGGTTTGAGAACGATGGTGCATCCCGCTGCCAGTGCAGGCGCCACTTTGCAGACGATCTGGTGGAGCGGGTAGTTCCATGGGGTGATCGCGCCGACCACTCCTGCGGCTTCCCGTACCACGAGCGAGTTTCCAACCTTGTGTTCGAACTCGAAGGATTCCAGCAGATCGACGTAACTGTCGACAACTGTCTTCGGCAAGCCGGCCTGAATGGGTCCGGCGATGCGCATGGGAGAACCGACCTCGACGGAAATTGCCACGGCAAGTTCTCCCGTGCGGCGGGCGATTCCGTCACTGACACGCTGAAGCAGCTCTTTGCGCTCGCCGACTGTGCTGCGCTGCCATGATTCGAAGGCCGACCGCGCAGACGCCACTGCCTTCAGAACATCTGCCCGGGTGCCAGCGGGCACCGTTCCAACCACTTCCTCGGTAGCGGGGTTCTCTACCTCGATGACTTTGCTGGAAGAGCAGTCGACCCACTCGCCACCAATGTACATTTGATCAAAAATGTTCATTCAGAATATCAACTTTCTATGGAATTGCCTGTAACTGCGGGGCAGAGGCCGATCGGCCTGCAATTCGAGCGCTCCCGATCGAGATCAGCGGACGAGGGGTGAGGCGATACGCTTGAGATGCCGGGAAAGATCGCCAATTCCGTCACAGGTGAAGCGGCGTACATCGAATCGCCAGATTCCGTGTTCACAGACAAATGTGTCATCGTAGGCGCCCTGGAAAATGATCTGAGGTACTGATTCAGGTGCTGCCTGAAAGACCACCACATAAGAGACGGCTGTGGCCGAGGCGAAGTCCTCGGAGAGCTTGATTTGGAAGTTCGACAGGACGTGCCTGGTCTTGGGAACTCCGTCATAAAGAAGCACCAAGCCCTCCAGAAACTTCGTCGCAGCAGCCGCTCCGGTAATTGGGGAAGCTGGGTCGTAGAACCAGGTTCCCTTCTCGAACAACCTCCCTGTTCGGGCGAAGTCTCCTGCGTCGATACTGTTGCAGTATTCGATGATAAGGTTCGTGATGTCGGCCTCGGATACCAACCGCGCTACATCCAGATCAATCATGACTTTCTCCCATTACTGTGAGTGCACGATCGCTGGTGCGTCGTGCGATTGACATACTTGTGCTGTCGATTTCGCGGCTGGTTCGGAGTCCGCTTCATGAGGGATGGAACGCCTTCTGGAAGTGCTTGGCCCCAATGTCTGTACTGCTGGGCGGTGAGCGCTCAGACGGCTGATAGCCCGCCATCGATGGGGAGCACGGCTCCGGTGACGTAGGATGACTCGCTCGACAGGAGCCACACCGCGCCGGCCGCGACCTCTTCGGGGCGGCCGATCCGCTTGATCGGAAGCAGCTCGGCTACACCCCCGAGATTCGGGTTCGCGGCGTTCGATTGCTTGAACCCAGGCGTCAGAATGGCGCCCGGCATGATGCCGTTCACGCGGATCCCGTCCGCGGCGTAATCCATCGCGGCTGCGCGGACAAGGCCATTGACGCCGGCCTTAGCCGAGACGTAGTCGGAACTTCCGGGAACTGCCTTCACCGCTGCGGTCGAGGAGATCGCGACGACCGACCCGGCCCCCTGCGGCTGCATCGCTGTGATCTGGTGCTTGAAGCACAGGAACATTCCCTGTAGCGACACCGATTGGGACTTACTCCAGTGCTCGGCCGTGATCTCGTGAACGCGCTTGTTTCGCGGCAGGTAGGCGGCACAGTTGAGCGCGCCCGCAAGGGGGCCGAACGCCCCGACGGTCTCAGCGACTGCCGCCTCGACGCCAGCCTCGTCGGAAACGTCGACGCGAAGAAACTTTGCCTTACCAGGCCCAGCGGCGGCGAGTCGCTCTGCGGTCGCCGTCCCGTTCTCGACGTCGAAGTCGGCGACCACTACGTTCAACCCCGATGCCACGAGATACTCGGCTGCCGCAGCTCCGATCCCCACAGCACCGCCGGTGACGAGATACGACCCTTCCGAAAATGTGAGCTTCATGCGTGCCTCCTACGGCATGTTCGTAAACCAGGCCTCATGCGAGTCAAAGCTGTTGGATCTGTGCGGGGGTACGGCCACGTCACCATGAGTACTTACGGGTCTCCGGTGGTTGCCAGACACCGGCGTCCAGTAGATGCGGCAGTACAGGAGTGAAGGTTTGCAGTTCGGCGGCGCTCCACAGCGGAAAGTTGACGAACACACCCGTAGCGTTGGTATTCTGCTTGAGCGAAATAAGCTTCTCAGCAACCTGTTCGGCCGTTCCTACCAGGTGAATTGTCGATCCTGCAGATCCGAAGGTGCGCGCGGCTTCGTCCTCTCCCATTTTTGCGAAGATGCCCTGCATCGACTCGACGCCCCCGACGATATCGGCGGCGAGTTCCTTCGTCGCTGCAAGATTGATGGACGCAGTCAGACGGTCCCACTCTTCCTCTGCTTCCCCCTCGCCTTCCCGCACGATGCTCACGCAGAACGCTGCTGTGGCCACGGACCGACCCAGGGGCGCGGTCAGCGCCTCCAGTCGTTCGTCGACTTCGCGGACGCGGTCCTCGTTCTCTGCCATCATCAGCATCATGTCGGCGTAGCGGGCGGCAAAAGCACTGCCGGCGGGTGAAGCACCCGCGTTGATCAAGAACGGATGAGGCTGTTGAACCGGACGGGGCGCCTTCAAACGCCCTGCCGCAGTGTAATTCTGACCGCGATGGTCAATCGGCTCGAACTCCGACCACAGCAGCTTGACCACGTCCACGAACTCGGCGGCTCGACGGTACCGCTCGTCGTGTTCGACAGGCTCGTCACCGAACAGTCCCGCTTCTTGCTCGAGGAAACCAGTGACTATGTTCCATCCCCAACGCCCGCCACTGAAGGCGTCGAGTGTTGCGCCCATTCTTGCGATGTGGGCCGGGTGATGGTAGCTGGTGTGAATGGTCGAGATGACTCCGATGTTCTCGGTGACCGCGAACAGAGCCATAGCCAATAGGGCCGCATGATAACTGGGGCCCTGATGTTTGCTTGCTTCCGAAATCCGCTGATGTCCGGACCAATTGTCTGCGATGAACAGCGAGTCGAAGCCGACGAGTTCTGCTGCTTGCGCGAAATCGACGAGATTCTTGCGCGTCATCGGTGGAGTTCGACGCACCGCCTCGTCGGAGAGCAAGAAGGTAGTTTGCCCGGCGGGAAAAAAGCATCCAAGGTGTAAGTGGCTGCTATCTGGCGGGCGCAGTTTGGACATGCTGTCTCCAGGTATCTCAGTAACAACTACATGCCGCTACTTCAGGTTGGTCGGTTCTGGTTCTCCGAGTGCCCGGGCGATGCTGATGCGTTGGCCTCGGCCCAGTTCGTCACGGTTGTCTTCGGACCATTTCTTGCTCCGTATGGGTGCGTCGAGCTGCCCCTGAAAATGAGGTGCCACCTGCTCGGCGAACAGCTCGTAGGAACGTAGAGTCGAGTGCCAATCGGCCCACTCATGGTGTCCGAGAAGGAAAGCGCCGAATCCGCCACGCGTCTGTTCACGGATGTGCGTGATCTGTTCGACGACCTGTTCGGGAGTTCCGATCACACCCATGCCGGAGTCGATAACGTACTGGATTCTCTCGTCGGTCGTGCTGATCCCCAGCGAACCGTAATATGCCGATGCCTGCGTGTACTGCAGATAATCGAAGAATGCATCGATTCCGTGCCGGACGTCGTTGCGTGCTTGCTCTTCGGTCTCGGCGACGTGTGCGTAGCCGACCAGACGCCACCCGTTCCGGTCCGGGGCGTGACCAGCCTTTGCTGCCTCGAGGCAGTACGTGTCCCAGGCTCCCGACAAGACCGAATCGGACGTCTTTGCCGCCGAGGTTGCACCCAAGGTCAGCAGACCGAGTCCGTGGCGTCCAGCGATCCGCGGACCCGTCGGGGTGGCGGTGCCCGCCACGGTCATCTCGAAGTCCGAGTACGGTGTCAGGTGCAGGTGAGCATCGTTGAGTGTGTAGCGATCGGTCTTCGCTGTTACCCACTCACCGTTGAGCAGGTCCACCAGCACCTGGGCATCCTCCGCGAAAGCCTCACGCTGAGTTTCTTGCTCGAGGCCGATCATGTGAGCGTCTGTGGTGAGCGCGCCCGGTCCGATGCCGAGAATAACCCTGCCCCGAGAGATGTGATCGAGCAGTGAGAACCGATCCGCCAGCAGAAGAGGATTGTGATACGGCAGTGACACCACACCACTGGCAAGTCTGATGTTGCTCGTACGCGCTGCTACGTGTGACAGGAAAAGCAATGGGTCGCCGATGATCTCGGCGCCGATCGAGTGATGTTCGCCCATCCACAACTCGTCGAAACCCAGCCGGTCCAGATGCTCGGCGAGAGCGATATCGCGATGAATCAGAAGGTTGGGGCTCCGACCGATGGGAAGGTGAAACGGTGCGCTGAAAACCCCGAACCGAAGATGATCGCGTTTGCGTCGAGCCATTGTGGAACTCCTCTTGAGATGAGTTGGGACGGGCAGAACACCGCCTGCAACACCAGTCTGCGAGTCTCGGAATCACCGAGTAAGCGCTTGCTCAGTTGAGCGCGCGATCGCTAACATAAGTGATTGTCGGTTGAGCAAGCGCTTGGTCAATTTGAGCAACCGCTTGCTCAGTCAAGCCCTACCGGCGCTCGATGTCAAGAGCCTAATGCGATCCACCTCACATAATCTACCCCCCAGGGCGTCCCACACCCATAGGCTCGCGCGTCGACACTCGGGCGGCAACGCGATCATCGTCGGCCGACCAAATCGGCGCCCCGTGCGCTGTGACCTGTATCTTGCGGGTCGGCTGACTCTGTCGAGCGCTTGGGATGATCTTGAAAGGTGACATGTATCGGCGCGACGTTCACGCAATTTCGGCTTCGGCAGGCTTGACAAGCGGCTGCTGTATGGACACTATCAAGGAACTAAGCAAGCAGTTGCTCGGTTTACCGGGTCGATCGAAGGAAGATGTGCCATGGCATCTGAACAATTGGTGGCCGGACTTCAGCAATCCTTCAAAGAAGTCATGTCGAACGTCTGCACCCCTGTCAGTGTTGTGACAACGATTGTCGACGGGCGCCCGCACGGAACTACAGTAAGCGCATTTGCGTCCCTGTCGATGGGGCCTCCCATGATACTCGTTGCACTCGATGAGCGGTCCGATTTATTGAGCGCCGTGCAACGCACCCGTCGTGTGGGGGTGAACATACTGGCGAGCGAGCAGGCAGGATTGGCAGGGAAGTTCGCCACGAAGGGTATTGGCAAGTTCGACGGTGTCGCCTGGTCCGAAGACAACGGGCTGCCGCGGTTGAGCGACGCGCACGGCTGGTTGGCCTGCGAGGCTATCGACTTCGTGAAGGGCGGCGACCACGTCGTCGTGATCGGAAAAGTAAGCGTCGCAGACACGATAGAGTCATCGCCGCTCACCTACTATCAGCGAGGGTTCGGAACGCACGCCGCGGCACTGGGCGGCCGGCCATGACATCCCATGACACGCCTGCTACACCTGACAAAGCCTCGATCGGAAATGTCCTCTACCCTGTCGCCAACGTCCAGGCAGCAGCTGAATTCTATGAGGGTGTGTTTTCCATCGCGCGACTGTTCGTCGATGGCGACCGATACGCTGCCCTCCGCGCCGGTAACGTGAAGCTGGCGCTGGCCGGTGAGTCCGAACAGATCGCGGATGTGCCATCCGCCTCCTTCAAAGTCGCAGATGTCCGGCGGACGCTTGATCTGGTGATCGCCAGCGGGGGAGAAGTAGTGCGCGGCCCCGAGGACGGACCGCACGAGGTGCGCGCTGCGGCGCGCGATCCCTGGGGGAATGTCTTCATCGTCTACGGGCCGCTGCCATGACCTATGAGCCTACGACTTTCCCCTTGTGGCAGAGTGGCGCGTTCTGATTGCTGGTGCCGTGTCACGCAATGGTGAGT
This sequence comes from Nocardia sp. NPDC050799, assembly GCF_040654015.1. NCBI lineage: Bacteria > Bacillati > Actinomycetota > Actinomycetes > Mycobacteriales > Nocardiaceae > Nocardia > Nocardia sp. NPDC050799. The sequence continues at coordinate 14,073 of NZ_JBFAHF010000054.1, forward strand.
AGGTAATCGGGCCGGCCGGATCTTGGAGCCGACTGCGAAGTCGCGCATAGATCCGGCATGCTCGGTTGCGCCACCGATGGCCTGCGGCGTACCGCATCTATCTTCTTCGACATAGGCTCCGGCTCCGTCTCGGGCAATGATCTCGATCCCTGGATTTGCCGACAGTCATGTCGCCGAGGTGCCGGCCCCTCGATCGCCGAGGAAATCGATCGGGGCGATGCGTGGCCATATCCAGCAGGGCGGTGCCGTGCCTGCGGCCGCGTCCGACAAGGAAATCGCCGACACCCAGGAATTACGCACATCGACCGGCGGATCGGGCCTACCACGGACCAGTCGCAGCAGAGTGTCGCGGCTGGCCGACAACCCGAGCCGCCGCGCCAAGTGTGCACCGGCGCGTCCGGCCAGGGCCGGCCTGCAACAACAGCCTGTACGACGACCCGTTCGTGGTCGCTCTGGATATCGCTGATCACCACAAAGTGAAGTGCAGCAGAAACCTTCGAACAAGATCACCAGCGCACCGGTGCAGTGATACCAGCAGCAGGGCTGAGCGGCGATACTCCCAGTAGCGCCATCGCGATTCCTGCGCCAGAACCCTTCCCCGTGGCCACCGCCATCGAACGGGAACCGTATCTATGTGGTGGTCAAGGTACCAACAAGCATTGCACCCTGAGGTTCACGCCCACCTGGATCAGCAGGCGAGAGAATCGAAGAGCATGACGCGCATAACCGATATGCAGCCACGGTGGCGGCTTCGAATGCTGACTTCGCATAATTGCTGGGAAAACGAAATCCCTGATATGCCTGAATCGGACTGGAATCGATCAAGTGACCCTGCGGCGACCGCAGGGTCCAGACCCAATTAGCTCGTGCGGCACACCGAGTTTCTTCAGGAGTAAACTAAGAAAATCTCAGGAATGAAGTCCATCGATGATAATGATCGTGTATTGGTCCGCGATCTGCCCAATGGAGTACTCCCCATCCGGGTTCAGCCAGTGGACCGCAGACAGTACCGCCCCCATGATGATGCGGTATGCCATATCCAAGTCGAAGTCCGACCGAATCAGCCCCTCTTCGACGCTTTGATCCAAGACGTCACGCCACACTACCTTCCGGATCTCGTTGTACCGGTTCAGTAACGGCCTGAACGTGTCGATGTGCTTGAGTTGATTAAACTCGTTCTGGAGAATCCTGGCGACGTTGGGCTCGTACGCCACGAACGAAAGTGCCACTTCGAAGAGATTGCGCAGCCGGGCTCTCGAATCGTCGGTGCTCACCTTGACGTTCAGGTATTTGACCAGCAATCCGTCCATAGACCGCTCGAGAATCTCCAGCAACATTGCATCTTTGGATAAGAAGTGGTGGTAAAGACTCCCCGACAGGATCCCGCACTCTGCACCAATGTCACGCACGCTCGTGTTTGCGTACCCCCGGTCGGCGAAGACCTGGCTTGCTGTAGCCAATATCTCGGCCCGACGTGTACTGTCTTGGACCCCGGCTCGTCGGCCACGGGGTTTAGCTGCGCTCCTCGAATGCACCGGACTATCCGACATATTTCTCGCCTATTCTTTAGTTTGCTACCAGCCGTAACAAGACTGTAGCAAGCGATTGCTTCCAGTAGCTAGTCAGATTGAACGGATCGCGCTGACTCTCTTCGTGGCCGAGGCGCGGTCGGTCACGAAGTCATCGAGGTCCGCATCGTGTGTCATCGACCAGTAGTCGACCAGGCGCCAGGGAAGGGGGCTGAAGACACGCCCCTTGGAGTTCCGGTACCAGCTGGTCACGCCCGGGTGTGACCAAACGAGCTGATCGTGCGCAGAGTCGATCTCATCGTTGTAGCGCGCGTAGACGTCGGGACGGACATCCATGGAGTCGTAGCCGGACTCGAGCATCTGAACCAGGCAACTGGTGACGTATCTTATTTGGCACTCGATCTGGAAAATGATGCTTCCGCCGTGCGCGAGATTGGTGTTGGGCCCGTATAGGCAGAAGAAGTTAGGGAACTCCGGCACAGCAACTCCGAGGTAGGCGCGAGGGTCGTCGACTCCCCATACATCTCGGAGATTTCGGCCCCCGCGCCCCATGACCTCTACCGAGCTGAGCATATTGGCGGCGTCGAAGCCCGTGGCGAAAATAATGGCATCTGCACAATAGCGCTCGCCCGCGGTGGTGAGTAGATCGTTGCCTTCAATGGAATCGACGCCTTCGGTTACGAGGGTGACATTGTCTCGGCGCAGGGCTTTGAACCAGTCGTTGTCGATCAAGATTCTCTTCGCATACGGAGGATAATTTGGAAGAGTCTTCGCGATCAGGTCCGGTCTGTCGACGAGTTCCGATTCCAGGTAGGCTGTCAGCTGCTCGCGATGCCGATCGTTGTGGCGGTTGATAGAGCGCTGAGAATGGGGCCATTCGGGATCGCGGCGCAGGCTGTCGAGCAGCGAATCGCCGAAGCGCCAGAAGAGCTGGAACCGGTACCATCGGGCATAATGAGGAATATTTTCGAGACACCACAATGCCTCGGTAGAAACCGTACGGTGGTAGTCCGGATTCGGACGAACCCAGGCGGGTGTTCTCTGGAAAATCGTTACGTGTTCGGCGTTGTCGGCGACCGAGCGTAGCAACTGAATCGCGCTCGCCCCGGTGCCGACAAGAGCAACTCGCTTGCCGCTGAGGTCGAGGTCCGGTGTCCAACGGGCCGAATGCACTGCAATTCCGGGAAATTCGACCAGACCCGTGAAGTGAGACTCGTTCGGCTGATTGAGTTGCCCGACAGCCGTGATGACAGCGTTCACTGAGAACTGTTTCTCTCCGCCCGGCCCGACAGCCCTGACAGTCCAGGACTTCTCTGTGTCGTCCCACACTGTCGACTTCACTACTGTGTCGTACTCAATTCGATCCGCAATCCCGTGACTGGACGCCACCGATTTCAGATACCGAAGGATTTCATCGCGCTTGGAAAAATACCTGCTCCAATCCACCTTTGTCGCGAATGAGTAGGAATAGAAGTGATTTGGTGTGTCTACGCCGCTATCGGGATACCCGTTTTCGAACCAGGTGCCTCCAAGATCGGGATTCTTCTCGAGGATCCGGAAGTTCAGACCTAGCCGCTGCAACTTGGTTGCAGCCGCAATGCCCGCGATACCTGACCCGATGACAAGGACCGTGAACGAGTTCGCAGCAGAGGGGGATCGGGGCGACCGCCAGTGTACGTCGCGGTTGGATACCCCCATCTCTTCCATGAACATCGGAACGTATTCGTCGCCGACGGTCTCTCCTACGCACACGCTCATCATCCGGCTCAATTTCGCAGCGTCGAGATCAGGGCTGTGGGCTGGTGGGTGGTCGAGCATCCGCAATGCGGCCCGGCGAACCACTGCCTGAAGTTCTGCGGATAGTCCGCCGGTGTCATCGCCGAAAAGCTGCGTTTCCCGGGCCGGCAGGAAAGGCTCCTGAAGCCACCGATCCTCACCGGTGACCTGGGCAAGGCACATCAGAAGCGTCGGGACCGACGCGTGTTCGAGTGCTTGCTCACGCGATATGTTCATGAATATCTCCTGACGCTGCTGTCCGCAGATCGGTCGGGGAGTCCGAACGCGCTCGGCGCTTCGGGTCGATAGCTCCAGGTCGATGGAGTCCTGCGCCCATGGTGCGGGCTGCACTCCTACGGATCGTAAGCTAGGGCCAGTTAACAAGCAAGCGCTCGGTTGTTATTTGGTCCCGTGTGGGTATGCGGGGCACGTATCGTTGGACTATCTGACCGAAGAGCTGAGTGCGGCCTACCTGGTCACGGCAATGAGAGCCCTGCGCGCAGTACCTCGATGCGCTCATCGGTCTCACGCCTCGAGATGGCCGCTCGATGAATGAGGTTTGAACCGTGGAATGTTCCCGGAAATAGGTGCAGTTCGGTCCGCACTCCGCTATCGATGAGGCGTTGGGCGTAGCCGATCCCCTCGTCGCGCAGCGGATCGAAGGTCATCACCGAGAGGTAGGTGGGCGGCAGATTCGACAGTTCTTCGGCGCGGGCAGGCGCGGCGTACGCTGGTGCAGGGGTGCCGGGTGCGTACTGGGAGCCTAGATATGAGCGCCAGCTCGTCGCCGTCATCGAGCGGGTCCACATCGGTGTATCAGTGAACTCCCGCATGCTCTTGGTCTCGAGGCGGTCGTCGAGGAGGGGGCACCCAAGGTACTGAAAGAGGACCTGCGGCCCACCTTCGTCTCGCGCCAGGAGCGCCAGCGCGGCGCACAGTCCAGCACCCGCACTGAATCCGTGCAGAGCAACATCCACCGCACCGTCGTCGTCCTCATGCCCTCCCGATTGCACCCAGTGCAGCGCCGAGTAGCAATCGTCGATCGCGGCCGGGTAGGGATTTTCGGGCGCCAACCTGTAGTCCACGCTCACGACCGGGACATTGAGACGACGGGCGATGCGAATGTTGACCGCATGATTCATCGCGGCCGATCCCATCGTGAACCCGCCGCCGTGCACATCCAAGACGCAAGCGCGCCTCGCTGGAAGGTCGGGCGTGTAAACAGTGACCGGAACGTGGTTCGCGCCACGCCTGCCCGGAGCTTCTCGCCGTGTGACGGTCAGGCCCGACGAGTCGGGTTCCGGCAATCGGGACATCGCGTCAGCGAGACTCTGTCTGCTCACTCGCAGATCGGGGTCATCGAGTTTCGGCAGTAGGGTTAGCTGGTCGCCCAGTTCTGAGTCCACTGCGTAGTTCGAATTCATAGCTTCTCCTCCTGGCGCTGCTCAGGTTGACGGCGCCTTGGCGGCGCCCCGTCGCGGCAACGGGCACATTACCAAGCAATGGCTTGCTTGGTAATGGTGGAAACCGTGTGCGCATCGCGTCGAATCGCGCTGTAGAATGTGCCCGCGGGCAGTCTCCGCCCGCCGCAACAACGAGGGACGACTCCGTCGAGTCTGCTCGCTCGCGGATCGGACCAGCGCGTTCAGGCGGTAGAGTTGGCTGGCCGCCCAACTGTGAGTCCAGTGCGTAGTTCGAACTCATAGCTCTCTTCCTGGCGCCGCACAGGCTGCCGGCACCTTGACGACACCCCCCATCGTGGCTAGGGTCACATTACCAAGCAATGGCTTGCTTGGTAATGGTGGAGACCGCGTGTGCATCGCGTCGATTCGCACTGCAGGACCCGCCCGCGGACAGCTTCGCCGCCCGCCGCAACAACGAAGGAAGGCTCCGCCAATGCAATTCGGCAATCTCTTCACGCAGCAGACGCCCGACATCACCTATAGTCACGGCGATCGACTCAGGGAGACCATCGAACTCACACAGCTCGCGGAGAGTCTCAACTACGACTCCATCTCATTCGCGGAGAATCACTTCTCGAACTACGGCTACAGCCCCAACCCGATACTCCTCGCCGCCGCGATCGGACAGCACACCGATCGTATTCGACTCGGCAGTGCGGTTGCTGTGCTTCCGTTCTGGAATCCGATTCGCCTTGCCGAAGATGTGGCTACGGCCGACCTGCTGCTCGGCGGCCGCTTCGAATTGGGAATCGGCCGCGGCTACCAGCACATCGAGTTCAACGGCCTGGGCCTTCCGTACGAGGAGCGACAGGACATGTACGCGGAGGCGCTCGAGTTCCTGCTCGGTGCTTGGACCTCCGACGAGTTCACATACCAGGGCAAATACTTCAACGTGAGCAAACCGATCAACGTGCTACCCAAGTCGTTCACCAAGCCCCATCCCAAGATCATGATCGGCGTGGCTTCCGAGAGTTCGGTACGTGCCGCGGCCTCTACCGAGTTCCGAGTGTTCGGTACGAGTCTGGCAAAGGTGAAGAAGGCGACCGGCAATGACAGGTCCGCAGCGAGCGAGGGTACGGAGAAGTCCGCGGATGAGTTCTTCGGAGAGTCCAGCTCACACCACGAGATCTACCTTGCCGAGCGGAAGCGCCTCGGGCTCTCCGGTGATCATTGGGTCAACGGCATGAACCGGCAGGTTTACGTGACATCCGCTCGCCGCGGTACCAAGGAGTACGAGTCCGAGCGCAACGATGCCCTCGTTCGCTCGCGACTACTGACCCGCATGGGCTACGGCTTGCGAACCGAGATCATCGAGGTCGAGCGCGGTCGGCTTATCGCCAAGCCGCAGCCGGGCGACCCATCGCTCGAGTCGTACCTCGAACACCTGGTCTTCGGAACCCCCGATGAGGTGACTGCACAGTTCCGCGATCTTGCCGACGCCGGCGTTCAGGAAGTCAATCTGATGATCGACTACGCAGGAATCCCCTTCGAGAAGGCTCGTTCCTGTATGAGCCTGTTCGGGGAAGAGGTCATCCCCGCCATGAAGGAGTCCGAGAACGTCACTGCCAAGTGAACGCGGCAATCGACCCTCCGCCCGTTCGTCGACCGTCGGGTACTCAGTGCAGGCACACGATGGTCGCCACCTTGGTAGGAATGAACGAATCGAGCAGTGATTCCCGTGGCAAATCGAAGTAGGTTGACCGGGTTGGTGCCCGACCCTATACGGATGCCTGCCGAGTTCGCCGACCTCCGCGATGAGGTTCGCGACTTCATCAGGCAGGAGTTGGACGCCGGCAGTTGGACGCCCCAGGTCGATTCGTGGCACACAGCGTGGGATGAAGAATTCTCGAAACGGCTCGCGCAACGGGGTTGGCTGGGAATGACGGTTCCGAGGGAACTGGGCGGTCACGGGCTCAGCGCGCTGGCTCGCTACGTCGTGACCGAAGAACTCCTCGCCGCCGGAGCCCCGGTCGCGGCGCACTGGATATCCGATAGGCAAGTCGCCCCATCTCTGGTGCGATTCGGGACCACCCTGCAAAAGAAGCGGTATCTCCCTCTCCTCGTGGCAGGTGAGGTCTTCTTCGCGATCGGCATGTCCGAGCCGGACTCCGGATCGGATCTCGCATCGATCCGAACCCGTGCAGTTGCCACGGAGGGCGGCTGGTTGATATCCGGAACGAAAGTGTGGACCACAGGTGCGCATTTGGCGGGCGCCATGATCGTTCTAGCAAGAACTTCGACCCGTGACGATAGCGACAGGCACGCTGGTCTTTCTCAGTTCATCGTGGAAACAAGCCTGCCCGGCGTCGCGATCCGTCCGATTCGGCTTCTGTCCGGCGGGCACCACTTCAACGAGGTGGTGCTCGACAACGTTTTCGTTCCTCGGGAGATGGTCCTGGGACGGGTCGGTGACGGCTGGCATCAGGTGACCTCCGAGCTTGCCTTCGAGCGATCCGGACCCGAGCGATATCTCTCGACGTTTCCGTTGTACGTGGACCTGTTGACAGTGGGGTCCGATAAGGGGTCCGGCGCCGATCGCTCGGCCGAGGTAGGACAACTTTTTGCGCAGTTGTGGACCCTACGACAGATGTCCCTGGGCGTAGCAGGGGCGTTGGATTCAGGTGCCGCGCCGAACGTGGCTGCTGCGGTTGTGAAAGATATCGGCACTCGATTCGAGAGCGAGGTCATCGAGGTGGCCCAGCGCTTGGTCGACAGGGATCCGGATCGAGCGGGGGATGCCTATGAGCGACATCTTGCGGAGGCAATTCTTCAGGCTCCGGGGTTCACACTTCGCGGAGGGGCGAACGAGATCCTGCGCGGGATCATCGCCAAGGAAGTGGGACTTCGATGAGCGGCAACGACGTGGCGGACCTGTCGGATCAGATATTTTCCCGCTCCGATCGCAACGGCACAGGCTTCGATACAGAACTGTGGAAAGTGTGCGCAGACTCGGGCCTGACGAGATTGACCGGCCGAGAGGAGCTCGGCGGAAGCGGCGGAACCTTATTGGATGCCTCAGGTCTGCTGGCATCGGCCGGTGGCGCGGCCGCACGCCTCCCTCTGCTCGAATCGGACCTCTTGGCGGGGTGGGCTCTCGACCGGATCGGGTTCGAGCCCGATCGTGGTGTGTCCACTGCCGCCCCGACCGAACGCCACCTGGTCGGCCTCGACTCCTCGGGCGTGCTCCACGGAAGGGTGCGGAGGGTTCCCTGGGCACGAGATGCCACGCAGATCATTTTCGTCCTCGAGGACAGGACCGTCGTTGTCGATGCCCGAGACGTTCGGATCGACGGAGGAGCGAATGTTGCCGAGGAGCCTCGCGACGATGTCGTGCTCGAGGCAGTGAGGCCGGTTGCGGTCGGCCCGGTGGATCCGGAACTGGAACATGATTTTGCGTTGCGGTCTGCGTTGGGTAAGTCCTTGATGATGGCCGGGGCTGTCGAAACTGCCGTCGATGTAGCCACCCAATACGCGACCGAACGCGTTCAATTCGGCCGCCCGATTGCGAGGCTCCAAGTCATACAGCAGATGCTGGCGATAGCAGCAGGAGAGGCGATGGCAGCGGGCATCGCGGCCCAAGCGGCAGCCCGGATGGCCGACGACCTGGATGTCACCTCAGCTGCGTGGGCGATCGCGTCAGCAAAGGTGCGGTCCGGGCTGGCTGCGAGCACGGCCTCGAAAATCTCCCACCAAGTTATGGGTGCAATCGGATTTACCCGCGAGCATCATCTGCGGCTGTACACGACCAGGCTGTGGGCATGGCGCGCCGAGGGCGGAAGTACAGCGCACTGGAGTCGATGGCTGGGCACGCAAGTGGACTGCCGGGGCCCCTCAGAAGCATGGGCTTCGGTGGTAGCGGGGAAGTAGCTTGTTCCTTGCTCGCGTGCTCGATCAGGTTTCGGCGGAACCTTGTGCGAAGAGACTCAACCAGATAGCTTAACCAAGCAAGCGCTTTGTTGGCTTCTTGATCGGCGGCAATTGCCGAGAGAAGGCCAGTGTGGCCTGAGGAGGACGACCGTGGATGCAAGTGCATATCTCGAACGAGCTGCAAGACTGTTCGGCAACAACATCGCAGTGCGCGACGCGGACCGAGAGGTCACATACCGTCAGCTTCATGACGAAGCCTCCAGGGTGGCAAGCGGACTCCTCGGTCTGGGTTTGAAGCGTGGTGACCACGTGGTCGACGCGAGGTGGAACAGCGCAGACAGCGTGGTTTTCAGTTGGGCGATCACCCTGGCCGGATTGGTTTGGGTTCCTCTGACGCCCCGTCTTTCCGCAGGAGAGTTCGCGCACCTGGTCGAGAACGCCGACGCTCGCGCCTTCCTCACCGAGGCGGCCCACCTCGAGGCTATCGAAGCGGTACGAAGCCGTGGGCGAAACGGTGTCGAGTTCATCGTCGCCGACGGAGTGGATGGTGCTCTGTCCAAGTCCGACCTGCTGCTCGAGCCACTCGACACCCGGGTGCGAGCTGAGTTGTCAGATCTCTATGCACTCCGATACACCGGCGGTACAACCGGGCTTCCGAAGGCCGCCCGGCAGACCCATGGGTCTTTCCTGGCTCATGCGGCCGCCCTGCTCCTGGACTTTGTCGACCTGCGGGAAGACGATGTCGTTCTACCCACTCAGCCGTACACCCATGGTGGGGGAATCTATACCCTGCCGTCGACCATGCGCGGCGCCACGCAGATTCTGCGCCGGAAGTTCGATGTGGACGATGTCCTGGACGCGATCGAACGGGAGCACGTGACAGTCGTGAAGATCGTTCCGACAATTCTGTATCGCCTGATCGAGGCACAGAGAGCGCGACCGCGGGACCTCTCGAGCCTGAGACTCATAGGTTACGGCGCGGCCCCCATGCCCGAAGCATTGCTGCGTGAAGGGATGGAACTCTTTCAATGTGATTTCGCCCAGACGTACGGCTCGGCGGCCGCGCCGGCGACCATCGCAACGCTGGATGCGCGCAGCCACCGAGAGGCGCAGACGAACCCGTCGTCGAAACGACTCCGATCGGTCGGCCGCCCCTATTCGACCACGGACGTGGTGATCGTGGACGAGGATCGAAAGCCGCTGGCGGATGGCGAGGTCGGCGAAGTGGCTGTGAGTGGTGTCTTCGTGACAGATGGCTTCTGGAACGACCCGGCGGAGACCGCGAAATCCGTCGACAATGGAACGGTATACACCGGCGACCTTGGGTACCTGGAAGGGGGATTCCTCTATCTGGTGGGTCGACAGAACGATGTGGTCATCAGTGGCGGGTTCAATGTCTATCCCGCAGAAGTGGAGCAGGCGCTCATCTCGATCGATGGTGTCCTCGACGCTGCGGTGACGTCTGTGCCGGACCTGGAGTGGGGTGAGAAGGTTGTGGCCGGCCTGGTACTTCGGCCCGGGCTCGAGTTCGAGCCGGCGGGGCTCTCACAACGTCTTCGTGAACTTCTGGCCGGTTACAAGTGCCCCAAACACCTCGAGCTTTTCGAAGCTCTGCCACTGACTTCGGCGTCCAAGGTGGATCGTAAAACGGTCCGCGCAGAAATCGAGAGCCGACTGGCCAGTCGGGTCGCAGAGAGTGTGAAATAGCAATGCGAGACGTATATGTTGGCGGCACGGGTGTAACGAAATTCGGGTTGCAGCTGGATCGCAACTTGAAAGATCTGGCAGCGGATGCCACCACCCAAGCACTGCGGGACGCCGGTTGTGAGGTTTCCGATATTCAGTCGGTGTATTTCGGTAACTGCCTACTAGGTATGGTCACGGGTCTGGAGGCCAACCGAGGTGCCATCACCATGATGCCGATGGGCTTCGGTCGCATCCCGTTCCAGGACATCGAGAACGCTTGCGCCACCGGCGCGAATGCCATGCATATCGGATGGCTGGCTGTGGCCTCCGGCCTCTACGACACCGTGCTGGTCGTCGGCGCGGAGAAGTTGAATCTTACCGATCGTAAGAAAACATTCGCAGCTTACGACTCCGGCTTCGACCCCGAGGAGCCGGCCTTCGAACAGGGCGAGGGGGCTGGGGTCAATCGCACTTCCTCAGCCGATCGCCAGGCCACGTTGGCCAAGGGAGTGATGGAGAAGTTCGGCGTAGACGAGACTCACTTCGGACGGCTTGCAGCGGTCAGCCACTACAACGGCAGCTTGAATCCGAAAGCGCACCGTACGGCAGGGCTCGACTACGACGCAATCATGTCCGACCGAGTGGTGGTCCCCCCTCTGACCCGGGCAATGCTCTGCCCCATCAGCGACGGAGCGGCTGCGGTGGTGTTGACTTCGCGTAGGCCCGATGAAAAGGATCGTCGGATTCGTTTGACCGGGTCACGGATGGCCTCTCGAATGTCTTTCGATGACCTGGACGGCCCTGCCGCTGCCTACACCGTGGCTCAACTCGCCTACGAGGCAGCTGGGATATCTCCGGAGGAGATCGGCGTCGCCGCTATCCACGATGCGAGCGTCTCGTACGAGATCACCTCCATCGGCTATACCGGATTGTGCCCGCCCGGCGAGGAGCGCGCATGGATCGAGAAGGGCGAGTTCGGCATCACGGGTCGTATGCCGATCAATACCGCTGGTGGCCAGATCGCACGTGGGCACCCCGTAGGTGCTACAGGTGTGGCCCAGATCGCTGAGCTGGCAGACCAACTTCGGGGACGGGCGGGTGCCATGCAAGTGGACAATCCCAGAGTCGCGCTCGCGCACATAGCGGGTGGCGTCATTCGCTTCGAGACCGCCGCAGCCGGTGCCCACATTCTGGTGAAGGACTAGATATCCCATGACCTCCGAGCGCATCTCCCATGAGCAGGGTGACCCAGACTCCCTGGCGGACACTATCGCCGACCTACTGGCCGAGCGCGAGATCCGTAGAGTTCTCCAAATCTACTGTCACGCGGTGGACAGGAGAGATCTCGCTCTCTTGCAGACGATCTACCACGAAGGCGCCGTCGAGAGCCACGTTCACTACGAGGGTGACGCGCTCGAATTCGGCGCATACATCTTCCCTTCGTTGGCAGAGAGAGGTTTTCGGCTCGGAAACCATCACTTGACGGGGGTACTCGTAGACATCACCGGTGATACGGCGAAGTCGGAGAGCTACTTCTATTCCATCGCCCGCCAGTTCGTCGATCCGAATGACGAGCGCGGCGACAGCGAGCTGTCTGTGCTCTCGGGACGCTACCTGGACCAGTTTGAAAAGCGCGGTGGCTCTTGGCGGATTGTCGACCGCAAAGTGGCCATCGAGCTCGATTTCAAGACGCCATACGTCCCTCTGTACGAAGAGGGCAAGGTGCTGATTCGCGGAAGTCTGCAGAACGATGACATTGCATCCGGTTGGTTTTCTGTCTAGGTCGTTTCATCGACCCGACCCGAGCACTCCCGAAGGGATAGTGACGATGATGAAATGCACCTCCAGGCCTCTGTCGGGCGGCTCGCCGAAGGCGTGGTGCATCCCGTGACCGAACCGGTGCTCTTTACCCTCGACCAGCACGTTGCGCGGCTGTCTCTCAATCGCCCTGAGCGTCTGAACGCCATGGATCTGCCGTTGGTCCGCTCCGTGCTCGAACGTTTGTCGGAGGCCGACAAACTGACTCGGGACGGTGATCTGAGAGTGCTCATCATTTCCGGCGAGGGGGACCGCGCATTCAGTGCTGGTGCCGATATGGACTCTCGACGGGCGATGGGCAGGGCCGAGCGCGAGGACCATCTCGACCTGATCGCATTGGCATGCCGCGAGGTCTACCGATTCCCGGTCCCCGTCATAGCGGAGATCAACGGGCACTGCATCGGAGGGGGAGCTGAACTAGCCCTCTCATGTGATCTGCTGTTCGCCACCGAGACGTCGGGATTCAGCCTTCCCGAAGTCAAGCTGGGCATGGTGGCAAGATCTGGTGGAACGATATTCGCGCGACGTCGGATTCCGTACGGCGCACTCGCCGGAATGCTCTTCACGGGCGAGCGTGTGCGTGCTGCCGAGGCGTTGCGGATCGGACTGATCGACGAAATGTCGCCAAGTCATGAGGAGCTCGCCGCGACGACAGAGGCCGTCGCGATGTCGATCGCATGTGCGGCACCGTCAGCTGTTCGGGCAACCAAAGAGTTGCTTCAGTCGAATTCGTCGTTGCCGATCGAGGAGTCGCTGCGACTGGGGGATCGTCTGCACGACACGCTAGCGGAAACCGCAGATCTGCAGGAGGGACTCGCTGCACTTGACGAGCGGCGAGCGCCCGTTTTCATTGGGCGCTGAGGCGTCGCAGCGACAATTGCGCGTCTCTCATGAATGCGCGCTTTGAAAGAGGAACGGATGAGGACACAGCTCGATCGCATCATCAATGGCATTGCTGTTCATGACTATCCAGCTGACGCGACTGATGTGACCACCGTGGTAATGCTCCCGAGTCTGGCTCAGTCGCGATGGTCTTGGGTGGATGTAGCGAACCAGGTCGATCCTGCAGTGAGGTGTTTGGCCATCGATATGCCGGGACAGGGAGACAGTCCTTACCCGTCGTACTTCATGTCGATCTTCGATCTTGCTGATTCCGTGCGCGATGTTCTTGTTGCCGAGAATATTCGCGACGCGGTCTTGGTCGGAAACTCGCTCGGTGCCGCGGTCGCGACACAACTGGCCGTGGCCGAGGAAACACTCGTTGCATCGTTGATCTTGGTGGGAGCTCCGGCCTGGGCAGACGAGGTTGCGCGCCGTGCCTGGCTACGGGGTCGCTCGGAACTTCTCGTCGGGCCGGATGGACTTCCGCGCCCGACAACTAAGGAGGCGGTTGCCGCCGTCTTCGGTGCCTACGATCCGGAGCGCCACCGAATGATGTGGGAAGAGGCGCAGAAGGCAGGCAGAGCTTTGGCATGGACTCTGTGGGCACTCTACGGCTATGAGTTCGCGACACAGCTCGAGTCGGTTGCTCAGCCGCTGCTCGCGATTTACGGATCCAATGATTGGCTCGAAGAGCAGTCCATTCCGACCCTCGAACGAACAGTGTCCGATCTGCATATCGAGACAGTGGACGGCGGGGGGCATCTGCTTCCGCTCGACAGACCCGCTGAGCTCTCAGCGTTGATTTCGGATTGGATTACGCACTCCACCAATGCGATTCACCATCTGTAAGCAAATAGGTAAGGATTCCGAATGGGAAACGTGTTGTTGGAACGCGACGGAGGCGTCGCTGTACTGACGCTCAACTCGCCGGAGGTCAAGAATGGGCTGACCCCTGAGATGGGCGACGAGCTCGTCGCGCTGTGCGACGAGATTGATGCCGACGAATCCTACGCATGCGCTGTCGTGGTCGGAGCCGACGGCACATTCTGCTCGGGTGCGGACCGCCGTCGTTGGATTGCCAGTGCAGACCAGTCCGAAGATGGACAGTTCAAGAGCATGGGCCGCGTGTACCAGTCGTTCATGCGCGTAGGCCAGCTGAACGTCCCGGTGATAGCAGCTGTACGCGGATCAGTTGTCGGTGCAGGCATGAACCTCATGCTCGCAGCCGACCTACGGGTTGTTGCACACGATGCGCGGATCCTCGCCGGCTTCCTGAAGATCGGTGTCCATCCTGGTGGTGGGTTCTTCACCCTCGCGGGCCGTCTCGGCGGACGTGAGGCAACGGCTGCAATGGGCCTGTTCAACGAAGAAATCGATGGCCGCAGGGCCGTGGAGCTGGGCATGGCATGGGAATCCGTGGACGACGATCAGGTCGAGGGGCGCGCCAGAGATCTCGCTGCGCAAGCTTCGCGTGACCCCGAACTGACTCGTGCGACGATCCGCTCGATGCGCACCGAGCTCGGCCCCCCCGGTGTGCCCTGGGACGTCGCGCTTCAGTTCGAGCGCCCCACCCAGATGTGGTCGCTGCGTCGGCGGTAGAGCCGCGCTGCGGGCCTCGGCGACCGCCCAAGCGGCCATTCCGGCCGAGTCCCTGATCTGTCCATAGAACCAACCTTTCGGGAGACCACGATGAATACGTCATCGATCGACGAAGTGCTGGAAGCCATTGCTGCAGGCGGAATCGTTGCCGTCGTCGATGACGAGAATCGCGAAAACGAAGGCGATCTCATCATGGCAGCGCAGTTCGCTACGACCGACAAAGTAGCTTTCTTCCTGGAACACACCTCAGGATTCTTGTGTACGGCAGTCACCGAGGACACCGCGGAGCGACTCCAGCTGCCCATGATGGTTCAGACCAATACTGAACGTCATCGCACCGCCTACTTGGTCAGTGTGGACTATCGCAAAGGAACGTCGACCGGTATCAGCGCGAGTGATCGCGCCGCAACGATCCGCGCCCTGTCTGAGATCCGGACTGCGCCAGACGACCTTGCGCGCCCTGGTCACGTCCTGCCTCTTCGTGCGCGACCTGGCGGAGTGCTCGAACGTCCGGGACACACAGAGGCAGGTGTCGACCTGTGCCGTCTCGCGGGTTTGGCTCCCGCCGCGCTGCTCTGCGAGCTGGTCACCCCAGATCGCCGCGGGATGATGCGCAGACCTGAAATCGAACGCTTCGCGAGGGAACATCGAATCCCGTTGTGCACCATCGAAGATCTGCGAGAATATCGCCGAGCGAAGCAGCCGGTCATCACGCTCGCTCGGACTGGCAGTGCGATGATACCTACCCGTTACGGTAGCTTCGATGCTATCGCGTACAGGGAGGGTGACGGGCCCGAGCACATGGTGCTCGTTGCGGGTGACCCCGCAATGTCCGAACTACCGTTGGTGCGTGTGCACAGCGAATGTCTGACCGGTGATGTCATCGGATCGCTGGCCTGTGACTGCGGGCCACAATTCGATCTGGGATTGAAGACTATCGCCGAGTCGGCATTCGGCGTGATGATCTATCTTCGGGGCCATGAAGGTCGCGGTATTGGACTTGGGTCCAAACTCCAGGCGTATCGACTACAGCAACAAGACTGCCTCGACACCGTCGATGCCAATGTTCAGCTAGGGCTGCCGATCGACAGTCGAAGTTACGGCGTCGCGGCGGACATTCTGCGCGACCTCGGTATCGAGACGATCGAGTTGCTCACCAACAATCCGGACAAGATCGAGCACCTCGAGCGTCACGGCGTCACGGTGGCGGCGCGCCGCGCGCACGAGACAGTCGCTACCGGTCATAACGCGCGTTATCTTGCGACCAAGCGCGACAGGATGGGCCACCTACTGTCCGCCCGTTTCTGAAAGTTGTGTCGACACCGATTTTCACTCACGGGCGCGAGCGCACCGTCGCGCAGGCGATGTCGCCGGCGCATTCGAGCTGGGCTGATCCAAGGGCCCGCGCCGCCGGACTCGTCTGCATTGGCGTGATGGCACCTTCCGATTGTGTCGCGCGCCATTGGGTTTAGGCATCGGGTTGCGCGGAGTTGAAGGTCTTACGTTGCATCAGCTGCGTCGTTGATGGCTGACGCACGCCGCGAACCTTCCTGCAGGTGTTGGGCCGCCGCGCAGGAACTCTTTTCCGGGATCGCACGTGTCTATCCAGCGCCGCTGACCGCGCGGGAAGCTGCCGAAGATGTGGCGTCCGATCCAGAGGAAACGCTGACGCTGGAGAATAGATTCTTCTTCGGTCACCATCAGGGCTATGAGGTGTATTTCTTCGAGTACGGAAATAGTGCCGTATACAGTTATGTCGAAGAGTATCCGTTCGATCAAAAGCTGGCGGACAATTTCATCCTGTGGCTGTGGAATGTCTTCCATCGAAGCAAGGAACTCCGAGACCGCTCGGTGCAGCTACGCCGGGAAACCGAGGCCAAGCGTGAACAGAGACGCGCCGAGGGCAAGCTACCGCGATGACCGATCGTGCCAGGTGGGAGGTTGCGCAGCGCGTCGCGCTGGCTGATACGCAGCGGAAAGTCGATGCTGTGCAGGGCGCGGTCGCCCATATCAGAGTTTGCGCAAGCTCACGCGGCGGCGAGCTCGGTGTCACTGTCGATGCTCAGGGACACGTGCAGGATATTCGGTTGACCACGCAAGCGTTGCAACTCGGGAAAAACGTCTAGCGCACCGGGCGCCACGCGATCGCGAGGCAGCTCGTCCCGGAGAATCGCTATTCCCACGGTCATGAGGGAAAGCCCGACACCCTGCAGCGCGCGAGCGATGATTATCAGTATGAGGTCGGTGCTGACAGCGCCGAGGACCGAGCCGAGCACCATGATGGCCAGTGCGACCATCATCATCCGCTTCTTGCCGAACATATCGGCGAGCCTGGTGACGGTGGGCATCGAAACCGCACCGAAAAGCAAGGTTGCGGTCACCAGCCACGACGCGTTGTCGGCAGTCGTGTTCAGGAGGCCGGGAAGGTCGGGCAAGAGCGGGAGGACGAGCGTTTGCTGGAGGGAGACGACGGTGCCGGTGAGCGCCAAGGTCGCCATCACAGTCCAGCTCCGTGATCCTTCGGATTTCGTGAGGCGGTCTTGCGCGCTCACACAGAAGCCCTTCCATCAGGGTGAACGATTGTTCCCTCCGAACGAATGAACCAGTACTCAGCACGCCGGGTCTAGCGGTAGTGTTGCGATTGTGATCAAGGTCGCGTGCTGGTCGCCCCGTGCCAGCAGCGAGCGGCGCTGCTCGCACTTCCCGTGGATCGGAGCCTTACGCGACGTGATTCACTACGGGATCAGACGCTGGCTCCTCAAGTTCGCCACCGGGCACCAAAGCGTGGATCGAATAGGACGTGGTGCGGCGATATAATTTGAACTGGCAAGAGGTGAGCCAATGGCCATAGTGCTTCGCGCAGTGCTCATAGAATACGTATTATGCGATGAGCGGTGACGACCGGTTACGCACCCAGCGAGAAACGAGTTCGTTTCGCGCGGAGTTGGCTGCGCTCGGGTTCTCCGATGCTGTGGAGATCGGGCGGGGTGGGTTCGGGGTGGTGTATCGATGTCGGCAGCTGAAACTGGACCGCATAGTGGCGGTCAAGGTTCTCACTGCGGAGTTGGACGAGGACAACCGGGCCCGATTCCGGCGGGAGCAGCAGGCGATGGGGCGCTCGACCGGGCATCCAAATATCGTCACCGTGCTGGAGACAGGTACCGTTGATGGGGGCCGTCCTTATCTCGTGATGCCCTATCACTCCTCGGGTTCTCTCGATGCCTGGATCCGCCGCCACGGCCCGCTCTCATCGGAGAATGTGCTGCTGATCGGCTTGAAGATCGCCGGCGCGCTCGCGACCACGCACCGGATCGGGATCGTGCACCGAGATGTGAAACCGGGAAACATCCTGCTCACCGACTTCGGCGAGCCAGCACTCACTGATTTCGGTATCGCGCATATCGGTGGCGGGTTCGAGACCACCTCAGGAACAGTGACCGGCTCACCCGCGTTCACCGCCCATGAGGTGCTCGCAGGACAGGCATCGACGCCAGAGGCCGATGTCTACGCGCTCGGGGCCACCATGTTCTGTGCGCTGACCGGGCACGCCGCATTCGAACGGCGCAGCGGCGAGAATATGGTGACGCAGTTCGTGCGGATCACTACCCAGGCTGCACCCGACCTGAGGGAAAGCGGAATCCCCGATGATGTGTCGGCGCTGGTGGAATCAGCGATGAACCGAGACCGCCGTGAGCGCCCCTCTGCTGCGAATCTGGCCGACGCCATTGGGCAGGTACTCCGGCGCCGCGGTGTGTCGTCGGGGAAACCGGCCCTGCCGACGCATCCCGGTTCCGAGAGCGTGTTCTCCGAGTCAACCGAGCCCGGCGGCCGACGGCCGAGAGCGCCAGGAGATACTGGCGGCAATCTGCCATTGGAACTGACGGGTCTGATAGATCGGCGGGTCGAGTTGACCGAGATCAAGAATCAGCTGTCGAGATCGCGATCGGTCACGCTTGTCGGTGCAGGCGGCGTAGGTAAGACGCGTCTGGCGCTCAAGGCCGCCGCCCAGGTCCAGTCGGATTTCGCCGATGGAGTGTGGCTGATCGATCTGGCCCCGCTCTCCGATGCCGGACTGCTGGTCGAAACGGTGGCAGCCACGGTCGGTGTCCGAGACGCCTCCACAAGACCGTTGCTTGAGACTCTGATCCAATATCTCGGCTCCCGCGAAACGTTGCTCGTCCTGGACAACGCCGAACAGATCGTCGAGGCGGTCGCCGAGTTGACCGAGGCGCTATTGGCCTCCTGCCCAGGACTACGGACGATCATCACCAGCCGCGAGCCGCTGAAGATCCTCGGAGAAGCGGTCCAGCCGGTGATGCCGCTGACAGTCCCGGACCCAGATCACCAACCGTCTCTGAAGGGGCTGCCCCGCTTCGACGCGGTGACACTGTTCGCCCAGCGCGCCGCAGCGGTGGTACCGGGATTTGAGCTCACCGAGGACAACATGGTCGCGGTGATCGGAATCTGTACCCGGTTGGATGGGGTGCCGCTGGCGATCGAGCTCGCCGCGGCTCGGATGCGCGTGCTGTCACCGGAGCAGATTCTGGACAGGCTGACAGATCGATACGAACTGCTCACCGGCGCCTTCCGCACCGCGCCGTCCCGGCAACAATCACTGAAGCTGTGCCTGGATTGGAGCTACGACCTGTGCTCGCCCATCGAACAACGCGCATGGGCCCACCTATCAGTGTTCGCGGGTAGTTGCGAACTGGACGCGATCGAGCAAATATGCGCTGTCGACTGGGCGCCGGCTGGGACCATCGACGTGCTTGCCGGATTGGTGGATAAGTCGATCCTGATCCGGGAACAGTCGGGCCATGTAGTCCGATTCCGGATGCTGCAGACCCTCCGGGACTACGGCCGGACCAAACTGCGGGAATCCGGCGAGTTACAGCAGTTACGTCGGCGGCACCGCGACTGGTATCGACGGCTGGCAATCGATGCGGAGGCCGGATGGATCGGCAGCGCCCAGCCAGGCTGGATCGCCCGACTCGAACGCGAGCACCCCAACCTGCGCGAGGCTCTCGAATCCTCGCTGTCCGAGGACACCGAGGAAGCCGCAGAAGCAGGCCTGCAAACGGCCACCGCCTTATGGGAGTTCTGGGTGTTCCGAGGCTTCTACGGCGAAGGAAGATCCTGGATCCAGCGAGTACTTGCCCTCCCCGCTGCTCGATCGACACCCAACCGGGTGAAGGCGCTGCGCGTCGCCATCGATCTGGTTACGGCACAGGGTGACTTACCGGCCGCGGCCACGCTGCTGAAGCAGGGCCTGGCATTGGTCGACCGCGACCGGACACCGATGTTGCAGGCACTGATGAACCACGCCGCGGGCGGCATGGCCCTGCTCAGTGGCGATCCCTCACGTGCAGCCCCGCTCCTGGATGCTGCCATCGAGGTCTACCGCTCGGACCTTACAGGCCATCTTCATATCCACGCCCTGACCGTGCTGGGCCTGGTATATGAACTGCGCGGCGAAACGGAGAAAGCGATCGAGCACCAACAGCGGCTGATTGCTATCACCGAAGGATGCGGAGAAATCCTGTACCGCACGCTTGCCCTGAGGAGCCTGGGCGTCGCCGAATGGCGCCGCGGCAATATCGACCGCGCGCAGGAACTGATAGAAGAAGCACTGCGTGTCGACCGCCCGCTCAACAGCTATCTGGTGGTGACCTTCTGCCTGGAAGCATTGTCATGGATCGCCGATTACCGCCATGAAGCCAATCGGGCAGCGGTGCTCATGGGAGCAGCACGTCACCTCTGGCCGGCCGGCGGCGGTGGTCGCAGCCGTGTCTTCGACACGCTGTCGCACTTCCACGAGGAATGCGAGCGTTCGGTGCGTAACACGCTCGGCGACGACAGGTTCAGTGCAGCATACGAGCGAGGCCGCGAAATGAGTGCTTCCGCAGCCAGAGCCTATGCACTGCGCGAACAACCCACCGGTACGACCACTGACGTGCCCCGGCTGACCAAACGTGAACGTCAGGTCGCGGCCCTGGTCGCCCAAGGCCTCACCAACAAGCAAATCGCCACCAAACTGGTTGTCTCACCGCGTACTGCCCAAGGTCACGTCGAAAACATACTCACCAAAATGGGATTCACCTCTCGAGCCCAAATCGCAGCGTGGATCGTGGACGACATCAACGACGGCTGAATCGGGACTATCTCGGTAACGGCTCTGGCCCACTTTCGGTGGTGGTGGCCGGGACTGTCAGCGATCTTGTGGGCGGGGCGGTGATCCGACAAGCTGAGGCGGCCTGCTTCAGCGGAAAGGATTGTCGTGTCGGAGGAGTCGAAGT
>NZ_JBFAHF010000055.1:0-33610 GCF_040654015.1 Nocardia sp. NPDC050799
TACTCAACACGCTCGCGCTGTTTTATGGTGAGCGGATAACTGGGAATTAAACGGAACGGTCACTGTTCCGCCCACAAAAATTCTGACACTCTCGCCCCGGGCGACGGGGCCACACGGAGTATTACCCGGCGACGGTCACGGTATCGGCGGTTTCGCGGGGTTGATTCGAGGGTCGCCCGGTCGGCGGGAGCGCGTTCGGCCATGGCTCGACACCGCTCGCTGTGGGTCGCCTCACCGCGCCAGTTGCAGGACGAGCGTGGCGACCACCGGAGCCAGGTAGAGCAGCGGAAACACCGCGGTCTTGTACGAGCGTGCCCGCAGTACGGTCGCGGTCGCGCCGAGGAAGTAGATGATCAGGCCAACGGCCGCGGCCATGCCGAGCACGGGTACGGCGAAACCGGCGAGCAATCCCAGCGCACCGGCGCTCTTGGCCGGCGCCAGCCGGTTCCACCACGACCGCGGCACACCGTACTGTTCGAGCGGTTCGACCACGAACCGCTTCTTCGCGAACAGCGAGTAACCCGAGAACCCGACCCACAGGGCGGTCAGCGCGGCGACGATGTAGTAGGCGACGTCCATGGCGACCCTCTTCTCTCCTGCCGGTGTAACCCCGGCGAACACTGCATCGACGACACAGGCCGGCGGGTTGTGACATCCGTGCCTGCCTGCGGCCGGCCGTCCGGAGATCGGTGCCCATCCCGCACCGTGGCTCACCCGGGTCGGTCGAGGCGCGTATTCGCATACGCCTGCGTCCTCGCCGGGTAGCCGGTGTCCGTGGTCGGGGTCCGGCCGGATCGAGCGGGGGAGCGAAGCGGGCGAAGCCGGGAGCCCCGGGGCATGAGGGTCCGACCCGCGGGGCCGTAGACGAGGTAAATGGACCCCGCCGCCCTAGGCTTATCCGTATGGCCTCACTTTCCGACCCCAAGGTGCGTGAATTCCTCAGTTACGGAACCCGAACCGCCAAAGTGGCGTTCACCGCGAGCGACGGGCGTCCGCTGGTGACACCGGTGTGGTTCCTGCTCGACGGCGACGAGATCGTCTTCAACACCGGCAAGGAGACCGCCAAGGGGAAAGCGTTGCAGCGCGACCCCCGGATCGCGATGGTGGTGGACCTCGAGGAGCCGCCCTATGCGGCGGTGCAGATCCAGGGCACGGTCACCCTGTCCGAGGATCCGGCCGAGTTGCTGCGGTCGGCGACCGCGCTCGGCGGGCGCTATATGGGTACGGCCCGCGCCGACGAGTTCGGGCGGCGTAACGGTGTGCCGGGTGAACTCCTGGTCCGGGTACAGCCGACCCGGATCATCGCTTTCTTCGACGCCGTGGGGAGTTGATCGCGGCCATCGGACCGCCCGCGTCCCGCCGGTGACGCACCCGGGGACGCGGTGCCCGGCGCCGGCGGGCGGCCGCCGAGCGGGCCCGGGGCGGGTACGTGCGGCCGGTCCGGCGCCGGCCGGTGCCTACACTCCACGCATGACTGTGCACTTCATCGGAGCCGGGCCCGGCGCCGCGGATCTGTTGACGGTGCGCGCGGTGGGCTTGCTGCGGCGGTGTCCGGTCTGCCTGTACCCGGGCACATATCTGGATCCCGAGGTGCTCGCTCACTGCGCGCCGGCCACCGAACTCATCGATACCCAGCGGCTCGACCTGGACCAGATCACGGCGCATATGGTGGGCGCCACGGCGGCCGGTCACGAGGTGGCGCGGTTGTGCTCGGGTGATCCGTCTCTCTACTCGGCCCTGACCGAACAGACGCGGCGGCTCGATGCCGCCGGCGTGCCGTGGGATATCACCCCGGGTGTGCCGGCCTACGCCGCCGCGGCGGCGCTGCTCGGTACGGAGCTGACCGTCCCCGAGGTCGCGCAGTCGGTGGTGCTCACCCGGACGCGGGCGCGGTCGACGGCGATGCCGGAGACCGAGGCACTGGGTGGGTTCGCGCGCACCCGCGCCACGCTGGTGCTGCACCTGGCGATCACCCATATCCGGCAGCTCGCGCTGGAACTCGTCGCGGACTACGGGCCGGACTGCCCGGCCGCGGTGGTCTATCGCGCGAGTCAACCGGACCAGATCGTGTTACGCGGCACATTGGCCGATATCGCGGATCGGGTCGCGGCGGCGGGGTTGTCCCGGGCGGCGGTGATCCTGGTCGGACGGGCGCTGGAGACCGGTATCGACTGTGCGCAATCACACCTCTACGACCCGATGCGTGACCGCAGTCACCTGGGCGGATGAGCGCGGGGCGGCCGGACTGCCCGGGGGACCCCGGAAACCGCCCGCTGACCGGTGGCACCGTCGTCGAACCCGGTTGGTGACACGGCTGTGCTTCGGTAGATTGGGTCGGTGGTCAGGAGTCGACGCCCGGGTGCGATGGCACGGAGGCATGGGGCACCGGGTGTGCCGGGTGGTCTGGGGCGCCCGATGTAACGGCTCCGGCTTCACAAACGGATAACTCCGATGGACATTTTTGCCTGAGCAAACGAGAAGTGGGCCTGGAACCGCGGTTGCCGCGCTGTCGGCGGTGCGCGTCCCAATCCGGGTGTAAACGGGAAGCGCACGCGTGCGTTCCGGAAGCGAGGTTACGGTTGGACCGGCTGGACAACGGCGGGAACGGTACGGACAGTGGCGCAGCAGCCACGGACGGGAGCCTGTTCCCCCTGTCGCCCGCACAGCTGGGCATCTGGTATGCGCAGCACTTGGACCCACAGGTTCCGATCAATATCGCGCATTATGTCGAGCTGCACGGTGAGCTCCATGTCGACACCCTGACCCGGGCGGTCCTGGATGCCTTCCTCGAGATGGGGTCCACCTTCCTGCGCATCGTCGAACGGGATGGCGAGCCGCTGCAGTGGGTGGACTATTCGATCGCCGATCACGAGGGCGTCACCTATATCGACCTGCGCGATGCCGATGATCCGGCCGCGGCCGCTCAGGAGTGGATGCACAGCGAGTACAGCCGTCCCCTGAAGCTGACCGAGGACCGGCTGTCGGTCTCCTATGCCCTGCAGTTGGGCGACGAGCACTGGTACTGGTACTCGCGCGTCCACCACATCGCGATCGACGGTTTCGGCGCGATGACCGCCGTGAACCGGATCGCCGAGCTCTACACGGCCTATCGCAACGGGACCGAGCCGGCCGCGTCCAAAGCGGTGTCGCTGGGCACGCTGTACGAGCAGGAAATCGCCTATCGCGGCAGTACACGGTTCGAATCGGACAAAGAGTACTGGGCCGAACGTGTCCCGGACCCCGAGGCGGGCACCGGCCTCACCGGCCGGACAGCCGCGCCGGCCGCCCGCAAGGGAGTGCGCCGCGCGGCGCTGACCGATGACCGGCAGGCCGTGCTCGACGCGGCCCTGGCCCGGCGCGATTCCACCTCGGCCCAGGAACTGCTCGCCGCCTTCGCCGCCTACCTCGCGCAGTGCACGGGCACCCGAGAAGTGAGCTTGAGCCTGCCCGTCACCGCGCGGGTCACGGCGGCCATGCGCCGCTCGGCCGGCGTGTTGTCGAATATCGTTCCACTGCGCTTGCGGGTCGGATACGACACCACGGTCGCGGAGCTGCTGCGGCAGATCCAGGTGGAGGTGGCCGGGGCCCTGCGGCACCAGCGCTACCGGAGCGAGGATATCCGCCGCGACGCGGACGCGATCACCACGTCCTTCGGTCCGCTGGTCAACATCATGCTGTTCGACGACGAGATCGTCCTCGGCGACATGGTCGGCACCCTGCAGGTGCTGACCACCGGTAGCATCGGCGATCTCAGCGTCAACCTCTATCAGTCGATGCGCGGCGCCCGGTTGCATCTCGACTTCGAGTACAACCCCAACCTGTACACCACCGCCGAGGCCGGCGGGCACCACACGCGTTTCCTGGAGTTCTTCGACCGCTTCCTCGCGGCCGGAACCGATACGCCGGTGTGGGAGCTGGACCTCACCACCGCGGCCGAACGCTCCCGAATGCTGGTGGAGTGGAACGATTCGGCGCGGACGGTACCGAGCGTCACCCTGCCGGACCTGCTCGCCGAGCAGGCGGCGCGTACGCCCGACGCGGTCGCCGTTGCCGCCGAGGGCCGGGCGCTCACCTATGCCGAATTCACCGGCCGGGTCAATCGGCTGGCGCGCCATCTGATCGAGGCCGGGGTGGGCCCGGAAATGCCGGTGGCGATCGCGATGCGCCGTTCGGTCGAGTTGGTGGTGGCCATCCATGCGGTCGTCGCCGCGGGTGGTGCCTATGTGCCGCTGGATCTCGACCATCCCGCCGAGCGGATCGACTATGTGCTCGATACCGCCGCACCGGTGTGTGTGCTGACCAGCAGCGCGGACGCGTTCGACACGCGGCGTCCGGTGGTGGTGGTCGACGAGGTCGATCTGGCCGGCTATGCGGATACGGCCCTTTCGGACGCGGATCGGCGTGAGCCGCTGCGTGGGTCGAATCTGGCGTATGTGATCTTCACATCGGGTTCGACCGGCCGTCCCAAGGGTGTGGCCGTCTCGCATTCGGCGATCGTGAACCAGGTCGCGTGGATGCTGTCGCAGTATCCGATGGATGCGTCGGATGTCTACCTGCAGAAGACGGCGACGACGTTCGACGTTTCTCTGTGGGGTTACTTCCTGCCGCTGGCGGCGGGTGCGCGTCTGTTCGTGGCGTCCCCGGATGGTCATCGGGATACCGAGTATTTGGCGCGGACGATCGCTGAGCAGCAGGTCACGGTGACGGATTTCGTGCCGTCGATGCTGGGTGTGTTCGCCGCCCACACTCCCGCGGGTTCGATTCCGTCGCTCGAGCATGTGTTCGTGATCGGTGAAGCCCTGCCACCGGAGACGGTGACGGCGATGCACGCGATTTCCGGTGCTGCTGTGCACAATTTGTATGGTCCGACCGAGGCTGCGGTGTCGATCACCTATTGGCAGGCGACCGGTCACGAGTCGGGCAGTGTGCCGATCGGTGTGCCGGAGTGGAATTCGCGCGTATATGTGCTGGATTCGCGGTTGCGGCCGGTTCCCGAGGGTGTGACGGGTGAGTTGTATCTTGCCGGTGATCAGCTGGCTCGGGGCTATGTGACCCGTCCGGATCTGTCGTCGGATCGTTTTGTGGCGAGTCCGTTCGATGCCGGTCAGCGGATGTATCGCACGGGCGACCTGGTGCGGTGGAGCCGGACCGAGGTCGAGGCAGCGGGCCGGACCGAGTCGCTGCCGGTGCTGGAGTATCTGGGTCGTACCGATTTCCAGGTGAAGTTCCGTGGTCAGCGGATCGAGTTGGGTGAGATCGAGTCGGCTCTGTTGGCGCAGCCGGTGGTGAGCCAGGCTGTGGTGGCGGTCGCGGCGTCGGATCTGGGTGAGCAGTTGGTCGCCTATGTCGTGCCCGCGCCCGGAGAGCAGATCGAATCGGCTGCACTACTGGAATCCCTCCGTGGTGTGCTGCCGGTCTACATGGTTCCCGCGGTGGTCATGGGACTGGACGCGTTCCCGTTGAACACCTCCGGGAAGCTGGATCGTAAAGCGCTGCCTGCCCCGGTGTTCGAGACCCGGGAGTTCCGGGCGCCGTCGACTCCGATCGAGCAGATCGTGGCGGATGTGTTCGCCGACATTCTCGGTATCGAGCGGATCGGTGCCGATGACGATTTCTTCGCGCTGGGCGGTAACTCGCTGATCGCGACCCAGGCCGCGGCCCGGCTCGGTGCCGCACTCGATTCCACGGTACCGGTGCGTGCCCTGTTCGAGGCGCCGACCGTGGCCGGTCTGGCCGTGCGGGTCGAACAGCTCGCCGGCGCCGGCGGGCGCCCTGCATTGATGCGGCGGCCGCGTCCGACGCGGGTTTCGGTCTCGGGCGAGACCGTGGGAGCGGTGCCGTTGTCGCCGGCACAGCAGCGCATGTGGTTCCTCAACCGCTTCGACGGAGGCTCGGCGGCCTACAACCTGCCGCTGGCGCTCCGCTTATCCGGTGATCTGGATGTGGAGGCCCTGCGCGCGGCGGTCGCCGATGTGGTCGCCCGGCACGAGGTACTGCGGACGGTGTATCCGGAGACCGAATCGGGTCCGGTGCAGGTGGTCTTGCCGGCCGGGGACGCCGCACCGCGTTTGCAGGTGCGTTCGGTAGCTGCCGAGGACGTCGTGCCGGCGGTGGCGGAGTTGGCATCCGCCGGCTTCGATGTGGCTGCCGAGGTGCCGCTGCGGGTCGAACTGTTGCGCGTGCGGGGCGCGGGCGATATGGACGAAGCCTCCGGTGTCGCCGGCGAATTCGTGCTGGCGATGGTGGTGCACCATATCGCGGCCGACGGCGCCTCGGTGGGGCCGCTGACCCGGGACGTGATGACCGCCTACGCGGCTCGTTCCGTGGGCGAGGTGCCGGGGTGGGCACCCCTGCCGGTGCAGTATGCGGATTACAGCATCTGGCAGCGGGAGTTGCTGGGTGACGAGGCCGATCCGGAGTCGATCGCGGCCGCCCAGCTCACCTATTGGCAGTCGGCGCTGGCCGGGGTGCCGGATCAGTTGGATCTGCCGACCGATCGGCCGCGTCCGGTTGTACAGTCCTTCGCGGGCGGGCGGGTCGAGGTCGCGATCGATGCGGAAACCCATGCCGGTTTGGTGCGGGTGGCGCAGCAGCAGGGCGCGACGCTGTTCATGGTTGTGCATTCCGCGTTGGCGGTGTTGTTGTCGCGGTTGTCGGGTGCCGATGACATCACTATCGGTACGCCGGTGGCGGGTCGTGGTGAGCAGGCGCTCGATGATCTGATCGGTATGTTCGTGAACACGCTGGTGTTCCGGACCCAGTTGGATCGTGGTGAATCCTTCACCGGTCTGCTGTCCCGCCAGCGTGAGGTCGATATCGCGGCGTTCGCGCATGCGGATGTGCCGTTCGAGCGTTTGGTGGAGGTGCTGAATCCGGCACGATCCACCGCGCGGCACCCGCTGTTCCAAGTGGGGCTCACCTTCCAGAACCTGGCGGAGTCGAGTCTGGAGTTGCCGGGTCTGACGGTGTCGGGTGTCGATATCGATACCGAGATCTCGCAGTTCGACCTGAACCTGATAGTCAATGACTCCTATGACCTCACCGGCGATCCGGAGGGTTTGGCCGGTTATCTGACCTATGCCAGCGCACTGTTCGACCACGCCACCGTCCAGGGATTCGTGGACCGGTTCGTGCGGTTGCTGCGCGAGATCGTCGAGGCCCCGCAGACCGCTGTCGGCGATCTGGAGATTCTCGCCGCGGTCGAGCGGGACCAGGTACTGGCGGAGTGGAACGCGACCGAGCATGCGCTCCCGGCCGGGTTGCTGCTGGACGGGTTCAATGCCGCGGCTGCGGCGCATCCGGAGCGAGTGGCGGTTTCGTTCGAGGGGACGAGTCTGTCCTATGGCGAGTTCGCCGGTCGGGTGAACCGGTTGGCGCGGCATCTGATCGCGCAGGGTGTGGGCCCGGAGACGTTGGTCGGGTTGCTTGTTTCGCGGTCGTTGGATCTGGTTGTCGGGATGTATGCGGTGGTGGCCGCGGGTGGTGCGTATGTGCCGTTGGATCCGGCGCATCCGGCGGAGCGGATCGGTTACATTCTCGAGACGGCGTCGCCGTTGTGTGTGCTGACGACTACCGGTGATGCGGGTGCGGTGCCCGAAGGCGCGGAAGTGCCGGTGCTGGCTGTGGACACCCTCGACCTCGATGGGTACGGCACTGCACCGGTCACCGATGCGGACCGGCGTGGGTCGTTGCAGCCGTCGAATACGGCGTATGTGATCTTCACATCCGGTTCCACCGGGCGTCCGAAGGGTGTGGCGGTCCCGCATTCGGCGATCGTGAACCAGGTCGCGTGGATGCTGGCGGAATACCCGCTGGATGCCTCGGACGTGTATCTGCAGAAGACGGCGACGACGTTCGATGTGTCGTTGTGGGGTTATTTCCTGCCGTTGGCGGCGGGTGCGCATCTGGTGGTGGCGACTCCGGATGGTCATCGGGATACCGAGTATTTGGCGCGGACGATCGCTGAGCAGCAAGTGACGGTGACGGATTTCGTGCCGTCGATGTTGGGTGTGTTCGCCGCCCATACTCCGGCGGAAGCCATCCGCAGCCTCGAGCACGTGTTCGTGATCGGTGAAGCCCTGCCACCGGAGACGGTGACGGCAATGCACGCGATCTCCGGTGCTGCTGTGCACAACTTGTATGGTCCGACCGAGGCTGCGGTGTCGATCACCTATTGGCAGGCCACCGGTCAGGAAACCACTGGTGTGCCGATCGGTGTGCCGCAGTGGAACAGCCGTGTGTATGTGCTGGACTCGCGTCTGCGGCCGGTTCCCGCCGGTGTGGTGGGTGAGCTCTATCTCGCGGGTGATCAGTTGGCTCGCGGGTATGTGACGCGACCGGATCTGTCGGCGGACCGTTTCGTCGCGAACCCGTTTGCTGACTCCGAGCGGATGTATCGGACCGGTGACTTGGTGCGGTGGAGTCGGGCCGAGGTCGAGGGCCGGATCGAACCGGTGCTGGAGTATCTGGGTCGTACCGATTTCCAGGTGAAGTTCCGTGGTCAGCGGATCGAGCTGGGTGAGATCGAGTCGGCTCTGTTGGCGCAGCCGGTGGTGAGCCAGGCTGTGGTGACGGTCGCGGCGTCGGATCTGGGCGAGCAGCTCGTCGGTTACGTGGTTCCCGCACCGGGTGCGCAGATCGTTTCGGCGGTGCTGCTCGATGATCTGCGTGATGTGCTGCCGGTGTACATGATCCCGGCCGTGGTCATGGAACTGGATGCGTTCCCGTTGAACACCTCGGGGAAGCTGGATCGTAAAGCGCTGCCTGCCCCGGTGTTCGAGACGCGGGAGTTCCGGGCTGCGTCGACGCCGATCGAGGAGATCGTGGCGGGGGTGTTCGCCGATGTGCTCGGTGTGCAGCGGGTCGGTGCCGATGACGATTTCTTCGCTCTCGGTGGTAACTCGCTGATCGCGACCCAGGTTGCCGCGCGCCTGGGTGCGGCGTTGGACACCACGGTGCCGGTGCGGTTGTTGTTCGAGGCCTCCACGGTGGCCGCGTTGGCTGCCGCCGCGGAATCCGCCACCGGGCGTGGGGATCTGCCGGTGCTGGCGGCGCGGGAACGGCCGGAGCGGGTGCCGTTGTCGCTGGCGCAGCAGCGGATGTGGTTCCTGAACCAGTTCGATACGGATTCGGCCGCCTACAACCTTCCGGTCGCCGTCCGCCTGACCGGTGATCTCGATATCGCTGCTTTGGAGCAGGCGGTCGCCGATGTGGTGGGCCGGCACGAGACGTTGCGGACGGTTTATCCGGCGCAGGACGGGCGACCGTACCAACTGGTGCTGCCGGTCGGCGAGGTGGCGCCCGATCTGGCGGCGGTTACCGTGCCCGCGGACGAGTTGCGGGCGCGGGCCGTCGAGGTGATGTCGGCCGGGTTCGACGTGTCGGCCGAGGTGCCGTTGCGGGTGGCACTGTTCCATCCGGGTGGCAACGAATACGTGCTGGTGTTCGTGATGCACCACATCAGTGCCGACGGCTGGTCGATGGGGCCGCTGACCCGGGATCTGGTAGCCGCTTATGCCTCGCGTGCCGCCGGATCGGCTCCGGTGTGGTCGCCGCCTGCGGTGCAGTACGCCGATTACAGCCTATGGCAGCGCGAAGTGCTGGGTTCGGAGGACGACCCGGCGAGCCTGGTCAGCGCGCAGGCCGCGTATTGGCGCGAGACGCTGGCCGGGTTGCCGGATGAGCTGAATCTGCCGGGTGACCGGCCGCGTCCGACGGTGCGGTCGGTGGTCGGTGGCACTGTGCCGTTCGAGATCGATGCGGAGTTGCATCGGGCGGTGTCGCGGTTGGCTGCCGAGCACAACGCGACGGTGTTCATGGTGGTACATGCGGTGCTGGCGTTGCTGTTGGCGCGGTTGTCGGCTACCGATGATGTGGCGGTGGGTACGCCGATCGCGGGTCGTGGTGAGGCCGAGCTCGACGATGTGGTCGGGATGTTCGTCAATACGCTGGTGTTGCGGTCGCGTGTGCGGGGTGGGGCGAGTTTCGCGGAGTTCTTGGCGGCGACTCGTGAGGCGGATCTGCAGGCGTTCGCGCATGCCGATATTCCGTTCGAGCGGCTGGTGGAGCTGGTCGATGTGGAGCGTTCGACCGCTCGGCATCCGTTGTTCCAGGTGGCTTTGTCGTTCGAGAATCTGCCGCCGGCCGATTTCGAGCTGCCCGGACTGCGGGTCGGTGCCATCGATTTCGATATCGATCCGGCGAAGTTCGATCTCTCGCTGCGTATCACCGAAACCGATTCGGGTCTGGCGGCGGCGTTCTCTTATGCCCGTGACATGTTCGACGAGGACACCGTCGGTGTTTTCGCGAGCCGGTTCCTGCGTGTGCTGTCGGCGGTCGTGCGGGATCCGGAGGCGCCGATCGGCGACCTGCCGATCCTCGACGGCTCCGAATACGGCCTGTTGACCCATGTGCACGGTGACGATGTCATGGCAACGGGGCTGTTGCCGGAGATCCTGACCCATGGTGCGCGGGTGAATCCGGACGGTGTGGCGGTGCGTTACCGCGGCCGGTCCGTGACGTATCGGGAGTTGGACGCGCAGTCGTCGCGGTTGGCGCGAGTGCTCATCGAACGCGGTGTCGGCCCGGAGCGGATCGTGGCCTCGGCGCTGCCGCGTTCCTATGAGATCGTGCTCGCGTTCTGGGCCGTCGCCAAGGCCGGTGGCGCACATCTTCCGGTGGATCCGAAGTATCCGCTCGACCGGGTGCGGCATATGCTCTCCGATTCCGGTGCTGTGCTGGGCCTGACCAGTAGCGAGCAGGTGGACCGGTTGCCCGGCGATGTCCAGTGGCTGCTGCTCGACGACCCGGAATTGCAGGCGCGAATCGACGCCGAACCGGACACTGCGGTGACCGATGCGGATCGGATCGCGCCGTTGGCGATGGCGCATCCGGCGTATGTCATCTACACCTCGGGTTCGACAGGTCTGCCCAAGGGCGTGACGGTGACCCATACCGGTCTCGGCGGCCTGGTCGATGTGGCGGCCGATCTGTACGGTCTCGATTCGCGGCATCGGTTCCTGCACATCTGTTCGCCGAGTTTCGATCCGTCGGTGCTGGAATGGGTGTGTGCCGCATTCGTGGGTGCGACGCTCGTCGTGGTGCCGGGCGAGATCATCGGTGGCCCGGAACTGGCCGAACTCCTGCGCGCCGAGGCGGTGACCCATGCGGTGATCACTCCGGCGGTGCTGGGGACCGTGGATCCGGCGGGTCTGGACGCGCTGGAAGTGGTGTCGGTCGGTGGCGATGTGACCACCCCGGAACTGCTGGCGAAGTGGGAGCCGGGTCGCAAGTACTTCAACGGGTACGGCCCCACCGAGACGACCATCATCTCGTCGTACGCACGACTTTCCGCCGGTGACCACGTCACCATCGGTGAACCGGTACACGGTATGGCGGCGCTGGTGCTGGATGCGCGGTTGCGGCCGGTGCCGCCGGGTGTGGCGGGTGAGCTGTATCTTGCCGGCGGTGGATTGGCCCGCGGTTATCTGAATCGGCCGGGGTTGTCCGCGGATCGGTTCGTGGCCAACCCGTACGGCTTCGAGGGTTCGCGGATGTATCGCACCGGTGATGTGGTGCGTTGGTACGCGACGCCCGGTGCGCGGGCCGGCAACGAGGCGTCGCCGACGGTGAACTGGGAACTGGACTATGTGGGCCGTTCGGACTTCCAGGTCAAGGTCCGTGGTTTCCGGGTGGAACTGGGCGAGATCGATACCGCCCTGGGTGCGCACCCGGACGTGGAATTCGCGATAACCGTCGGTCACGACACCGGTGCCGGGGCGACGATTCTGGTGTCGTATGTGCTGGCGGTGCCGGGACGGAGTGTGGACACCGTCGCGGTGACCGAGTTCGTGTCGGAGCGGTTGCCGGCGCATATGGTCCCCTCGGCACTGATGGTGCTGGACGAGATCCCGCTGACCCCGGTGGGCAAGCTGGACCGCAAGGCGCTCCCGGAACCGGTCTTCGAGGCCCGCGAGTTCCGTGCCCCGTCGACTCCGATCGAGGAGATCGTGGCGGGTGTCTTCGCCGAAGTCCTGGGCATCGAGCGAGTCGGCGCAGACGACGATTTCTTCGCGCTGGGCGGTAATTCGCTGATCGCGACCCAGGTCGCGGCCCGTCTCGGGGCCGCCCTGGACACCACCGTGCCGGTGCGGTTGCTGTTCGAAGCGTCCACCGTCGCCGCGTTGGCCGCTGCCGCCGAGACCGCCACCGGTCGGGGGGATCTGCCGGTGCTGGCGCCGCGTGAGCGGCCGGAGCGGGTGCCGTTGTCGTTGGCGCAGCAGCGTATGTGGTTCTTGAACCGGTTCGATGGTCGGTCGGCGGCTTACAACATTCCGATGGCTGTGCGGTTGTCCGGTGATCTGGATGTGGCTGCGTTGCGTGCGGCGGTTGCCGATGTGGTGGGCCGGCATGAGGTTTTGCGGACGGTGTATCCGGAGACCGATTCGGGTCCGGTGCAGGTGGTGCTTCCGGCTGTGGATGCGGTGCCGGAGTTCCGGGTGCGTGCGGTGGCTGCTGCGGACGTGGTGTCGGCGGTGTCGGAGTTGGCGTCGGCCGGGTTCGATGTGACGGCCGAGGTGCCGTTGCGGTTGGCCTTGTTCGAGGTCGGTCAGGCGGCCGACGGCGGGGCATCCGGTGAGTACGTGCTGGCGATGGTGGTGCACCACATTTCCGGCGACGGCTCGTCGGTAGGGCCCTTGATCCGGGATCTGATGAACGCCTATGTCGCACGGATCGCGGGTGAGGTGCCGGGGTGGGCACCGTTGCCGGTGCAGTATGCGGATTACAGCATCTGGCAGCGGGAGTTGCTGGGTGATGAGGCCGATCCGGAGTCGATCGCGGCGCAGCAGGTCGGGTATTGGCAGTCGATGCTGGCGGGTGTTCCGGATCAGTTGGATCTGCCGTCGGATCGGCCGCGTCCGGCGGTGCAGTCGTTTGCCGGTGGGCGGGTCGAGGTCGCGATCGACGCGGAAACCCATGCCGGTTTGCAGCGGGTTGCCCGGCAGCAGAACGCCACTTTGTTCATGGTCGTGCATTCGGCTTTGGCGGTGTTGTTGTCGCGGTTGTCGGGTGCTGATGACATCACTATCGGTACGCCGGTGGCGGGTCGTGGTGAGCGGGCGCTGGACGATCTGATCGGTATGTTCGTGAATACCCTGGTGTTCCGGACGCAGGTCGATGGTGGCGAGTCGTTCGCGGATCTGCTCGGTCGCCAGCGCGAAGTCGATATCGCGGCGTTCGCGCATGCGGATGTGCCGTTCGAGCGTTTGGTGGAGGTCCTGAATCCGGCGCGGTCCACGGCGCGGAATCCGTTGTTCCAGGTGGGTTTCTCGTTCCAGAATCTGGCGCTGTCGAGTTTGGAGTTGCCGGGTCTGACGGTGTCGGGGCTGGATGTCGATACCGGTGTTTCGCAGTTCGATCTGCATTTGATCGTTGCCGATGAGTACGACGGTGAGGGTGCGCCGCGGGGTGTGCGGGGTCAGTTGACCTATGCCACCGATCTGTTCGATCGGTCCACGGCGCAGGAGTTCGTGGATCGTTTTCTGCGGTTGCTGGGTGAGATCGTGGCGGCGCCGGAGACGGCGGTCGGCGAGTTGGAGATCCTGGCTCCGGCCGAGCGGGCGGCGCTGGCGCAGCGTAATTCGACTGTGCGGGAGCTGGAGCCGGCGGCGACCCTGGCATCGCTGTTGGACGCCACGGTTGCGGCCACGCCCGATGCGGTGGCCCTGGTGGCCGCCGACGGTGCACAGATCACATATGCGGAACTGGGTGCCCGGGTCAACCGGTTGGCCCGGTACCTGATTTCGGCGGGCGTCGGTCCGCAGGATCGCGTCGGGTTGGCGTTGCGGCGGTCGGTGGACCTGGTCGTGGCGATGTACGCGGTGGCCACCGCGGGTGGTGTGTATGTGCCGGTGGATCCGGACCAGCCGGCCGAGCGGACCGGTTACATCCTGGACACCGCGGCACCCGTCTGCGTGCTGACCGCCGGTGATCTCGAGCTCGGCGCCGAAGCCGGTATCGCCACCGCCTCCGTGGTGGCGCTGGATGCCGTCGATACCGGCGGTTTCGACGCATCGCCGGTGTCCGATGCCGAGCGGATCGCGCCGTTGCGGGCGTCGAATACGGCGTATGTGATCTTCACGTCCGGGTCGACGGGTCGCCCGAAGGGTGTGGCGGTGCCGCATGCGGCGATCGTCAACCAGTTGCGGTACATCACGGCCGAGTTCGGGCTGGAAGCCACGGATGCGATCCTGCTGAAGACTGCCGCGACGTTCGACCTGTCGGTGTGGGAGTTCTGGACCGCGGCGGTGTCCGGCGGCCGGATGGTGATCGCCGAAGCCGACGGGCATCGGGACCCGTCGTACCTGAACGAGCTGATGGACCGCGAACGGGTCACCACTTTGACGGTGGTCCCGTCGATGCTGGACGCCTTGCTGGACACCGGCACCGGGTTGCCGGAGCCGGTGCGGCGGGTGCTCGCTATCGGTGAGGCCCTGCCGGTAACGACCGCGCAGAAGGTGCTCACCCGTTCGCCGGGTGCCGGGTTGTTCAACCTCTACGGTCCGACCGAGGCGGCGGTGTCGGTTACCACCCATACCGTCAGTACGGCGGATGTGGTGTCGGTGCCGATCGGTGTGCCGCAGTGGAACAGCCGTGTGTATGTGCTGGACGGCCGGCTGCGGCCGGTGCCCGACGGTGTCGCGGGTGAGCTGTATCTGGCGGGTGCGCAGTTGGCGCACGGGTATTTCGGTCGCCCGGACCTGTCCGCGGATCGGTTCGTAGCGGACCCGTTCGTGGCGGGACAGCGGATGTATCGCACCGGTGACCTCGTCGCCTGGAACAGTGCGGGCGAGCTCGAGTACCGGGGTCGCACGGATTTCCAGGTGAAGATTCGTGGTTTCCGGATCGAGCTGGGGGAGATCGAGGCGGCGTTGCTGGCGTTGCCGGAGGTCGCGCAGACCGCGGTATTGGCGAAGTCGGATCCGCGGACCGGCGATCGCCTGGTCGGATATGTGGTGCCCACCGGGGATGCGAGTGTGGATACAGCAAGTATCCAGTCCGAGCTCGGGCGGCGGTTGCCGTCGTACATGGTGCCGTCGGTGTTTGTGGAGCTCGATGCGCTGCCGCTGAATGCCAACGGGAAGCTCGACCGTAGGGCGCTGCCGGAGCCGGTGTTCGAGGTGCTGGAGTTCCGGGCGCCGTCGACTCCGATCGAGGAGATCGTGGCGAATACGTTCGCCGAGGTGCTCGGTGTGGATCGTGTCGGCGCCGACGATGATTTCTTCGCGCTGGGCGGTAATTCGCTGGTCGCGACGCAGGTTGCTGCGCGGTTGGGTAAGGCGCTGAATGCCACGGTGCCGGTGCGGATGTTGTTCGAGGCGTCCACGGTGGCCGGTTTGGCGGTGCGGGTGGAGCGGCACGCTGGTTCGGGTGGGCGGCAGGCGTTGGTGGCGCAGCCGCGGCCGGAGCGGGTGCCGTTGTCGTTGGCGCAGCAGCGTATGTGGTTCTTGAACCGGTTCGATGGTCGGTCGGCGGCTTACAACATTCCGATGGCTGTGCGGTTGTCCGGTGATCTGGATGTGGCTGCGTTGCGTGCGGCGGTTGCCGATGTGGTGGGCCGGCATGAGGTTTTGCGGACGGTGTATCCGGAGACCGATTCGGGTCCGGTGCAGGTGGTGCTTCCGGCTGTGGATGCGGTGCCGGAGTTCCGGGTGCGTGCGGTGGCTGCTGCGGATGTGGTGTCGGCGGTGTCGGAGTTGGCGTCGGCCGGGTTCGATGTGACGGCCGAGGTGCCGTTGCGGTTGGCCTTGTTCGAGGTGGGACAGGCGGCCGACGCCGAATCCGTGGTGGCCGGTGAGTCTGCTTCCGGTGAGTTCGTGCTGGCGATGGTGGTGCACCATATTTCCGGTGACGGCTCGTCGGTGGGGCCGCTGATCCGGGATCTGATGACCGCGTATGTGGCGCGGACGGCCGGGGCTGCTCCGGGGTGGGCACCGCTGCCGGTGCAGTACGCGGATTACAGCATCTGGCAGCGAGAACTACTCGGTGACGAAGCCGATCCGAAATCGCTGGCAGCACAGCAGGTCGGATATTGGCAGTCGACGCTGGCGGGTATTCCGGATCAGTTGGATCTGCCGTCGGATCGGCCGCGTCCGGCGGTGCAGTCCTTCGCCGGTGGCCGGGTCGAGGTCGCGATCGACGCGCGGACCCATGCCGGTTTGCAGCGGGTGGCGCAGCAGCAGAATGCGACCTTGTTCATGGTTGTGCATTCGGCTTTGGCGGTGTTGTTGTCGCGGTTGTCGGGTGCCGATGACATCACTATCGGTACGCCGGTGGCGGGTCGTGGTGAGCAGGCGCTCGATGATCTGATCGGTATGTTCGTGAACACGCTGGTGTTCCGGACCGAGCTGGATCGCGGTGAGTCGTTCGCCGACCTGCTGTCCCGCCAGCGTGAGGTCGATATCGCGGCGTTCGCGCATGCGGATGTGCCGTTCGAGCGGTTGGTGGAGGTGCTGAATCCGGCACGGTCGACCGCGCGGAATCCGTTGTTCCAGGTCGGTCTCTCGTTCCAGAATCTGGCGCAGTCGAGCCTGGAGTTGCCGGGTCTGACGGTCTCGGGTGTCGAAGTCGATACCGGTGTCTCCCAGTTCGATCTGCATTTGATCGTTGCCGATGAGTACGACGGTGAGGGTGCGCCGCGGGGTGTGCGGGGTCAGTTGACCTATGCCACCGATCTGTTCGATCGGTCCACGGCGCAGGAGTTCGTGGATCGTTTTCTGCGGTTGCTGGGTGAGATCGTGGCGGCGCCGGAGACGGCGGTCGGCGAGTTGGAGATCCTGGCTCCGGCCGAGCGGGCGGCGCTGGCGCAGCGTAATTCGACTGCGCGGGAGCTCGATTCGGCGGCAACTTTGGTGACGTTGCTGGATGCTTCGGTTGCGGCGGCGCCGGATGCGGTGGCGCTGGTGGCCGCCGACGGTGCACAGATCACATATGCCGAGCTGGGTGCGCGAGTCAATCGGTTGGCCCGGTACCTGGTCGCTCAGGGTGTGGGCCCGCAGGATCGGGTCGTGCTCGGGTTGCGGCGGTCGGTGGACCTGGTCGTGGCGATGTACGCGGTGGCCACCGCGGGTGGTGTGTATGTGCCGGTGGATCCGGATCAGCCGGCCGAACGGACCGGTTACATCCTGGACACCGCGGCACCGGTCTGCGTGCTGACGAATACCGCGGGCGGCGGTGTCGCGGATACGCCGGTCGTGGTGCTCGACGAGCTGGATCTCGCGGGCTTCGACGCTTCCCCGGTGTCCGATGCCGAGCGGATCGCGCCGTTGCGGGCGTCGAATACGGCGTATGTGATCTTCACGTCCGGGTCGACGGGTCGCCCGAAGGGTGTGGCGGTGCCGCATGCGGCGATCGTCAACCAGTTGCGGTACATCACGGCCGAGTTCGGGCTGGAAGCCACGGATGCGATCCTGCTGAAGACTGCCGCGACGTTCGACCTGTCGGTGTGGGAGTTCTGGACCGCCGCGGCGAGTGGTGGCCGGATGGTCATCGCGTCACCGGACGGTCATCAGGACCCGGCCTACCTCAACCGTGTGATGCGTGGCGAGGGCGTGACGACGTTGACGGTGGTGCCGTCGATGCTGGAGGCGCTGCTCACCGCGGATGACGGTATGCCCGGCTCGCTGCGGCGGGTGCTGGCGATCGGTGAGGCGCTACCCGCGGCGACCGCGCAGCGGATGCTCACTGCCTCTCCGGGTATCGGGTTGTTCAACCTGTATGGCCCGACCGAGGCGGCGGTCTCGGTCACCACGCATACCGTCACCGATGCCGATGTGGTCTCGGTGCCGATCGGTGTGCCGCAGTGGAATTCGCGCGTGTACGTGTTGGATTCGCGGTTGCGGCCGGTGCCCGACGGTGTCGCGGGTGAGCTGTATCTGGCCGGTGCGCAGTTGGCGCACGGTTATTTCGGTCGCCCGGACCTGTCCGCGGATCGGTTCGTGGCGGACCCGTTCGTGGCGGGACAGCGGATGTATCGCACCGGCGATGTGGTTCGCTGGACGACGGCCGGTGAACTGGATTATGTGGGTCGCTCCGATTTCCAGGTGAAGATTCGTGGTTTCCGGATCGAGCTGGGTGAGATCGAGGCGGCGTTGCTGGCGTTGCCGGAGGTCGCGCAGACCGCGGTATTGGCGAAGTCGGATCCGCGGACCGGTGACCGGCTGGTCGGGTATGTGGTGCCCAGTGGTGCGGCCGGCTTGGATACGGGGCGGATTCAGTCGGAGCTGGCGCGGCGGTTGCCGTCGTACATGGTGCCGTCGGTGTTTGTGGAGCTCGATGCGCTGCCGCTGAATGCCAACGGGAAGCTCGACCGTAGGGCGCTGCCGGAGCCGGTGTTCGAGGTGCTGGAGTTCCGGGCGCCGTCGACTCCGATCGAGGAGATCGTGGCGAATACGTTCGCCGAGGTGCTCGGTGTGGATCGTGTCGGCGCCGACGATGATTTCTTCGCGCTGGGCGGTAATTCGCTGGTCGCGACGCAGGTTGCTGCGCGTTTGGGTAAGGCGCTGAATGCCACGGTGCCGGTGCGGATGTTGTTCGAGGCGTCCACGGTGGCCGGTTTGGCGGTGCGGGTGGAGCGGCACGCTGGTTCGGGTGGGCGGCAGGCGTTGGTGGCGCAGCCGCGGCCGGAGCGGGTGCCGTTGTCGTTGGCGCAGCAGCGTATGTGGTTCCTGAATCAGTTCGATACGGATTCGGCCGCTTACAACATTCCGGTCGCCGTCCGCCTGTCCGGTGATCTCGATATTCCCGCTCTGCGGCAGGCAGTCGCCGATGTGGTGGACCGCCACGAAACCTTGCGGACACGCTATCCGGTGGGTCCGGGTGGGGTGCCGTACCAGGATGTGCTTCCCACCGCGCAGGTGATCGCCGGTGGTCTCCCGCTCGTCGCTACCGATGATCCGGTGGCCAGGATCAGTGAGTTGCTGTCGGCCGGTTTCGATGTGACGGCCGAGGTGCCGCTGCGGGTCGAATTGTTGCAGGTGGCCGGTGCGGGCGATACCGGCGAGGTTTCCGCCGCCGGCGAATTCGTGCTGGCGATGGCGGTGCACCATATCGCGGCCGACGGCGCCTCGGTGGGACCGCTGACCCTGGACCTGATGACCGCGTATGCGGCGCGGACGGCCGGGGATGCTCCGGGGTGGGCACCCCTGCCGGTGCAGTATGCGGATTACAGCATCTGGCAGCGGGAGTTGCTGGGTGATGAGGCCGATCCGGAGTCGATCGCGGCGCAGCAGGTCGGGTATTGGCAGTCGATGCTGGCGGGTGTTCCGGATCAGTTGGATCTGCCGTCGGATCGGCCGCGTCCGGCGGTGCAGTCGTTTGCCGGTGGGCGGGTCGAGGTCGCGATCGACGCGGTAACCCATGCCGGTTTGGTGCGGCTGGCGCAGCAGCAGAACGCTACTTTGTTCATGGTCGTGCACTCGGCGCTGGCGGTGTTGTTGTCGCGGTTGTCGGGTGCCGATGACATCACTATCGGTACGCCGGTGGCGGGTCGTGGTGAGCAGGCGCTCGATGATCTGATCGGTATGTTCGTGAACACGCTGGTGTTCCGGACCCAGCTGGATCGCGGTGAGTCGTTCGCGGATCTACTCGGTCGCCAGCGTGAAGTCGATATCGCGGCTTATGCGCATGCCGACGTGCCGTTCGAGCGTCTGGTGGAGGTGCTCAACCCGGCGCGTTCGCAGGGGCGGCATCCGTTGTTCCAGGTCGGGTTCACGTTCCAGAACATGACCGCGTCCGTATTGGAACTGCCCGGCCTGACGGTTTCCGCGGTGGATGTCGACGCCGAGATCTCACAGTTCGACCTGAACCTGATACTCAACGACTCGTACGACATCACCGGTGTGCCGGGGGGGTTGTCCGGTTATCTGACCTATGCCAGCGCACTGTTCGACCACGCCACCGTCCAGGGATTCGTGGACCGGTTCGTGCGGTTGCTGCAGGAGGTCCTGGTTGCGCCGGAGACGGCTGTCGGTGATCTGGAGATCCTGGCGCCGGTCGAGCACACGAAGATGCTGGCGGAGTGGAACGCGACCGAGCACGCGCTCCCGGCAGGACTGTTGCTGGACGGGTTCGATGCCGCTGCCGCGGCGTACCCGGAGCGAGTGGCGGTTTCGTTCGAGGGGACGAGTCTGTCCTATGGCGAGTTCGCCGGTCGGGTGAACCGGCTCGCGCGGCATCTGATCGCGCAGGGCGTCGGGCCCGAGACGCTGGTGGGTCTGCTGGTGACGCGGTCGCTGGATCTCGTGGTCGGGATGTACGCGGTGGTCGCCGCGGGTGGTGCGTATGTGCCGTTGGATCCGGCGCATCCGGCGGAGCGGATCGGTTACATTCTCGATACCGCGGCACCGTTGTGTGTGCTGACCACGACTGCTGATGCGATGGCAGTGCCGGAGGACACCGGTGTGCCGGTGCTCGAGTTGGATACCCTCGAAACCGGTGGTTACGACTCGGCGCAGGTGACCGATGCTGATCGGTTGGCGCCGGTGCGGCCGTCGAATACGGCGTATGTGATCTTCACGTCGGGTTCGACGGGTCGTCCCAAGGGTGTGGCCGTCTCGCATTCGGCGATCGTGAACCAGGTCGCGTGGATGCTGTCGCAGTACCCGCTGGGCGCAGAAGATGTGTATCTGCAGAAGACGGCGACGACGTTCGACGTGTCTCTGTGGGGTTACTTCCTGCCGTTG
Source organism: Nocardia sp. NPDC050799 (assembly GCF_040654015.1). Taxonomy (NCBI): domain Bacteria; kingdom Bacillati; phylum Actinomycetota; class Actinomycetes; order Mycobacteriales; family Nocardiaceae; genus Nocardia; species Nocardia sp. NPDC050799. The sequence continues at coordinate 20,742 of NZ_JBFAHF010000055.1, forward strand.
GCCGCGGGTGCGCACCTGGTGGTGGCGGCTCCGGATGGTCACCGGGATCCGGCCTACCTGGCGGAGATCATTGCCGAGCAAGAGGTGACGGTCACCGACTTCGTGCCGTCGATGTTGGGTGTGTTCGCCGCCCACACTCCCGCGGGTTCGATTCCGTCGCTCGAGCATGTGTTCGTGATCGGTGAAGCCCTGCCGCCGGAGACGGTGACGGCGATGCATGCGATTTCGGGTGCTGCTGTGCACAATTTGTATGGTCCGACCGAGGCCGCGGTGTCGATCACCTATTGGCAGGCGACCGGTCACGAGTCGGGCAGTGTGCCGATCGGTGTACCGCAGTGGAACAGCCGTGTGTATGTGCTCGACAGCAGGTTGCGGCCGGTTCCCGAGGGTGTCACGGGTGAGTTGTACCTTGCGGGTGATCAGTTGGCTCGCGGGTATGTGACCCGTCCGGATCTGAGTTCGGATCGTTTCGTCGCGAACCCGTTTGCTGACTCCGAGCGGATGTATCGGACCGGTGACCTGGTGCGGTGGCGGCGTATCGAGGGCGACTCGGATGCGCAGCCGGTGCTGGAGTACCTGGGTCGTACCGATTTCCAGGTGAAGTTCCGTGGTCAGCGGATCGAGCTGGGTGAGATCGAATCGGCGTTGCTGGCGCAGCCCGCGGTGAGCCAGGCTGTGGTGACCGTCGCGGCGTCCGATCTGGGCGAGCAGCTCGTCGGTTACGTGGTTCCCGCTCCGGGTGCGCAGATCGTATCGGCTGTGCTGCTCGATGATCTGCGTGATGTGCTGCCGGTGTACATGATCCCGGCTGTGGTCATGGAGCTGGATGCGTTCCCGTTGAACACCTCGGGGAAGCTGGATCGTAAGGCGTTGCCGGCGCCGGTGTTCGAGACGCGGGAGTTCCGGGCTGCGTCGACGCCGATCGAGGAGATCGTGGCGGGGGTGTTCGCCGATGTGCTGGGTGTGGAGCGGATCGGTGCCGATGACGATTTCTTCGCGCTGGGTGGTAACTCGCTGATCGCGACCCAGGTCGCCGCGCGCTTGGGTGCGGCGTTGGACACCACGGTGCCGGTGCGGATGCTGTTCGAGACACCGACCGTGGCGGCGTTGGCTGTGCGGGTGGAACAGGCCGGTGCGAGTGGTCGCGTGGCGTTGACGCCGCGGGAGCGCCCGATCCAGATCCTGCCCACAGGTGAAGTCGTGGAGCAGGTGCCGTTGTCGCTGGCGCAGCAGCGGATGTGGTTCCTCAACCGGTACGACACCGAATCGGCGGTCAACAACATTCCGATCGCGATCCGGATGTCCGGCTACCTCGACATCGCAGCCCTGCAGGTTGCTTTCATCGATGTGATCGACCGGCACGAATCGCTGCGGACCGTGTTCCCGCAGAAGGGCCGGACTCCGGTCCAGGTGATCCTGGACGCGGCTCAGGTGGTACCGGATCTGACTCCGTACCTGATCCGCGAGGACAGGCTCATCGAGCACCTGATCGATCTGGTGACGATGGCCTTCGACGTCACCGTCGAGGTACCGCTGCATGCTCGGCTCTTCGAGATCAGCGAAAACGAATACGTACTCGGTATGGTGGTGCACCATATCTCCGCCGACGGTTGGTCGATGGGCCCGCTGGCGCGAGATGTGATGGCCGCCTACGCGGCACGCGTCAGCTGGGAACCCCCGGCCTGGGCCAGCCTTCCGGTGCAGTACGCGGATTACGCGCTGTGGCAGCGTGAGGTGCTGGGTTCGGAGGACGATCCGAATTCGCTCATCTCCGAACAGGTGCGGTACTGGAAGGAGAAACTGGCCGGCCTGCCGGACGAGCTGGTACTTCCGGCGGACCGACCTCGCGCGGCCGTTTCGTCCTTCTCGGGCGGCCTTCATTCATTCGAGATCAGCCCGGAGACCCGCCGCCGGATCGTGGATCTGGGCTGGCGGCACAATGCTTCACCGTTCATGGTCGTGCACAGTGCGCTGGCCGTATTCCTGGCGCGGATCACCGGAGAATCCGATATCGGTGTCGGTACTCCGGTAGCCGGCCGTGGTGATGCGGCACTGGAGAACCTGGTCGGCATGTTCGTCAACACATTGGTGTTGCGAACTCCGGTTCGCGGCGATATGTCCTTCACCGAATTGCTCGCGGAGGTCCGGAATACCGATCTGCAGGCGTTCGCTCATGCGGATGTGCCGTTCGAACGGCTGGTGGAGGTGCTGAATCCGGCACGTTCACAGGCGCGCCACCCGATTTTCCAGGTGGCTCTGTCATTCGAGAATCTGCCGGACCGGCATTTCGAATTGCCGGATCTGCGGGTCGCTCCGGTCGATTTCGAGACCAGCCTGGAGAAGTTCGATCTCTCGTTCAATTTCCGGGGGACCGGCGACACCGCGGACGCCGGTATGCAGGGCGCGCTCTCGTATTCCCGGGATCTGTTCGATCACTCGACGATCGAGATGTTCGCCGATCGGTTCGTGCGGTTGCTGGAGGAGGTCCTGGCCGCGCCGGAGACGGCTGTCGGTGATCTGGAGATCCTGGCGCCGGTCGAGCGCACGAAGATGCTGGCGGAGTGGAATGCGACCGAGCATGCGCTCCCGGCCGGGTTGCTGCTGGACGGGTTCAATGCCGCGGCTGTGGCGTATCCGGAGCGGGTGGCGGTTTCGTTCGAGGGGACGAGTCTGTCCTATGGCGAGTTCGCTGGTCGGGTGAACCGGTTGGCGCGGCATCTGATCGCGCAGGGTGTCGGTCCCGAGACGCTGGTGGGTCTGCTTGTTTCGCGGTCGTTGGATCTGGTTGTCGGGATGTATGCGGTGGTGGCCGCTGGTGGTGCGTATGTGCCGTTGGATCCGGCGCATCCGGCGGAGCGGATCGGTTACATTCTCGAGACGGCGTCGCCGTTGTGTGTGCTGACGACTACCGGTGATGCGGGTGCGGTGCCCGAGGGTGCGGGTGTGCCGGTGCTCGAGTTGGACACCGTGGATGTGTCGGGCTACGCCGATGGCGAGGTGACCGATGCTGATCGGTTGGCGCCGGTGCGGTCGTCGAATACGGCGTATGTGATTTTCACGTCGGGTTCGACGGGTCGTCCGAAGGGTGTGGCGGTTCCGCATTCGGCGATCGGTAATCAGGTTGCGTGGATGTTGTCGCAGTACCCGCTGGGTGCAGAAGATGTGTATCTGCAGAAGACGGCGACGACGTTCGATGTGTCGTTGTGGGGTTACTTCCTGCCCTTGGCCGCCGGTGCGCACCTGGTGGTGGCGACTCCCGATGGTCATCGGGATACCGAATATTTGGCGCGGACGATCGCTGAGCAGCAAGTGACGGTGACGGATTTCGTGCCGTCGATGTTGGGTGTGTTCGCTGCCCATACTGCGGCGGGTTCGATTCCGTCGCTCGAGCATGTGTTCGTGATCGGTGAGGCGTTGCCGCCGGAGACGGTGACGGCGATGCATGCGATTTCCGGTGCTGCTGTGCACAATTTGTATGGTCCGACCGAGGCTGCGGTGTCGATCACCTATTGGCAGGCGACCGGTCAGGAAACCACTGGTGTGCCGATTGGTGTGCCGCAGTGGAACAGCCGTGTGTATGTGCTGGATTCGCGTCTGCGGCCGGTTCCCGCCGGTGTGGTGGGTGAGCTCTATCTCGCGGGTGATCAGTTGGCTCGCGGGTATGTGACGCGACCGGATCTGAGTTCGGACCGTTTCGTCGCGAGTCCGTTCGATGCCGGTCAGCGGATGTATCGCACGGGTGACCTGGTCCGGTGGACTCACGTGATCGGCGATTCGCCGACCGAGGGCTGGACCGAATCGTTGCCGGTGCTCGAGTATCTGGGTCGTACCGATTTCCAGGTGAAGTTCCGTGGTCAGCGGATCGAGCTCGGGGAGATCGAATCGGCGTTGCTGGCCCAGCCGGCGGTGAGCCAGGCCATCGTGACGGTCGCGGCGTCCGAGCTCGGTGAGCAGTTGGTCGCCTATGTCGTGCCCGCACCCGGAGAGCAGATCGACTCCGGCGTGTTGCTGGAGTCGCTGCGTGATGTGCTGCCGGTGTACATGATCCCGGCCGTGGTCATGGAACTGGATGCGTTCCCCTTGAACACTTCGGGCAAGCTGGATCGTAAGGCGTTGCCGGCGCCGGTGTTCGAGACGCGGGAGTTCCGGGCTGCGTCGACGCCGATCGAGGAGATCGTGGCGGGGGTGTTCGCCGATGTGCTGGGTGTGGAGCGGATCGGTGCCGATGATGATTTCTTCGCCCTGGGCGGTAACTCGCTGATCGCGACCCAGGTCGCGGCCCGCCTGAGTGCGGCGCTGGACGTGCAGGTGCCGGTGCGGATGCTGTTCGAGGCCTCCACGGTGGCCGCGTTGGCTGCCGCCGCGGAATCCGCCACCGGGCGTGGTGATCTGCCGGTGCTGGCGGCGCGGGAGCGGCCGGAGCGGGTGCCGTTGTCGCTGGCGCAGCAGCGGATGTGGTTCCTCAACCGGTTCGACGATCGGTCCGCGGCCTACAACATCCCGCTGGCGGTGCGGTTGACCGGTGATCTGGACGTGGACGCGTTGCGCGCGGCCGTCTCGGATCTGGTGGCGCGGCACGAGGTGCTGCGGACCGTGTATCCGGAAGTGGACGGTATCGGCTACCAGCAGGTGCTGCCGGCCGGTGCGGTGGATATCGAGCTCGATCCCGAGCCGGTCACCGAGGCGGAACTGCCCGCCCGCATCCTCGAGTTGGCCGGGGTGCTCTTCGACGTCGTGGCCGAACTCCCGTTCCGGGTGTCGCTGCTGCGCCTGGACGAGCACAACTACGTGCTCCTCCTGGTCGCACACCACATCAGCGCCGACGGCTTCTCGCCGCGTCCGCTGCTGCGGGATCTCGTCGTCGCCTACAACGACCGCAGCCGCGGTGTGGTCCCCGCCTGGGAACCGCTGGCGGTGCAGTACGCCGATTACACGCTGTGGCAGCGTGAGGTGCTGGGCTCGGAGGACGATCCCGAATCGGTGGCCGCCGAACAGATCGCCTACTGGCGCGAACAGTTGCGGGATATGCCCGACCGACTGGATCTGCCGGCCGACCGGCCGCGGCCGGAGATATCCTCCGATTCCGGCGCCGCCCACGATTTCGTGGTCGACGTCGAATTGCGTACCGCGCTGGAGACTCTGGCCCGGTCGCACGGCACCACACTGTTCATGGTGGTGCACGCCGCCCTCGCCACCTGGGCGAGCCGGATGTCCAGCAGTTCCGATATCAGTATCGGAACCCCGATCGCCGGTCGCGGCGAACAGGCGCTCGACGATCTGGTCGGTATGTTCGTCAACACCCTGGTCCTGCGGACCGAGGTGGCCCCGGGTACGCCGTTCACCGAACTACTGGCCGAGGTGCGCCGCACCGACCTCGCCGCCTTCGCGAACGCCGATATCCCGTTCGAGCGGCTCGTCGATATCCTCAACCCGCGCCGTTCGCGGGCGCATCACCCGTTGTTCCAGGTCGTGCTGGCCTTCGAGGCCGCATCGGTGGCGGATACGGCGGCGGTATCGCTGCCCGGGCTCGACCTCGGCGTCGTCGACTTCCAGACCGGTCAGTCGAAGTTCGATCTCCAGCTGACGGTGGGCACCGAGAGTGCCGCCGGCGGCGGCCTGCGGATGCAGTGGGCATACGCCACCGATCTGTTCGATCCGGAGACCGTGGCCGGTTTCTCCGATCGTTTCCTGCGCATACTGCGCGCGATCGTCCGGGAGCCGGCGACAGCGGTCGGGGATATCGATCTGCTCGCCGACACCGAGCGCTTCGATGTGACACAGCGCTGGGCGCAATCCCGTGCGGATGCCCGCCCCGGGGTGTTCAGCATCGACGGCGTAGCGCTCGACGACCCCGAGACGGCCACCCTGGCCGGGCTGTTCGAGGCTGCTGCCGGAGAACACCCGCACCGGACCGCCGCGAAGTACGAGGGCGATCAGCTCACCTACGCCGAGTTGGAGCGCCGGGCGAATGTGCTGGCGCGCCGGTTGATCGCCGAGGGCGCCGGACCGGAGGACCGGGTCGCGGTGCTGTTGCCGCGGTCGCTGGATCTGGTGGTCACCCTGCTCGCGGTGATCAAATCCGGTGCCGCGTACGTGCCGGTGGATCCGGATTCCCCCGCCGATCGGATCGCCTACATACTCCAGGACGCGCGTCCCGCGACCGTGGTACTGGATTCCTCGGTGCGGGTGGACCTGCCCGGCGGTATCTCCCGGGTCGTGGTGGACGGGTACGCCGTGGAGGCCGGCGATATCGAGGACGCCGACGACGGTCCGGTCTCCGACGCCGATCGCCTGGCGCCGTTGCGTCCGGACAACACCGCCTACGTCATCTACACCTCCGGTTCCACCGGCCGCCCCAAGGGCGTCGCGGTGGCGCACCGCAGCGTGGTGCGGCTGTTCGCCAATACCGAACGCGAGTTCGGGTTCGGCCCCGAGGACGTGTGGACCCTCTTCCACTCCTACGCGTTCGACTTCTCGGTCTGGGAGCTGTGGGGACCGCTGCTCTTCGGCGGCACCCTGGTGGTCGTCGACTACTACACCTCGCGCTCGCCGCAGCAGTTCCTGGAACTGCTGCGCACGGAGCGGGTCACCGTGCTGAACCAGACGCCGTCGGCGTTCTATCAGCTGGCCGAGGCGGACCGCACCGCGGCGGCCGAACGTCCGCTCGCGCTGCGGTATGTCGTATTCGGTGGTGAGGCACTGGAACTGCGCCGGCTCTCCGATTGGATCGCCCGGCACGGCGACGGCTCGACCGGACGCACCGTCCAGCTCGGCGACCGGGAAACCGCCTCGCCGGTGCTGGTGAACATGTACGGCATCACCGAGACCACCGTGCACGTGGCCTACCGCGCGCTGGACGCGGAGGTCATCGCCGGGGCCACGGGCAGCGTGATCGGCCGGGCGATCGCCGGGCTGAAGATCTACGTACTGGACAGCCGGCTGCGACCGGTGCCGGTCGGGGTCACGGGCGAGTTGTACATCGCGGGTGGGCAACTGGCCCACGGTTACCTGGATCGCCCGGACCTGACGGCGGCTCGTTTCGTGGCCGACCCGCTGGCCGAGCCCGGTGCGCCCGGGGCACGGCTCTACCGCTCCGGCGATCTGGCGCGCTGGAACCGCTCCGGCGAACTCGAATATCTGGGCCGGGCCGACGACCAGGTCAAGGTGCGCGGCTTCCGGATCGAGCTCGGTGAGATCGAGGCTGCGGTGCTCGCGCAGCCGGATGTCGCGCAGGCCGCGGTCATCGTCCGCGAGGACAATCCGGGCGATCACCGGATCGTCGCGTATGTGGTGTCGGAGACCGAGGACGAGCCAGACACAGAAGCGATTCGCGAAGGTGTCGGTCAGCGGGTGCCCTCCTACATGGTGCCGTCCGCGGTGATCGTGCTGGACCGGATTCCATTGACCATCAACGGCAAGCTGGATCGCCGGGCCCTGCCCGCGCCGGTGTTCGAATCGGGTGGTTCCCGCGCGGCATCGACCCCGATCGAGGAGATCGTGGCCGGGGTCTTCGCGGAGGTCCTCGGTACCGAACGGGTCGGCGCCGACGACGATTTCTTCGCCCTCGGCGGCAACTCGCTGATCGCGACCCAGGTCGCGGCCCGGATCGGGGCCGCACTCGATACCCAGGTCCCGGTGCGGATGCTGTTCGAGGATTCGACGGTGGCCGCGCTCGCGGCCCGGGTGGAACAGCAGGCCGGTGCCGGTGGGCGTCCGGTTCTCGCCCCGCGCCCCCGGCCCGAACGCCCGCCGCTGTCGCAGGCACAGCAGCGGATATGGTTCCTCAACCGCTTCGAACCGGAGTCCGCGGTCGACAATATTCCGCTCGTCCTGCGGCTCACCGGCACGGTCGATATGACGGTGCTGCTGCAGGCGGTGTCCGATGTGATCGCCCGGCACGAATCCCTGCGCACCGTGTACCCGGCCCACGAGGGCATCGGCTACCAGCAGGTGCTGCCGCCGGACCGCGCGGTTCCGGAGGTGGAGATCCTCGAAACGCACCGGGCCGCGGTGTCGGGTGCCGAACTGAGTGGCGACCTCCTCGCGTCGATCGCCGAATTCGGTTTCCGCGGCTTCGATCTGACCACCGAACTGCCGGTTCGGCTGCGGGTCTATCGCCTGACCGAGGACGACTACGTGCTGGCCGGTGTGGTGCACCATATCGCCGCCGACGGTTTCTCGATGCGGCCGCTGAGCCGTGACCTGATGATCGCGTACTCGGCGCGTTCGGCCGGCGCGGCCCCGGACTGGGAGCCGATGGCCGTGCAGTACATCGATTACGCGATGTGGCAGCGCGAGGTACTCGGGTCCGATGAGGATCCGGCGTCGCTGGTCTCCCAGCAGCTGGACTTCTGGCGGGCCGAACTGGACGAACTGCCCGACGAACTCCGGTTGTCCAGCCGGCCCCGGCCGGCGGTCGCCAGCGAACGGGCGGCGACACACCGGTTCGTCGTGCCCGGTGCGGTGATCGACGAGTTGAACCGGGTCGCCCAGGCGCAGGGCGTCACCTTGTTCATGCTCGTGCACAGCACGTTCGCCACTTTGCTCGCCCGCCTCAGCGGTACCGACGATATCGCCATCGGTATTCCCGTCGCCGGCCGCGGCGAGCGGGTTCTCGACGAGCTGATCGGCATGTTCGTCAACACGCTGGTGTTGCGGACCCGGGTCGATATCGGCGCGCCGTTCGCCGAACTGCTCGCGCATGTGCGCGATCGCGATCTGGCCGCGTTCGCACACGCCGACGTGCCGTTCGAGCGGCTGGTCGAGGCCCTCAATCCGGTCCGTTCCCAATCCCGTCAGCCGCTGTTCCAGGTGATGCTCGCCTTCCAGAACCTGGGCGACACCCGGCTGGAACTGCCGGGTCTGACGATGACCGGGTTCGATGTCGAGATACCCAACACCAAGTACGACCTGTCGCTCACCATGAGCGACACGGTCGCCGGCGGGTCGGGCATGGACGCCGAGATCCTGTACGCCACCGATCTCTTCGACGACGACTTCATCTCCGAGTTCGGCCGGCGTTTCGTGCGGGTGCTGCGCGCGGTGATCGCGGACGCGACGGTGCCGGTCGGGGATATCGAGCTCATGGCCCCGGCCGAACGCGCCCTGGTGCTCGATCGCTGGAACGCGACGGGCTTCCCGGTGGAGACCGCGCTCACCGAGACCCCCGGCAATGCCACCGCCACCCTGGTTTCCCTGTTCGAGGCGCAGGTCGCCCGGACGCCGGACGAGATCGCGCTGACCTTCGAGGGGACGAATCTGTCCTACGCCGAGTTCGCGGGCCGGGTACATCGGCTGGCCCGCCGGCTCGTCGGAATGGGTGTCGGGCCCGAGGTGTATGTGGCGCTGGGTATGCAGCGGTCCTTCGATCTCGTCGTCGGTATGTACGCCGTCGTCGTGGCCGGCGGCGCCTACATACCGCTGGATCCGGAACAGCCGGTGGAACGGCTCGGGCATATCCTCGATACCGCGCGTCCGGTGTGTGTGCTCACCGCCGGTGCGGACCTGGACCCGGTGATCGAACGGCAGCTGCGCATCGATCGGCTGGACCTGTCCGAGTACTCAGATGCCCCGCTCACCGATACGGATCGGCTGCGGCCACTGCGCTCGGCCAACACCGCGTACGTGATCTTCACTTCCGGCTCGACCGGCCGCCCCAAGGGCGTCGCGGTGGCGCACAAGGCGATCGTGAACTACCTGGTGGCCGCACACGCGCGGTACGGGATGAGTGCGTCCGATGTCATGCTGCAGCGCGCCACGGTCACCTTCGACGCGTCGGTCCCCGAGTTCTTCCTGCCGTTGCAGGTGGGCGCGCGGCTCGTCATCGCCCGCCCGGACGGACATCGTGACCCCGCCTATCTCGCCGGGATCATCGCCTCCGAAGGGGTGACGACGGTGCAGTTCGTGCCGTCGATGCTGTCGGTGATCATGGCCGACACCGGCCCCGACGCCTGGTCGAGTGTGCGCCATATCGTCGTCGGCGGCGAGGCGCTTCCCGTCGATCTGCCGCGACGGTTGCGGAAACTGACCGATGCCCGGCTGGACAATCTGTACGGTCCCACCGAGGCCACGGTCGACCTCATCTTCCACGAGGTGACCGAGGCCGATACGGAGTCGGTACCGATCGGCGTCCCGGCTTTCAACACCCAGGCCTACGTGCTGGACGGCCGGTTGCGCCCGGTGCCGCCGGGGGTTCCCGGCGAACTCTATGTGGCCGGCGCGCAGCTGGCGCGGGGGTATGTGGATCGCCCGGATCTGACCTTCGACCGCTTCGTGGCGAACCCGTTCGGCGCCGGCGCACGGATGTACCGTACCGGCGACCTGGCGCGCTGGAATGTCGATGGTGAGCTCGAGTATCTGGGCCGCACCGACTTCCAGGTGAAGCTGCGCGGTCTGCGTATCGAGCTCGGTGAGATCGAGGCGGCGCTGCTCGGTGTGGACGAGATCGCCCAGGTAGTGGTGGTCATGCGCACCGATGAGCACACCGGTGACCAGCTGGTGGCCTATCTCGTGCCGGAAACCGGCCGGGCGATCGATCCGGAGGCGGTGCGGTCCGCACTGCGTGCCGAACTTCCGGCCTATATGGTGCCCGCGGCCTTCGTGGTGCTCGACGCGTTCCCGATGAACGCGGCCGGCAAACTGGACCGCAAATCGCTGCCGGCACCGGTGTTCGAGGCGCGAGTGTTCCGGGCGCCGTCGACTCCGATCGAGGAGGTCGTGGCATCGACGTTCGCCGAGGTGCTCGGTCTGGAGCGCGTCGGTGCGGACGACGATTTCTTCGAGCTGGGCGGTAACTCGCTGGTCGCGACCCAGGTCGCGGCCCGGATCGGGGCCGCGCTCGATACCCAGGTCACGGTGCGCGCGCTGTTCGAGGCGCCGACGGTGGCCGCATTGGCCGTGCGGGTCGAGCAGGCCGGTGAGAAAGCGCGTCCGGCACTGGTGGCCGGGCCGCGGCCCGAGCTGGTGCCGTTGTCGTACGCGCAGCAGCGGATGTGGTTCCTGAACCAGTACGACACCTCGTCGGTGGCCTACAACCTGCCGATGGCGATCCGGCTCGCCGGTGAGCTGGACGTGGCAGCGCTGCGCGCGGCCCTGGCCGATGTGCTCCGCCGCCACGAATCGCTGCGCACCTACTTCCCGGAGCGTTCCGGAGTGCCGGTGCAGCTGGTCGTGCCCGCGGACCGGGTCGATCTGCGATTGGAGACGGTCGCGGTCACCGTGGACGAGCTGCCCGCCGCGGTAGCGGAGTTCGTGGGCGTCGGTTTCGACGTGTCCGTGGCCCCGCCGTTGCGGGCGCGGTTGCTAGAGGTGACGCCGCGGGAATTCGTGCTGGTGGTGGTCGTGCACCATATCTCCGGCGACGGTTTCTCGATGGCTCCGCTGGCCCGGGACGTGATGACCGCGTACGCGGCGCGGGCCCGGGATCTCGAGCCGGGATGGGATCAGCTCCGGGTCCAGTACGCCGACTACACGCTGTGGCAGCGGCAGGTGCTGGGCGCCGAGGACGATGTGAATTCGCCGCTGGCGCGTCAGATCGCGTTCTGGCAGCGCACTCTCGACGGTGTTCCCGACGAGTTGGCGCTGCCGCTGGACCGGCCGCGTCCGGCGGTGGCGTCGATGCGCGGCGCGACGGTGCGCGGTGAGTTGTCCGCTGAGCTGATCCAGGGCCTGGACGGTGTGGCGCGCGGTCGTGGCGCGTCGATGTTCATGGTGCTGCATGCGGCGTTGGCGGCGTTGCTGGCGCGGTTGTCCGGTAGCGACGACATCGCGATCGGTACGCCGATCGCGGGTCGTGGTGAGCGGGCCCTGGACGATCTGGTCGGCATGTTCGTCAACACGCTCGTATTGCGGACGAGTGTCGGTTCCGGTGAATCGTTCGCCGAGCTCGTGACCCGCGCTCGGCAGGTCGATCTGGACGCGTTCGGCAATGCCGACGTACCGTTCGAGCGGCTGGTGGATCTGCTGGCGCCGGAGCGTTCGCAGGCGCGCAACCCGCTGTTCCAGGTGGCGCTGTCGCTGCAGAACAATGAGCAGCCGGTGCTGGATCTGGCGGGTCTGGAGGTCTCCGGGCTGGATCTCGTGGAGGACGTGGCCCGGTTCGATCTGCAGTTCACGCTGGCCGAGAACGGCTCCGGCGGGATGACTCTCTTCCTGAACTACGCCACCGAACTGTTCGACGAGGCGACCATCCGGACCGTGATCACCCGGTTCCGGCAGGTGCTGACCGCGGTGGCCGCGGACCCGGATATCGCACTGGGGTCGATCGAAATCCTCGACGAGGCCGAGCGTGCCGAGGTCCTGTCCCGCACGGGTGGTGCGGCGGTGCCGGCGTCGACATTGCCGGAGTTGCTGGCCGCGGCGGTGGCGGTGGATCCGTCGGCGCCGGCGGTGGTGTTCGAGGGTGTCCGGTACTCCTACGGTGAGTTCGACGAGCGGTCGAACCAGTTGGCGCAGGTGTTGATCGAGCGTTGCCTGGGTGCCGAGGATCTGGTGGCGGTGGCGGTGCCGCGGTCGGCGGATTCGGTGCTGGCGGAGTGGGCTGTCACCAAGTCGGGTGCGGCGTTCCTGCCGATCGATCCGACCTATCCGGCGGATCGTATTGCGCATATGCTCTCCGATTCGGGTGCGCCGGTGGGTATCACGGTGTCGAGTGTGCGGGCGGATCTGCCCGACTCGGTGGATTGGCTGGTGCTCGACGAGTTGGCTCTGGATACGTATCCGGCCGGTGCGATTACCGATGCGGATCGGGTGTGGCCGCTGACCCCGGCGAACACGGCCTATGTCATCTACACCTCCGGTTCGACCGGTTTGCCCAAGGGTGTTGTCGTTTCGCATGCGGGTTTGGCGAATTTCAGTGCCGAGCAGGTTGA